>NZ_WQGD01000014.1:0-120385 GCF_013034475.1 Ruegeria sp. HKCCA6837
ATTCGCACTCGCCGTTCCGACGACGCGAACGCGCGATGCAACGTTTCAGGCGCATGCGAAGTTTGCAGAAGTTCGCCGCCGTCCATTCCTCCATCTACAACCACTTCAACCAGGAAAGATCGCTGGCCAGCCGAGACACCTTCAAGCTGACTCGCGCCGCCGCTCTTAGCGAGTGGCGTCAACTTTGTTCCGGATAGGTTCGCGGTTTCCGCGGCAAACTGAGACTGGTTCGAATTCGTCTGACAGCACCGCCACTCATACCCGTCTCACTTCAGTTGTACTTTCTGACCCGGAATTGTGCCTCAATTCCCGCGAATGTCTTACCAGAAAAACTTGTCTTGGGACAGACAGGTGCCTTTCGCAGCCTTCGCGAATGATTGAGCAATCGCCATTCAAGTAATTCAAAACCAGTCCAGAGCTGTTAAGAGTGATAATCTGGCCCCGTTGTTGACCAGGTATTTCGATTTGTTCGAAGAGGCTTAATGCTGCCTCGATAAACTGTCAGAGACCGGGTGGCATTCCTCCGACAACATGGATTAGACAGCAAGCGGAGCTATTCCACCTGCGAATGAAGCCAAAATTGGTGCAACGATTGCCAGCCCTGTGCGCAAGATCTCACCCACACCTTCTTTCAACCCGTGCGCAGTTTTCCAGTCTTCGATATCAAAGCTCTGTTTGTGCATTTCACCTTTGCTGACCATGAGGCTAAGGTTTTTAATCCTGCCATCCAAAATCAGTGCGACCGGAAGGTAGAAACTCAGCATAAGCAGACAAAAATAAGTTCCGGTAAACAGCGCCGATGCTGTGATGAGCGAATTGTACGCGGCTTTTTCAGTTTCGGAGATCAAAGGCAGAGGCCAATACATCCAGCTCGACGCAAAGAACATTCCAAAGGTCAGAACCAGACTGGACAAGTATAGCTGCTGCCGCATCTGGTGAAGGCTTCTGGCTAGTTCTGCAGCTGTTTCTTCAACACTTTCGTGATCACTGCTCGCCAGGCACAAGATCATACCAACTATCAGTGAACCGACCGCAAGTCCGGCGAGCGCGTTGATGATATCCAACACCCGCATAAACATTGTAAAAACAGGTATCTCTCCGCACGTGCCCAAAAGCCATTGATCGTCAGGTTCTAAACACCCTGGCAGCGTTCCAAGTGACAGCGCCGTTTCGAAGACAGCTTTCCCGACCTGGTGGTAAATTCGAGGTGTGGCCGAAGTCATATATTGTTCGATTGTTGGGACCACCGCTAGCGTGAATATGGCAAGTACCGTGGCAATTGCAGCAATTCTTGTTTGTTGCGCCATTGGTTTTGCCAAGTTGCGGACAAGCAGAGCCACTGCCAACACGGCAAGAGACGCAAAAAACCAAGACGCCGCAAGAAACCGAAATCGGCCAACGGCTTCCAGCCACGTAACTTCATCATTCAGGATTTCGAGCGGCACGTTCAAATCAGTTGCAATCAGATGATGGTGGATCAGCTCATGCAAGCCGAAAATCAAAACCGGCACCAATGCTATTGAAAAATAACGCAGTTCTACACGACTGTTAGACAAGTCTGACCTCTTGCGTTGTTGAAAGTAAAAAAGGAAACCATAGCACATATTGCTGCTGTCGGCACCGATCTCGGACTCGAGTACCTGAGGGACCTTTGTTTCAGAGACTAAAGGGAAACTTTTTTGCTCGCTTTTCAGCTCGAATTATTTGATTGGCGGTCTTGCCGGAGGAACTTGGATTGAGGCGGGCAGGGTGTCCGCAACCATTTCAATCGGAAAGGCTGTTCTGCAGCCGAGACACTTTCAAGCTGACTCGTGTCCCGCGATCACTTAGTGGCGCGGTCTTCGCGCGACCAAAAATTCAGCCGTTTTGCCCTAATTGAGCCTAGTTCGCGTTCGTCTGGCAGCCCCCACGTGACAGTTCCGTCGATAAGCTCATTGATCCTTGTCAAGATTGGCGGGGTCAAGGCGTGTTACAGTCTGTGCCAAAGCAATGAGGTGGATATGGAAGACTTAGTTGAAATCGGAAGATCATTCGTTCAGGCCATGCGTGAGCGCAGGGGCCTTGCAAGTGTTGATGAAATGTATGCCGAAAATGCACAGTCGATAGAGGCAGTTGTGCCTCCTGTTCGACAATTTCGCGTTACAAAGGGCCGGGAAGGCATCAAGGGAAAAAGAGAAGATTGGTTGGCATCGCACGAAATACAAGAACTCGACGTGGATGGTCCTTACGTCCACCCACCCAACCGTTTTGGAGTGCGGTTCAGGGCTGAAGTGGTTCAGAAGGCCACAGGTGAGCATATAACCTTGCGTGAGATAGCGGTGTATTCAGTGGCAGAAGGCAAGATCGTTCTCGAAGAGTTCTTCATGATGCCGAAGTAAGAAGAACGATCGGCAATATTGCCTCTGTGTTGATTGAAATAGCGCGTTCAACCCCTGAGCGTTGTGAAGCCTAGTACGGAGGCCAAGGATGCAACACAGAACTTCGACGTATTATCTGGGAGTTAATACGGACGATGCGCGCATTTTGGAATGTGCCGAAGCAGCACGTAACCAGAACGGTCATTTGACGTGTATTTTGGTTGCCGCTTTACCCAACCTACCTTACCTAAAGTATGGCTCAAACAGGTTCGTTGAGGCCGGCCTTCCTTCAAACTGGTTGGATCTTCTGAAGGCTAAAAACGTAGCCTTAAAGTCTCGAGCTGCTGAGGTTGAAGCTCTTCTGGAGCGACAAGGTGTGTCGGCAAAAGTAATCGCCTTTATCGGATCTGGATTAGAGTTACAGCACCTTGTGGCACAGCAAGCCAATAGCTCGGATATCGCTTTTCTAGACGCCGAATTGAGAAAAGACCCCGACTTGTTTCATAGGATTGCGTGCGGAGTACTGTTCCATTCACCAATCGCCTTGATGGTAAATGGGGATCCGTTTGTCCGGCGCGACTGCATTTTTCTGGCATGGAATGCTGGCTTGCCTGCCTCTAGGGCTGCGCATTTAGCTTTACCCTTTCTTCGGGCAACCAGCAACGTTGTGATTGGGTGTTTTGATTTGCCGCCGCCTGATGACGTAGAAGGACAAGTGCGCGGAACTGACATTGCTGGATGGCTCAGCCATCACGGGTGCAACGTGACCGTGTCGCAGTTCCCGCGTGGCGGGAATTCAATCGAGCACTGCATTCAAACGCGCGCGCGAGAAATTGGGGCCGACCTGGTTGTGATGGGCGCTTATGGGCATTCCTATATGCGTGAATCAATTTTTGGAGGAACGACGCAAGCAATGTTAGAGCAGACTGGGATGCCAGTGCTTTTCGGGCACTGAAAATACAAGCCGACGACTGAAATTTAGCTGGGCAACCACAGCTTGCAGTCTTTTTTGTGAAATGCGGGGCAGTTGATGTTCTTTAAGACTTAACCTGCGATTGATGCTGGTCTGCCTGACCTTTTTCACTCAGGAAATCCAACACAATTGACGTGAGTTCGTCCCAATCAGTGAATTCCCGCGCCCCATCTCGTGGATCGATTTTCCGCCCCAGCAAAACAACGTGTCGGAGGATTTCTCTCTCAAAGTACCCATAGTTTTCGGGCCTCACCGCACCCGCAATCAAAGCGGTAGCGTCAGGTTGGAAACCTGTTCGCAACAGCATTTCGGTAAGATAGTCGCGCGCTTCTTCACGACCCGAAGCAAATGCTGCTTTCAGACCAACGGACAGCACAAGAGATTTTCGTTTCTCTAAGGTATCCCTGTTTGAGGAGATAAAAGCCTCGAATGACTCGGGGTGCCGTCGCTCGTGGACAGGAGCCAGAAGAATAACCTTGACCACATCACCCAGTGACACGCGGTCGGACATTTTGTCGGTATTGACCAGATTTGTGTTGAAACCGGCTTCCTTCGCAATTTTGCCGACGAACCGCGCGATCTTTGCGGTCTGACCTTCGACTGTAGCGAAGGCTATGAGTACGGTCATTCCGATCCTCCCATAAATCGGCCTGAATAGATCATAGAATATGAATGAATGGTGCGTGTTTGCCCTTGATCTCAATCAAAAGCGTTTTCCGGATCAATTAGGTGGTGTTGTGGCACATTTTTTCTGCGCTCAGTACGGCGTGTACAAAGACGCTTTGTGATCGCTTAGTTCAGCCACTCGACGCTAAAAGGTCTGCTTTGCTATCGCAGAGAAAAGGCCAAAACAGCGAAGCAAATTAAAGTATTGATGACCCAGAAAGCCAATCTTAATCGTCGCCGCGCAGTTTGATTTCTGAACCGATCAATCATAGTCGAACCTTTCGGACAGAATCCGCTCTGACGAAGCTCCTCGGGCGATCAGGTGATCTTCTACACTGTCCATCATTGCAGTTGGGCCGCAGAGCACAAACAGCCAGTTCTCAAAATGCTCCGAGGACAAGTTGCGGTCCAAAAGGGGACCGTCGATCAAACCTGTTTCTCCTTGCCAATCCTTTGTGGGTTCGGAAAGAACAAACACCGCGTCCTCTTTGGACAGCTCCTGGCGATAAACAATCTGTTCCTCGGCCCGGTTGCCATAGATGAGCTTTAGATCGTGTTGTGTTCCGTTAAGCCTGACTTGACGCAGAATGCTCAGCATCGGTGCTATCCCGACACCACCTGCGATCAGAACGACGCCTTTCTCAGGCCTGTTTTTAATCGACAAGTTTCCGTGAGGGGCGTCCAGATATGCGTGGGTCTGCAAAGTGATCTGTCCGAGATTGCGTGTAAAATCCCCAAGCTCTTTTATGACAAATGAAACTTCGGGGCCGTTGGCTGGTGCTGAACTGATTGAAAATGGGTTCTCGTTTAACGAGAAAGCACTGTGGCCGACTTTGAGCCAGGCAAACTGACCTGCTTCGAAGGTTATTCCTTTGTGACCATCGGGCTTGAGGCGCAATTCCCATTGCCTCGGTGTCAGTCGAGACACAGAAGTGACGCGCCACGGGTTTTTCCTCTGACGCAAAGGGCGAACGAGATAGACATATAGAAGAGTTCCCGCCGCAACACTGCTCAGTGCCAGCCAGAAATAGGTCAGTGACGGATGTCCGCCGTAGCGTCCGGCATACACCGTATGGTGCAAAAGTAAGCAGGCCAGCACTAAGGCGCCCAGCCCGTGCAAGAAGCGCCATGTCTCGTACTTGTATTCAAGGGATTTGCGCGCAATCGCCGAGACGACCAGTATGAACAGCAAGAAGTAAGCCCCGATACCCGATGACAGGGTGGAAAGGTCGGTTGTAATCGTCAGTTGATGCGTCACGTCCCATGGGCGGTGTCCACCATTGGGTGTACCCTGATACAGAAGCGGATGTATCAACGCAAAGCCCAACGCGGTGCGGGCCATCAGTTGATGCACTCGCATTGTCACATCCATACCCAATCCGGAAGAAATGAATCTAAACCTTCCAGACAGCAGGAATTCCACCAGGATTATTGAAAAAGCAAGCATTCCAAGTCCGGAAGCAAGCTCTTGATGAAAGGACCGCGGGGGCCAGCCCAAAAAACCAGAAATACCCAATGGGGCTAGGATCAGCAAAACGTAGACCAGTACCAAGAACGGCCATTTCATACGGATTTGCTCCGCGGTTCTATAAGTGGGCAACTCGAACTCATTAAACTCAAACGGTAGGCGGACCTGTAAATTCGATCAAGACTTCTCAGATTTCTCGTTCCTGTGGGGCGACGGGGCTGTCTGTTGGCGGGTTATTCTTCATTCATCAAGCCCGGTAGGTGCGCTCAATGTGGTCAATGCCGAGAGTGATTGCTTGCGCAAGATCAAGGTCTGAGACGGTGTTTTCTGCCGCAGTGTTGTGCGCGAAATCGAACCAAGGAAAGACGGCGCAGAGGGTTGGCTATCGGTCAATTCTCTTTGAGTTGCGGTCCGGAAGCAAGGACGGGAATGAACTTGGCCAGAGATTGCAAGAGTCTAATTAGATTGGAGAAATTTATTGCGCGAGCGGTACGATGAGTTTCGTGCTGAGGCGTGTTAGAATGCGTACACGCGTCAAGAGAGGTGGTCGAAATGCGCAAGCCGGGCGAGAAAGGTGTCGCGCCCTCGAGTACTGTTGACAGAAGGGAAGTGCGGGCTTTCTTAGAGAGCCTCACAGGACCATCGCGTGGTAACGTAAACTGGCTTGCTGACAATGCTCTGACCGTATCTGTTGGTGAAGGCAGAGCGTTAAGCGTTCGCCCCAAAGACGACCTGCCCCCGCATGATAACGATATCGCCACCCTTCAATGGGCAGATGACGGATATGCGATAACCGTGTCAGCGGGACGAAATGTGTGGGTGAACGGGCAAGAAATTTCTTCAACGCTGCTTGTTCATGGCGACATGATCGAGTTCGGCGAAAAAGGTCCGATGTCTCGGTACAGGTTGTGCAATCACTCGTATCCTGTTCGCCATACGGTTGAAGATATCCTCAGTGATGCATACGCCTATACTCGTACTAGCCGGCGACCGTTCGCTAAGAAAATGTCTGGCGCGTTGCGCGACAGCGGGCGTCGGCTTGTGTCTCAGACCACATTTCTGTTCAGGATCACAGTCGTAGCTGCGCTGCTTGTGATCTTAGGCTTTGGGTTCCTGCTTTACCAAAACGACAGACGCTTGGCGGACAGCATCGAACAGGAATCCCGTAAGATCGAAGCGGTTGCAATTATGCTTGCACAGACTCGGGAAGACGCACTCACGCCCAAGGATTTGGCCTCGTTGCGAGAAGCATTCGAAAGCCAAGTTTTGTCGGCTGAGCAGCGATTAGGGACGCTGGAACACAGAGCAGGAGCACCAACCCGAGTGATCGCAGCCTCGACTCGATCCGTCGCTTTTATTCAGGGCGCTTATGGGTTGCGGCACTTGGAAAGCGGGAAGCTTTTGCGGCATGTATTGGGGCCGAACGGAGAAAAGCTGAAAACCCCTTTAGGCCAGCCTTTGATTGAACCGGGTGCGATGGGCGAACCCGCTGAATTTCAGTTCACCGGCACCGGCTTTCTGTTGGAAGGGGTTCCGTTAATGGCCACCAATCGTCATGTCGCTTTACCTTGGACTTCGGGAGACAGAGAGCAAACTCTGAAAGACGCGGGCCTTAAGGCAGAAATGTTGAGGTTGTTGGCCTATCTGCCGGATCAAGCTGAACCAATAGAAGCTCAATTGGAAAGGTTCAGTGAAATGGCAGACTTGGCGATATTGGCAGTTGATCCAGGTAAAGTACACGGCTTGGGGATGCCGTTGGCAGATGCCGCTCCGCAGGCCGGAGAAGAACTGTACTTGCTGGGATACCCAACAGGTTTAAAGGCTTTGATCGCCCAAGCGGGGCCGGGCTTTTTGGAAATGCTTGAGAAAGATGGAACCCTGAATTTCTGGTCCATAGCGTCTCAGCTGTCTGCACAAAGCAAAATCCAACCCCTCGCCAGCCGGGGGATCGTTGCGCGGACCAGCTCGGGTGCCATCGTCTATGATGCTGAAACCACAACCGGCGGAAGCGGAGGGCCTGCGCTCAATCGGCGAGGAGAGGTCGTTGCCATCAACGCCGCGATCCTGCCTGAGTTTGGGGGGTCGAATATTGGTGTTCCAGTGGCACATCTCAAAGCTTTGCTGAGAGAGGTCGAAAGCCAGTAATCACTCGCTCGTTTGGAAGCGAGAGCTTTGAACAAAGAACACTGTCACCAGCGGAACGATCACTGAGATCAACGCGACTGAGATCAGCAAGTATCCAAGCTGACTGTAGTCTGCGGTAGAGGTGACAGCGCCAGTTTCTGGATTTGTGACAGCGCGAGTGACGATAAATTTTTGGTTGAGGTATTTGGTGCTGAGACTGCTTGCCGACAATGCCATGTTGGTAAACGATGCCATCACCGCAAAGAAGGTCGCCTTTAACTGAACGGGAGCATTGCGCGCGATCCAAGCCAACATCGGGACCATGGCGATCTGTCCGAGTGGAGACTCAACTGCGGTGTCGAGAATGGCAATAAATCTTGCGTCTACAATTCCGCCGGTTCGCTCCGCTGTCCATTCATGAATGCCGTAGTAGAGAGCAAGGTTAGGCAGGGCGAGTATGCCTGCGGCGATTGTCAGCAATATCACTACATGCGCAATCGAGCGGTTGGCCATGAAGGGGCGCAAAACGATTAATCCGAGCAACGCCAGCAGTGACGTTAACAAAGCCAAGATTGCAAGGAACTGTTCATCGAACCCCAGTTCATCGATTTCGAACCAAGTCAGACCAGGCCCAGGGAGAGGCACAGCGCGAAACACAAAAATGATTGTGGCCGTTCCAATCAGAGCCTTGGCCTGAGCCGGTTCCAACTCTTTCAGCAGACGCGACATGAGGTACAGGATCACCGTCAGGGAAACGGCAAAGACTGTTTCTTGCGCAAATTCGAAGTCCGCGGTTCCCAGTACAATGCTGAGAACAACGAATGCGAGGCCGCCGAGTAATATGGACCACTTGACTTCGGTGGCGTCCTCTGGCGCGTGTGTCGGGTGGCCCCGCCGGATGCGCTGCCGCTGTATCAAGCTGTGAAGAACAACGCCGCTCACGGACAATACCGGGATTGCCAGCGCTATCAGGTAAACCTGACTATAAAGCGCAAGGCGCTCGGATTTTTGAAGGTTTTCTGTTCCAGAGAAAATCCAGATGTTCACAGCCGCAACCGCCGCAAACCCGGAAATGATCGCGACTCTGCCCAGAGTTTGCATTGTTGTGTGCTGTGCACGGGTTTCTTCAGGCGTAAACGGTTGGCCGTGCTGGTCAACCTTTGGAACCGCCTCAACCGTCATGGCGTCAGCAACGACATCCTGAATGGCATAGCCCGAGGGTGCCAACAGCAGCGCAACAACATACCAGTCTTCCAGCGGCATCGTGGAGGCCATCTGCGCGGGTGCTACCACGAGCCGATACATGATGAGCAACGATAACGCGATGAGGGACGCGCCAAACAGGATCAGCAGGGATTTCCAGCGCCAAAACAGGTCCACGACATGACCAAGCGGCATTTTAAGAATCCACGGGATACCCGCCCAAAACGCGAGCCCTGCAACGAATGAGGCGGACAAGTTGAGATAGTCTTTCAGAAAAAAGGCTCCGACGACCGAGGTCAGCCCTGATACACCCGCCGCGAAGTAGACCATCAATGGCGGCAGATAGGACCATTGCAGCTGCTGAGCCAGATCCACGAAGGTTCTGTGCCACCAGACTGAAAGGCGCAATCCTATGGACGGTCGACTGGTAGTCATATGGCTAGAGAAACCCTGCTCCGAAGAGCATTGTGCTTGTGATGACTCCAAGGATGGGCACGAAAAGTGGAACTTTGAAGTGCTCTTTAGTATCGCTTGGCTTCATCTTCAGCAGGATCAGCGCGATGTTGACAAGCACAAAGACGCCCAGAACGATCTGAGACGTGCGTTCAGCCAGAATACCTATCGGCAACGTTTGGGTTAGCAAAACGATGATCGCCACGACCAGCAAAGTAGCGACAACCGGTGTCTGCGTTGCTTGAGGTACTGTTGCCAGGACTTTCGGCAGGTGATCCCTGTCAGCAAGCCCGTAGATCACCCGTGATGACATAATCATCTGGATTAGTACCCCATTGACCGTCGCCACAATCGCGACTGCAGAAAAGCCTTGTTTGATCACCTCAGGCGCATTTGAAAACACAAGCGCAAGTGGTGCCGAGGATATTGAAAGAACATCAATTGGAACAACAAGCAGAACTGTCATTGAGGTTCCAAGATACAACACGGTCGCCAGAACCAGCGTTAGCAAAATAGCCTTTGGGATGGTGTGTACCGGGTCTTTAACCTCTTCTGCGACATTGGCCATGTCTTCGAAGCCAACAAAGGCAAAGAAGGCGAGAAGCGATGCTGCAAAAATGCCTCTCCACGCGTCAAGTTCAAGCGGGGGAAGCATTGAACTGATCCTGTATCCTTGCGGATCCTGAATGGTCATGCCCCAGCCAATCACAAAGAGAAGACCTGCGATTTCGATGATCGTAATGATTGCTGCAACGAGAACCGACTCCGTTATTCCCCAAAGTGCAATAGCGCCCATGATCAATACTACGCTGATGGTCAGTAAAGGGATGGCTAAGCCGGTCAATGCGTGCAGATAGGATGCTGCGCCAATTGCAACGGCCGACGCGGAGATAACGCCCGAGGCTGCCACCGCAAGTCCAACGAAAACCGCCATCCATTTTTTCTGGAACCCCGCCTCAACATAGGCTGCTTCACCAGCACTCACAGGAAATCGTGTTGCGAGCTCTGCATAAGAAAGCGCGGTTAGTGATACGACGAGCGCGGCTACAACGAATGACAACGCCGCGAAAGGTCCGGCAATGTCTGCTGTTGCACCGACTAAAACGTAAATGCCAGCTCCTACCGTTACGCCAAGGCCATAAAGCGTCAGCAACGGGGTCGTAAGGGCCCGTTTAAGTTTCTGTTCTTTGGGATCAACAGAGTTCATAGGCGCTTTTCACCGACTGGTCTGTTTGTCTGTTGCCAATAATGCCATTCTCCTTACGGTTAGCGATTTGCGGCTCACCTTGTCCCCGCAGTTGAATCCATCGAATTCGATTTGTCTCAACGTTCGGGCGAATTGGGCGCCAATAAAAAATTCGGGGCTCGCCATCACTTTTGCCGAGCCCCGTGGGTGGAACTTCCACTCCTCCAAAATTCCGTTCGCCTCTTTGTTTGGTTTGGGGACAGGTCGGCGAACGTAGACTACGCTAAAACATTCTTATTTCACTATGTGAATCTTGTTGCTGCTTTGATCTATATCAACCAACGCGTCACATCGGGTCTGCAAGGCTGAAAGTGGGCCGCAGTCTGTTGCTCGCGGCCCTGAGGGTACAGCGAACGTGCCCGTCGTACATTGGCTAAGCGTGGCAAGTTGTTTGTGATGTTCTGGAACCTATTACCAGCATTTGGCGGCATCGGTCTCTTCCTGGTTGGAATGCTGTTGATGACGGACGGGTTGAAGGCATTGGCTGGTGCGCGGCTGCGCGATGTTCTGAGCAAGTTCACGTCCACGCCTCTTACGGGTGCGGTGACCGGCGCTGTCACGACAGCTGCAATACAGTCGTCCAGTGCAACCACTGTCGCGGCCGTGGGCTTTGTCGCGTCTGGTTTGCTCACGTTCCCGCAAGCGCTTGGGATCATCTTTGGAGCCAATATCGGAACGACCATGACAGGTTGGCTGGTCGCGCTTTTGGGGTTCAAGCTGGACCTTGGGCAAGCGATGTTGCCTGTTGTTTTTGTTGGCGCATTGTTCGCGCTTTCGGGCAGGAAAGCGGTTTCTAACTTTGGGCTGGCGTTAGCCGGGTTCAGCTTGGTTTTCATAGGAATCGAACAACTCAAGTCCGGCCTGGACGCATTTCGTGGCGTAGTTACGCCTGCTGATTTTCCACCAGATACACTTCTAGGCAGGCTGAAGCTTGTCTTGATTGGTGTCCTGATCACGATGGTGACGCAGTCTTCGAGCGCCGGTGTCGCCACGGCCTTGGCGGCACTGAGCGCTGGCGCTGTGAGCTTCCCTCAAGCAGCGGCGTTGGTCATTGGAATGGATGTGGGTACGACGTTTACGGCCGTTCTGGCTACTTTGGGCGGGGGCACGATGGCCCGCCGAACCGGTTCTGCCCATGTGATCTACAACGTGATGACAGGAGTAATGGCGTTTTTTCTGCTGGGGCCATTTACTTCGGTCTTTGTAAGCGGGGCGGGGGCCCAAAACTCTTTGACCGCGCTTGTGGCATTCCACAGTTTCTTCAACGCCTTGGGGGTGGTTTTGATCCTGCCGTTCGCCAAGCCGTTTGCCAGATTTGTCGAGGCGCTTATACCCGATCGAGGAGCTGAGCTAACAAAATCTTTAGATCCGCTCGTGCTAGGGTTGCCGGAGATAGCGGTGGATGCGGCAAAAGCCTCAGTCGATCAAATTGTGCTGGCCGAAGTGGCGCACCTTCGGTCGTGTATGGGTGTGCGGCTGCCAGGCGAAACCGACTACGGGCGGGACAGCATTGAGACGGCCTTGGCCGAAGCGCGCGCGTATCTAGACAAGATAGAGCCTTCCCGCGAGTCCGATGTCGAGATTTCCAGGATCAAGGGTATGTACCACATACTCGATCATCTGGATCGGTTGCTTTACCGATGTAGCCAAGTTGACAGGATCAGCGAGTTACCAAAAGACCGGCGTTTGAAACGGCTTGCTTTGGTGGTGATTGCGGCAACTGACAGTTACTTGAAAATCTATGACCAAGAGGAATGTGAAAACACGCTGAACCGTGTTCGTCGCTTTCTGCGACGACAGAGGAAACTTCGCAGAGACTTGCTCATTTCCGACGCTGCGACTGACAGTTTGCCGGACGAGGTGGTCTGGGCTCGGTTGGATTCTCTGAGATGGATGCATCGAGTGTCTTATCATCTTTGGCGAATTCGCTGGCATTTGAATGCACTGGAAGGAGCCTCCTTTGGAGGCAAGCGTGGCGAGGTCCATGCCGAGGCTGCGAAGTCGGAGGTCGACGCAGATTAAATCAGGCATGTGCTCCAACGCTATAAAGCTGAAACACCAGCGTTCGTCTTGGCGCATACAACATGAGCGAGGTCAAAGAAGTTTCTTAAGTATGCCATTTAATGGGACCATCATCAGAAGCAGCGAATTGGAGGAGCAAATGCAGTTATTTCACGGGGTATTATTGACGCTGTTCGTCACCGGCTCTGCACTGGCGCAGGACGTAAGTGTGAGCGACGGAAGCGATTTGTACCGGACGTATTGCTGGCAATGCCACGGTTTCGAAGCGACTGGCGATGGGCCGATGGCCGAAATGCTGGCTGTTCAAACACCTGACCTCACCAAGTTGGCGGCCGAAAACGGCGGCGTGTTTCCGATAGATCGCATAGCTCAGCAGATTGACGGTCGCTCGCAATTGCTTGCGCATGGGGGCGAAATGCCAATCTTCGGCGCGGTTTTTGAGACGGACCAACAGATCGCTGTCGCTTTGCCTAATGGCCAACCTATGATGGTGGGCCTGCCGCTGGCGAATTTGCTCGTCTTTCTTGAATCGGTTCAGGCTGAATAGGCTCCGAACGAGCGTGCAGCTACTCGGTATCCGCGGTGCGTCTGATCGACATAAGCGTCAGTGGCGGCCCAAACACTTCAAATGCCACCGTACTGGCCAAGGTAAAGGCCATTATGGATGCCGCCCAATTTGGAAACTGTTCCCCGGCGACCAAAGCCATCCCCACTGCAACCCCTGCCTGCGGCAGTAAAGCGGGGCCACACCAGTAAGCCTGACGGCGTGGTAAGCCTCCTAGTCTTGCGCCACAAAAGCCGCCCACAAGTCGTGCAATGGTTCGTAAAAGCAAGAAAAGGGCTCCGGCCCAGCCCATCAAGCCAAAAGCCTCAATATCCAATGAGGCTCCGGCCAGCAGGAAGAACAGGATCATGAATGGCCATTGAATGTGCTCGATTTCGTGAAAGGCTCGGTCATGGTGGCGGGCAAGGTTCCCGATCACGGCTCCGGCGACCATGCCTGTTACAAGGAACGAAACTTCCAGCCAGAGCGAAAGACCCGCTGTCAGAAAGACGATCCCCACCGCTTCGGCCTGCATTGGTTCACCTGGCTTTAATCGACCGGTCAGGTAAGCGGACGGAATGCCCAACACGCCGCCCAGAACAATTGCGCCCCCGAAATCCCAGATCGCTGTGGTCGTGACGGTGGCCCAACCGTCCGAATGACCGGCCAGAACCAAGGCGATGCTGAAAACGATCAGACCCCAAGCATCATCAATTGCGACAACGCCCTTTAAGGTCTCGGTGAAATTGTTGGATACCCCAGACTGTCTAATTACGTCTGTCATGGCAGCCGGAGCCGTAGCTGTAGCAATTGCCGCCAATACGAACGCCAACCCGAAAGGTACGCCAATTGCGGTCAGTCCAACCGACACAATAATGAGGGTGGCAACCACGATCGAAATGGAAATTGCCAGAATGGCCCGGCCATGTCGAACAAGGTTCTCGCGGGTTAAGGACCCTCCAAGAAGAAACGCAACCATGGTCAAAGCCACGATGGATACCTCATCGAACCACATTGCAACGTCAAGCGGGATCAACCCCATTCCGGCGTTCCCGGCGATCATGCCGAGGAAAAGTAAGGTCGTAACCCGAGGAAGATGCGTGGCCCGACCAAGCTGATCAGCCACCAATCCGGCAAGGAAAAGGACGCCAAGAGTAATCAGAAAACCCGCAATGTTCATTTGAAACCAAGCGTTAAGTTCTTGCTTGATCTACTTTAACTCCAATCCTGCCATCTAGGAACCGATGTCGAAAGGTTAGGAGTGTTCTCTCGCGGCGTAAGCCAAGAAGCATGAAAACAAGGAATATTGATCTGTATTAAGGCGAAAGCTCGCTGCAGGTGGGACAATGGGTCATCAGGGAATGAGGAGGAATTTTCGATGTCGACAAAGAAATCTAACCCTAGCCACCCGGCTTCACTAATGGACGTATTCAAGCAAATGCAGCCGCCCGTTTCTGGCAATCCAGCTTTCGGTGCCCAGATCGAACAGTTTTGGGACGCGCAAGAAAAAATGTTAGAAGAAACAGAAGCCTTTGCGCAGCATTGGTTCGAACGGCGTCACGAGGCGGTCCGGACGGCCCTGCAAGCTGCACGTAAAGTATCTTCCGCCAACCCGTCTGAACCTACGAAAGCCCTTCAGAGCATGACGGAATGGCAACGCCATTCGGTTGAGCGGTTGGTTGCTGATGCTCAGGAATGGTTCGAAACTGTGGCCCGTTGTGCCGCATATGTCGCGGAAACCGAAGCTGAAGCTGTCGAGAAAACCGTTGATGATGTTGCGACCGCAACGAAGAGTGCTGGCAAATCATCGAAGTCTGAACCTGTGTAGGTTTCCTGCTGTCGCAAATTTCAGGCTGACGTCGATGGAGCTGTAGATAGGAGACCAAATGTATAAGAACATCCTGATCCCGGTTGCTCTGGACCAAGAGCACGACACGCGCGCGTCCTTTGAGGCGGCGCGCCAATTGGCCGATGAGGACGCTGTTTTCACTGTGATACACGCCCAGGAACCAATCCCGGCCTATGTAGGGTCTCAGATTCCAAGTGAGGTGCTTGCGAACACGCGGCATGAAATCTTGGACAACCTACATCAGACGGCCTCTGAGATTCCAGGAGCGAAGACGCGACTTATCTCGGGTCAAGCAGGTAGAGCGATCGTTGATTTCGCGAACGAGAACGATGTGGATTGCATTGTTTTGGCATCGCACAAGCCCGGTTTCGAGGACATATTCCTCGGATCAACCGCAAACAGGGTTGTGCATCATGCGAAATGTTCGGTTCACGTAATTCGCTGATCCAGAGTGGGTTGGGTCACGTCGAAAGAACTTAACTAATGGCGAGCGAGAGGCTGTCGTAGCTTGCGCGTATAAAAAGCTAATCGCCAATCAAGTTTTTGTAACCCGCTCCGAGAAAGTCCGTTTTGCAGTGATGCAGTACGGTCTGTTCCCATTGTCGCTTCGAAAAGAAGAAGGTTTGTTGTACGAGCGTGCGGTCTAAGTGAGCCATGGGAATGCACGATGCAGGTGAATTCGCTTGATCGTACTACTGTTTCGCGGTGACACAATCCTGGCAAGGTGTGAAAAAGCACTTAGTTGAAGGGACTTACGCTGGTAAAATTGGTCTGAGAGCGCTTTTCACAGTTTGGCCAGACTAGATTGTACCGGGAATTCCTGTTTGCTAACGTCAAGCACGCGCTGGGGAGGGCGTGGACACCCGAATGTTGGACTACTCGCACAATGTGTGGCTCGTGGCAGCGTCTCTGGCCGTGGCGCTGATGGCTGGGTTTACTGGCCTCTATCTGACTCATGGGGCGTCTCGCCTGGACACGCAGCGGCGCAAACTTGTGGTCGCTCTGGCAGCAGTTATTCTGGGCGGCGGTATATGGTCGATGCACTTTGTTGCCATGCTGGGCCTGCAACTGCCGATCCTGTTCTATTATGATGCCTTGATCACTCTGATTTCCGCGCTGGTCGCAATCCTAATGGTTGGGCTGGCGCTGTTGTTGCTGCATTTTCGCCCACGCACGCCACAGACGATGATTGGATCAGGGATGATCGTTGGGCTGGGGATTGTGTTGATGCACTATATTGGCATGGCCGGAATGCAGCTGTGTCGTCCTGTATATAATGTTCTGGATGTATTCGTGGCGACACTGGCTTCGGTGATCCTGTCCGTGGCGGCCATCTGGGTCGCTTATGGAAACCGCACACAGCGCAACATATTGCTTGGGACAGTGTGCTTTGGGCTGGCTGTATTTACCATGCATTTCGTAGCAACCGGTCTGACCGACTTTGTCGCAAGCGACAGCGTCGGTGGTGCAGGGCCTGCGTTGGACAATCAGGTTCTGGCGATGGGCGTGACCGTTTCGGTGTTTCTGATATGCGGGGCGTTTCTGTTGACAGGCATCTCGTTTATTGAGCCCACGGAAACACCCAAGCCCGAACCCGCCTCGGAACCGGCCGCATTTCGCGCCGGTGTTCCGTTCGAGCGAGAAGGTCAGACCTTTTTTACAGAACCTGCAAAAATCGCAGCCATCAGGGCCGAGGGGCATTATTCTGTTCTCTATATGGGTGCCGAAAAACTGTTTTGCCCTTGGTCGATAACCGAGGCCGAAACGCGACTAAAGCCAGATGGTTTTTTACGCGCTCATCGCAGTTATCTGGTGAACCCCAAACACGTCTCAGGCTTTGAGCGTCACAAGGACAACGGCACATGTTATTTCGACGGTGTCGACGCCCTGACCAAAGTCCCGGTAAGCCGTTCCCGTCTGACGGATATTCGCGAGGCGCTCGGTCTCTGATCGCAGTTCGTGCAGCTTATTCGCATTTCGTGAAACAAGCCGCGCGCTCTGTTGTTCGCTGCTGGAACGGCTGGCTGCATAGCTCTCTCCTTTCCCCAGGTCCCCCAAGGCATATCGCTCGGACCCAGGGAGGAAAAACATGATACCAGCCGGTTTTGAGTATCACCGGCCAGGCGACATCGCCTCGGCCATTGGCATTTTGCAGGAGCACGGAGATGAGGCGCGCGTGATCGCGGGCGGGCACAGCCTGATCCCGATGATGAAGCTGCGCATGGCCGAGATGGGCCATCTTGTCGATTTGCAGGCTATCGACGAACTCAAAGGGGTCAAGATCGGTTCCGACACGGTGTCCTTGGGGGCGATGGTGACGCAGCACGAGATGATTACGCATGACGGTCTGGCCTCGGCAATCCCTTTGATCCGCGAAGCTGCTTTGCAGATCGCCGATCCTCAGGTGCGGTACATGGGCACCGTTGGTGGCAACGTGGCCAATGGGGATCCTGGCAATGACATGCCGGGTTTGATGCAATGCCTGAATGCCACGTTCGAACTGTCGGGGCCTGACGGCAACCGCAGCGTAGCCGCCCGTGATTTTTATGAGGCCGCATATTTCACTGCGCGCGAAGATGAAGAGATCCTGACCCGGATTTCAATACCTGTTCCCGCTGCCGGCGTTGGGCAAGCCTATGAAAAGCAAAAGCGCAAGATTGGCGACTATGCGACGGCCGCTGCCGCGGTGATGTTTGGGCAGGGAACCGCTTCGGTTGCAATGACCAATCTGGCCGACACACCCATTTGGTCCGCAGACGCGAGCACCGCTCTCGCAGGTGGTGACGTCGAGGGCTGCGTTGCCGCTATGCTCGATGCGATCGATCCCGTCGCCGATAATCGAGGACCCGTTGAATTCAAGAAACACGTGGCCGCCGTAATGCTGCGCCGCGCCATCGACCGTGCGCAAAGCCGCGCAGGGTGAGGAGAGAAAGCAATGTCGAAAATGCACGTCAAACTCACCGTGAACGGCAAAGAGGTCGAAGGTCTGGCCGAACCGCGCACGTTGTTGATCCATTTCCTGCGGGAAGATCTGAAAATTACCGGTCCTCATATCGGTTGCGAGACCAGCCATTGTGGGGCCTGCACCGTTGATATCGATGGCAAATCCGTCAAGTCCTGCACCACCTTTGTGGCCCAGGTGAACGGGGCAGATATTACCACCGTTGAAGGGCTGACCAATGATGATGGCAGCTTGGGCGTCTTACAAGAGATGTTCCGCGAACATCACGGGTTGCAATGCGGCTTCTGCACGCCGGGCATGATCACCCGCGCGCATCGTCTGTTGCAGGAAAACCCTAATCCGACCGAGGAAGAAATCCGTTTTGGCATGGCCGGAAACCTGTGCCGCTGCACCGGATATCAGAACATCGTCAAGGCGATCTCAGCTTCGGCTGACATGCTGAACGCTCAGAAGGAGGCCGCGGAATGAACGACCAGACTCTGACCCCCGAAGAACGCGCCGCCAACCTCAAAGGTATGGGCTGCGCCCGCAAACGCGTCGAGGACGTGCGCTTTACCCAAGGCAAGGGCAACTATGTAGATGATATCAAGCTTGACGGCATGCTGTTCGGTGACTTTGTGCGCTCCCCCTACGCACATGCCCGCGTTGTCAGCGTGAACAAAGAGGCAGCCTTGGCGGTACCCGGCGTTGTCGCCGTGCTAACAGCTGAGGATCTTGCACCTCTGGGTTTACACTGGATGCCGACGCTGGCAGGTGACAAGCAGATGGTGCTGGCCGATGGCAAAGTGCTGTTTCAGGGCCAGGAAGTTGCTTATGTCGTGGCCGAGGACCGGTACATTGCGGCAGACGCAGTGGAACTGGTCGAGGTCGAATACGAAGAACTGCCTGTCATCACCGACCCTTTCGAGGCGTTGAAATCAGATGTTGTCCTGCGCGAAGACCTTGAAGGCCAGACCGAGGGCGCGCACGGCCCACGCAAGCACCACAACCATATCTTTACGTGGGAACAGGGTGACAAGGACGCGACCGAGGCCGTTCTGGCCGAGGCCGATGTGGTGGCTGAAGAGATGGTCTATTACCACCGGACCCACCCCTGTCCGCTGGAAACCTGCGGCTGCGTGGCCTCGATGGACAAAGTGACTGGAAAGCTGACGCTGTACGGCACGTTCCAGGCCCCGCACGCGATCCGCACGGTTGTGTCGCTGATTTCTGGCCTGGCCGAGCACAATATCCGCGTGATCAGCCCCGATATTGGCGGTGGCTTCGGCAATAAAGTGGGGGCCTACGCAGGTTACGTCTGCTCGGTCGTTGCTTCCATCGTTACCGGCAAACCAGTGAAATGGGTCGAGGACCGGATGGAGAACCTGATGTCCACCGCCTTTGCCCGCGACTACTGGATGCAGGGTAAAATCGCAGCCACCAAGGATGGTAAGATCACCGGGCTGTGGTGTCATACAACCGCCGATCACGGTGGGTTTGATGCCTGTGCCGACCCGACCAAGTTTCCAGCTGGATTCATGAATATTTGCACCGGTTCCTATGACATCCCCACCGCGTATCTTGCTGTCGATGGTGTCTATACCAACAAAGCTCCGGGAGGCGTGGCCTATCGCTGTTCGTTCCGTGTGACCGAGGCTGCTTATTTCATCGAGCGCATGATCGAGGTTCTGGCCATCAAGCTGAACATGGATGCGGCCGAGCTGCGTCGGATCAACTTTATCAAGGCCGATCAGTTCCCGTATCAGTCGGCGCTGGGCTGGGAGTATGACTCGGGCGATTATCACACCGCTTGGGACAAGGCGTTGAAGGCCGTAGATTATGACGGTCTGCGGGCCGAACAGGCGCAGCGGGTCGAGGACTTCAAAGCTGGCAAGACCCGCAAGTTGTTGGGGATTGGCCTGACACATTTCACCGAGATTGTCGGGGCCGGGCCGGTCAAGAATTGCGATATTCTTGGGCTGGGTATGTTTGATAGTTGCGAAATCCGCATACATCCAACGGGTTCAGCCATCGCGCGGCTCGGAACTATCAGTCAGGGTCAAGGCCATGCCACGACTTTTGCCCAGATCATCGCCAGCGAGATCGGCCTGCCCGCCGACGATATCACGCTGGAGGAAGGCGACACGGACACCGCGCCTTATGGTCTTGGGACCTATGGCTCTCGGTCCACGCCTGTGGCTGGGGCGGCGACGGCTATGGCCGCGCGCAAGATCCGCGCCAAGGCGCAGATGATCGCGGCGTACCTGCTTGAGGTGCATGATGACGACGTCGAATGGGATGTGGACCGGTTCGCTGTCAAAGGCGCGCCCGAGCGGTTCAAGACCATGAAAGAAATCGCCTTCGCCGCCTATAATCAGGCCATCCCGGGGTTGGAGCCGGGACTGGAAGCCGTCAGCTACTACGACCCGCCGAATATGACCTATCCGTTCGGGGCCTATATCTGCGTTATGGAAATTGACGTGGATACCGGCGAATGGGAAGTGCGGAAGTTCTATGCGCTGGACGATTGCGGCACGCGGATCAACCCGATGATCATCGACGGGCAGGTCCATGGTGGTGTGACCGAAGCGCTGGCTATCGCGATGGGCCAGGAAATTGCCTATGATGAGATGGGCAATGTAAAGACAGGCACGCTGATGGACTTCTTCCTGCCAACGGCCTGGGAGACGCCGAACTATATCACCGACTATACGGTGACACCGTCCCCGCACCATCCGATTGGTGCAAAAGGAGTGGGTGAAAGCCCGAACGTGGGCGGCGTTCCCTGCTTCTCGAACGCGGTGCATGATGCGTTCCGGCCCTTTGGGTTGGTGCAAAGCCACATGCCGCACGACCACTGGCGAATCTGGAAGATCGCCAATGGTCTTGGGATGCATGGGTAAAATGGTTCGGACCGGCTGGCGCCGGCCCGACCAAAGCGAGGGGGCTCTGCCCCCTCGGACCCCCGAGGTATTTTTGGCCAGATGAAGATTGGATCCTGGTTTTGACTTTGACTGACGTTCAGAACGGATTGGCCGCACAGGGCTATGTTGCCGATGATCGTTTGGCCATGGCCCTGCATCTTGCGCAGACGCTGGGTCGTCCGTTGCTGCTTGAGGGGCCTGCGGGTGTCGGCAAGACCGAGGTTGCCAAGGCTCTTGCGGCTCAACGTGAGACGCGATTGATCCGATTGCAGTGTTATGAAGGGCTGGACGCCAGTCACGCCATTTATGAGTGGAACTACCAACGTCAGCTTTTGGCCATTCGTGCAAGCGAGGCTGGCGGAGGCACCAGCGAGGCGCAACTGTTCACCGATGACTACTTGCTGAAGCGTCCATTGCTGGAGGCAATCAGCGAAGAAGATCCACCGGTTCTGCTGATCGATGAAATCGACCGGGCCGATGAAGAGTTTGAAGCCTACTTGCTTGAAATTCTGTCAGACTTTCAGATCACCATCCCCGAACTCGGCACCCTGAAGGCGCGTTCGCGCCCGATTGTAATCCTGACGGCCAACGGGACGCGAGATCTGTCCGACGCGCTGCGGCGTCGCTGTCTTTACAGTTTCCTAGACTACCCATCGCGAGAAACTGAAATGGCGATCCTGAATGCGCGCATGCCTGACGTCGAAGGGCGGCTTGCGCGTCAGATCATCGGGGTCGTTCAGGCTTTGCGGAAGGAAGATTTGGAAAAGACACCCGGCATCGCCGAGATGCTGGACTGGGCAGCCGCGCTATCAGGATTGGGTGTCAACGACATGGCGCAGTCCCAGGAAGAGGTTCAGGCAACCCTTGTGTGTCTTCTGAAAACTGCCGCTGACTACGATGCCGCGCCGCCCGAAGTCATGGATCGCTTGATCGGGAAAGTTGCCTGATGCAAGTCACTCGGTTTCCCTCCCGCGCATCTGGTTTGTCGGATCGCATGTCTGGTTTCATCGCACATTTGCGTATGAACGGGATGCGTGTGGGATCTGCTGAGACAGGAGACGCGCTGGCTGCTCTGGCAGCAGTTGACGCAACGGATGTCAGAGAGGCTCAGCAGGCGCTTTGTGTATTGCTGGCAGGCGATGCTGACGATTGGCGTCGCTTCGAGGACTTGTTCGATGCCTACTGGTTAAATACAGGCAAGCACCGAACGGGAACTGCCCACACGGCTCATGTGCGGGTTCAATCCGCAAAGCCGATGATTTGGCAGCAGCAAAGCCAAGACGCTCGGGAGGCGGAAACCGGCACGGATCAGGCGCAAGAACCTGATCCTGGCGACGGGGAGGCCTTGGGGAGAGACGGGAGGCTGATCGCAACCCGTACGGCTAACCTGTCGCGTCGGGATTTGCGTGAGCTGATGGATGAAGACGCGTTGAAGCAAGCGGAACAGGCGGCAACCGCCATCGCGCGAGCCATCCGGGACCGTCGCTCGCGCAGACGCAAACTTGCGATGCGCGGCCCGGCTTTGGATATGCGCCGTATTCAACGCGCCAGCCTTGCGAGGGGTGGTGAGCCGATTGATCTTTACCGTCGTGCTCGCCCGCCACGCCCTATGCGGATCGTGGCTTTGTGTGACGTTAGCGGTTCGATGACAGTTTATTCGCGAGTTTTCCTTGCCTTTCTCAAGGGGTTGATTGGCAGCGGAGCCGAAGCGGATGCGTATTTATTTCATACGCATTTGATGCGGGTGACGGACGTACTGCGCGATCACGACACGCTGCGCGCGGCTGGCCGATTGTCGCTGATGGCCGAAGGGTTTGGCGGCGGTACTGACATCTCGGGTAGCCTTGAAAAATTTTTGAATGGATACGGTGCCCGTGCCCTGAACGGGCGGACGGTGGTATTGATCCTTTCGGATGGCTATTGCAGCTCGTCGCCTGCGGCTTTGGGGCATATACTGGCGCGGGTCCGACGCAAGGCACAACGGGTGGTTTGGCTGAATCCGCTTAAAGGATGGAAAGATTACCAGCCCATTGCCGCTGCCATGAAGGCCGCAGAGCCGTACCTGGACGCGCATCTTCCTGCCAACACGCTCGAAGCACTGGCGGCACTAGAACCTGAATTCCGAAAACTGTGAAAGGATAAAACCATGGCAGGTTTCGACATCTTCGACACGATTGAACAGCTGCGCCAGCAGGGGGACGCTTTTTGCGTGGCAACTGTCCTTCGCACCGCCGACGCGACCTCGGCCAAGGCGGGCGGCAAGGCAGTAGTCACGCGAGACGGTCGGATATTGGGACATCTGGGTGGAGCCTGTGTGCAGCGCGTTGTACGGGCATCAGCTCAGGAAGCACTTACAGGTGGCTTTCCGAAAATGATCCGCGTGAAACCCTCGGACAAGGTGGTGGCAATGACAGACCCGGACGGCGTGGAAACCTTCAAGAGCGGTTGCCCTTCGGGTGGAACGGTCGACTTGCTGATTGAGCCGTATCAGCATGCGCCGCGTTTGATCATCTTTGGAGAGTCCCCGATTGCCCATGCCCTCGCAGAGCACGCAGCGCTTATCGGATTGCGTGTTTGCTTGCCCGAAGGTTCTGAGAGTGAAGTGGATTTTACCAGTTTCGATCCGGAAAACTTAAGCGCTTTGGGTGTTGAGCCACGCGATTTCGCAGTGGTCGCTTCGCAGGGAAAAGGTGATGGCGCCGCATTGAAAGCCGCGCTCGAAACACCGGCGCGCCGTGTGTCAATGGTTGCGAGCCGCCGCAAGGCTGAGGTGTTGTGCGACAGGTTGGAAGCGCAAGGTTTGAGTTCTGCACAAACCAAGCGGCTCAAGTCGCCTGCCGGTTTGGACATCCATGCGATCGACCCACACGAAATTGCCCTGTCGATCCTTGCTGAAATTATCCTTTGGCGGAACTCATATAATTCCGAGGAGACTTCGCATGAAGAAAAAATGGCTTAACTGGTTGGCGTCCTTCCGGGCTGCAAAACCGGATTCGACCCCGGAAGAAGCGACCGAGGTGGCACTTCGTGTTTTCCCAAGATGTTGTTGAGAAAAGGATCCTCAGATGGAACTAAATGACGAAATTCGCATCTCTGCGCCCCGAGACGTAGTGTACCGCGCGCTGAATGACCCGGATGTCCTGCGCGAATGCATTCCTGGGTGCGAAGAGCTTATCCAGCATTCACCTGAGCATCTTGAGGCCAAAGTTGTGCTGAAAATCGGCCCCGTTAAGGCGCGATTCAATGGCGAGGTTACGCTGGACAATTCAGAAGCGCCTGATGCGTTCTCGTTGAGTGGAGAAGGGAAGGGAGGAGCCGCGGGTTTCGCAAATGGTGGCGCTGATGTCTCTCTTGTGGCTGATGGGGAAGAAACAGTGCTGTCTTATACCGCCAAGGTCGCAATTGGCGGTAAAATTGCACAACTGGGCAGCAGGTTGATCTCAGGAACTGCCAAAAAACTCTCGGTCAAGTTTTTTGACAGGTTTGGGGAAGTTGTTGCCGATCAATACGTTGGCTAAGCGCAGCGGCCAAACTTAACGAACGTGCTTTGCGTTGCGGCGGTCCTTTCGACTTCCGCAACGCAGTGCGACTTGCGGGTTTACGGTGAGACGCATTCATTTATAGGGTGAATCTGCTTAAATTTTAGGCCGCCGGGCGTGCATTCGGTTAATATTTGATCGGATGACGCGAAACTAGGCATTCTGCGACGGTGCAAATTGGCGTTTCGGCGCGTCAGCAAGGAAACAGATGGCACCAACAGGTCTTCCAAAGGTGCCTTATTACTCAAGCTGCTGTTATAAAACCCGCGCAAAGTGCGAACCCACCACGCGCCGCTGGTTCAGTTAACCTAAGCACCAAGCTGCTGGGCGCTAAGAGTGTATTAGACAGGTTTCACCATTCCGGGTCCTTCAAGTGCTTGTTCCCAAGAACCACAACGCCGCATTTGGAGGCGGTTCTTCTCAACACGGCCGGTGGAGTGACCGGGGGCGATAGATTTCGGTTTTCAGGCAAAGCTGCAGAAGGCACTACGCTGACGCTGACAACGCAGGCTTGCGAACGTGTCTACAAAGCGCAGCCTGAAGAAATCGGCCAGATTACCAACCACCTGACAGTTCAGTCTGGCGCTCGTGTGAATTGGTTGCCGCAAGAGACGATCCTGTTCAACGATAGCGCGTTGGAGCGTCGGCTGAAGATCGATTTAGCTCCTGAGGCTGAGTTGTTGATGATCGAGCCAATGGTCTTCGGGCGCGCGGCGATGGGAGAGCGGCTCAGCAAAATCCGTCTCAGTGATCGGATCGAGATACACCGCCAAAAAGGTCCGGTTTTTCTGGATGCGATACAGTTTTCAGGCGACTTGAACGCTCATCTGTCCAAGCCGCATATCGCAAACGGCGCTGGGGCAATGGCGTTGATCGTATTTGCCTCGAAGGCTGTTGAAGCTCATTTGGGCCCGGTTCGCGACATGCTGCCGGATACGGCAGGGGCGACACTTATACAAAACGAATTGCTGATTGTTCGCGCCCTGGCTGAAAACAGCTTTGCCCTGCGCCGTACCCTGATGCCGGTTTTGCGGCAACTGAACAAAGGCACATTGCCCCGATGCTGGATGCTCTGACATGAACCTGACCCCACGTGAAAAAGACAAGCTGTTGGTCGCCATGGCCGCGGAAGTTGCCCGCAAGAGGCTGGCCCGAGGCGTTAAGCTGAATCACCCCGAAGCCATCGCCCTGATTACGGACGCCGTGGTCGAAGGTGCGCGCGATGGTCGATCGGTCGCTGACATGATGCAAGCCGGGGCTGAAGTCATCAGCCGGGAACACTGTATGGAAGGCGTGCCAGAGATGATCCACGAAGTACAAGTCGAGGCAACGTTTCCCGATGGAACCAAGCTTGTCACTGTTCACAATCCCATTCGTTAATCAAAAAGGAACGCGCTATGATCCGCATGCTCTTTCCCGCCCTTGTTCTTTCTGGCCCGGCAATAGCCCACACTGGCACGCATATTCACGCACACCCAACCGACTATGCCACGTTGGGCGCTGGGCTGGCTTTGATTGCTTTTGCTCTCATCGCGCTGCTGACCAAGCTGACCAAATGATTCCGGGTGAGGTCATTCCGGCCGACGGCTCACTGACGCTGAACGCCGGGCGCAGCAGCCGCCTTGTTATGGTCGCCAATACGGGTGACAGGCCAGTACAGGTCGGCAGCCATTACCACTTTGCCGAGGCGAACGCTGCCCTGGATTTTGATCGCCATGCAGCTTTGGGGATGCGGCTGGATATTCCTGCGGGGACGGCCGTTCGCTTTGAACCGGGTCAGACCCGCGAAGTGATGCTGGTTCCTTATGACGGGCGGCGGCACATTTATGGTTTTAACATGCACATCATGGGGGCTTTGAAAGATGCCGGGCAAGATCAGCCGGAGTGATTATGCCGCTATGTTCGGCCCAACTGTGGGTGATAAGGTTAGGTTGGCCGACACCGACCTGATTATCGAGGTGGAAAGAGATCTGATTGTGGAGCGCGCGACAGCCGCGCGGTTCAGCAAAACGGGTCACCGCGAAGACGTCTATGGCGAAGAAGTCAAGTTTGGCGGCGGTAAAGTAATCCGCGACGGGATGGGGCAGTCTCAGGTCACGCGTGCTCAGGGGGCTGTTGATACGGTGATCACCAACGCTCTGGTCGTTGATCATTCCGGTATCTACAAGGCAGATGTGGGGCTGAAGGACGGGCGGATCGCTAAAATCGGCAAAGCAGGGAACCCCGATACCCAGCCGGGTGTAGACATCATTATCGGCCCAGGGACCGAGGCCATCGCAGGCGAGGGGCGCATCCTGACGGCAGGCGGGTTTGATAGTCATATTCATTTCATTTGCCCCCAGCAGATCGAAGATGCGCTGCATTCCGGCCTGACGACCATGCTTGGTGGTGGCACCGGTCCTGCACATGGCACTCTGGCGACCACCTGTACGCCGGGGCCCTGGCATATCGGCCGGATGTTGCAAGCGGCGGATGCCTTTCCCATGAACCTGGCCTTCGCGGGGAAGGGCAACGCCTCACTGCCAGCGGCGCTGGAGGAACAGGTCAAGGCAGGCGCTTGCGCGATGAAACTGCACGAGGACTGGGGAACAACCCCTGCCGCCATCGACTGCTGCCTTTCGGTTGCGGATGCGATGGACGTGCAGGTGATGATCCATACCGACACGCTGAACGAATCTGGTTTTGTAGAAAATACCGTGGCTGCCATGAAAGGCCGAACGATCCATGCCTTCCATACCGAAGGTGCAGGTGGCGGCCACGCCCCAGACATCATCAAGATCTGCGGCGAGAACCATGTTCTGCCATCCTCGACCAACCCAACACGCCCCTTCACCGTCAATACGGTTGAAGAGCACCTGGACATGCTGATGGTATGCCATCACCTTGACAAATCCATTCCCGAAGACGTGGCCTTTGCCGAAAGCCGTATCCGGCGCGAGACCATTGCGGCCGAGGATATCCTGCACGATATGGGTGCCTTCTCGATCATCGCGTCTGACAGTCAGGCTATGGGCCGCGTGGGCGAGGTGCTGATCCGTACGTGGCAAACCGCCGATAAAATGAAGAAACAACGCGGACGTCTGAGCGAGGAAACCGGAGACAACGACAATCTTCGTGTTCGGCGTTACATTGCAAAGTACACTGTCAACCCGGCCATTGCGCATGGACTGAGCCACGAAATCGGCAGCATCGAAGAAGGCAAGCGTGCCGATCTGGTCCTGTGGAACCCAGCCTTTTTCGGAGTGAAGCCCGAGATAGTTTTGCTGGGTGGTACCATTGCTTGCGCTCAAATGGGTGATCCCAACGCTTCGATCCCTACACCGCAACCTGTTTATAGCCGCCCGATGTTTGGCGCCTATGGGAGATCGGTTGAACATTCCGCGATCACATTTGTCTCGCAGGCCGCGCAGGAGGATCGGATCGGTGATACACTGGGATTAGCCAAGCAAACCGTGGCTGCACGGAACACACGGGAGATCGGCAAACAGGACCTTCTGCTGAACAGTGCGACACCTCATGTCGAGGTTGATCCGGAAACCTACGAGGTGCGGGCAGACGGCGAATTATTGACCTGCCAACCCGCTGAAGTGCTGCCAATGGCGCAACGCTATTTTTTGTTTTGACTAAGAATTGTGCTGCGTTGCAGCGCGCGCAACGGAGCCATGAGCAAACATGCACTACTCAATGAGGCCGATATGACAAATATTCAAACCCAAGGGAGGACCAACGATTACGAGGGTCCAAATGGCAAACTCAGCAACACAGACGCACGCACGGATTTCGCTGCGTGGCTTGATCGCATCCATCGGGTCATCAATCTTTTCAGTTCTAATGAGCGTGGCCGCAGCGCAATCGCGCGTTCGTCAAGTCAACCACTTGCAATCACTCAGCGACGAAGAACTGAAAAATCGCGGCCTGACGCGCGAACGGATCGTCCATCAGGTATTTGCGGATTCTATCTGGCTCTGACCGTTCCCGGTGCTGAGGAGGGGATCGCATGACTGCCCTTCTGTGTACCGCGCGTCAGTATTCGGGTCACACGCACAGCGACCCGGCGGACAGCTTGTACCTGACCTATGATGATCGGTTCCTGCGTCGCAAGGTTCTGACATGCGAAAGTGGTGAGCAGATATTGATCGATCTGGCGCAGACAACTTCGTTGGATCATGGAGGCGCGCTGATCCTCGATGACGGGCGCGAGGTGGAAATCCGGGCAGCGCCGGAAGCTTTGCTTCAGGTGACAGCCCCGGACCTGACGCGCATCGCCTGGCACATTGGCAATCGTCATACACCGTGCCAAATCGAGAAAGACCGCCTGTTCATACAGGTCGACCATGTCATCAAAGACATGCTTTTGAAAATCGGGGCGACGGTGCAGGAAGTGCACCAACCGTTCACACCCGAAGGTGGCGCTTATGGTCACGGCCGGACTCATGGCCACACCCACTGACACCGATATCCTGACCTTGGCCCAATGGCTGTCCCCTGCGTACCCTGTCGGGGGTTTTGCCTATTCTCATGGCCTGGAGGCAGCGATTGACGAAGGGTGTGTCACGTGCTCACAGGACGCCGAAGAATGGATTTCGGATGTGCTAGAGCACGGCTCGGGGTGGAATGACGCGTTGTTTGTTGTCGCGGCATACAGGGCGCGGACACAAGGTGAACTGATCAACATTGATGCGACCGCACGGGCCTTCTGCGCGTCATCCGAACGGCTCATGGAGACCGATTTGTTGGGGCAGGCGTTTGGAAATGTGACGCGAGATGTCTGGGAGTTGGATCTGCGCCAACTTACGTACCCGGTCAGCATAGGGCAAGCTGCCTGTCGGCAGAATCTCCCCGTGTCTCTAACGACCAAGATGTTTCTGCAAGCATTCGTCAGCAATCTTGTAGCTTGCGCAACGCGCCTAGTTCCTTTGGGCCAAACTGACGCGCAGCGATTGATCCGCACCCTTACACCATTGTGTGGGAAGATCGCCAGCAGGGCACAAAAGGCCGGCTTGGATCAACTGAGCTCAACAGCGTTTCTGTCGGACATCGCATCCATGAAGCACGAAACACAATATTCGAGGATATTCCGAACATGACGAATATGAACGGTCCACTTCGCGTCGGCATTGGCGGCCCGGTAGGAGCTGGAAAAACCACCTTGACCGCTGCACTGTCCGAAGTCCTTCGCGATGTCTGTTCAGTGGGCGTCATAACCAATGATATTTACACACAAGAGGATGCCGAAGCGCTTATGCGTATGCAAATCTTGCCCAGGGACCGGATCATTGGCGTGGAAACCGGGGGCTGCCCGCACACTGCAATTCGCGAAGATGCCTCGATCAATCTGGCCGCAATCGCTGAAATGCAGGCGCGTCATCCTGATCTGGACGTTGTGCTGATTGAAAGTGGTGGTGACAATCTGTCCGCGACGTTCAGCCCCGAACTTGCTGACCTTACAATCTATGTAATTGATGTGGCTGCTGGCGAGGAAATACCTAGAAAAGGTGGGCCAGCGATCACCAAGTCGGACATCCTGGTAATCAACAAAACCGATCTGGCACCTCATGTCGGTGCGTCGTTGGAGGTTATGGAACGAGACGCGCAAAAGATGCGCAAAGGAAGACCTTTTCTGTTCTCATCACTTCGCAACAGAAAAGGGGTTGGCGCAATTGTGGATTTGTTGGAGCAGACAGGAGGTCTGAGAGTGTCGGGCGCGAGTTAGCTGCGCAAAAGACGATATCCAACAAGGCTCACCCAATCATCTTATCTGGTAGTAGAATGACAGTTTTCGACTAACGCCGCCGGGTGGGCGTGGGAATGGCGCGGCGGTGCGAACCTGTTGCTTTGCGGCGCGCTCTATATCGGGTGAGCCAGAGCTTTCGACAATATCGACCCACGCCAAAGTGCCATCAGGACTGATTTCAAAAAACACGCGCGCATATCCGCGCGCTGCGACATAGACAATCGGGGCCCGGTTTAAATGAACCAGAACCTCACCGGCATAATTCGTTGAGTCCGAGTTTCCTGGGCCGCGCCCACCAGATCGATTGCTGCTTCTGCTTTGTCGAAAGACGTCCACACCTTCTCTTTTGAAGGCAGAGAGCGGCGATTCAATCGTCTGCTCTGGAAAGCGCAGATTGTCAAAATTGTTGAAACGCTCCAATGTTCTTGGTTGGGCGGGTTGCGCGTCGCGGTTGGGCGGCCGTGGTCGAAGCGACGAAACCAGCGCTTGTTCGGTTTCGTCTGCTTCCGCTTCGGGGATGGGCAGATCTGCCTCCTCATCCAACGGTTCCTGGGTTGCTTGGGGTGTTACAGGTTCGACGGTTTCACCGTTTTCCGGGTCGACTGGAGATAGCTCTGCCGGCAAAGCGGCAAGCTGTTCTTCTGATACCGGATCTTCGACCGAAGACGGTTCAACCGGAGATGCTGTTTGATCTGGGGGCGCTTCTGGCGTTTCAGTCACGGTGTCAGACCCTGCGGTTTGCGCAGCTTCACCGGTATCATCCGGGCCCTGTTCCACAGGTTCGGTGACCGCTTCTTCCGGTGCTCTGGGCTGAATGATTGCGGAGTCTCCGGTATCGGGCGCGTAGGTCTGTTTTGGGTCGGGCGACGCGACACGGGCGTCGCTTGTGGGGGCTTCGGCCTCTCTGGGCTCAATTGGCGGTTCTTCCAGAGGGGGTGGTGTCTCTGCCGGTTCGGGTTCGACAGGTTCAAGCCGGGCATCTGCAAACTCTTCAAAACTGTTGCTCAGTTGGACAGTATCTGTTCGGCTTTCACTTGCGGCTTGGTTTGACAGGTTTGGCACGGTCAGGCTCAGGCCCGCGAGATGCATCAACAGCGATACCGAGATCGCGAGAATCGCGACAAAGATAGACCGCCTGATCATTCGAGGGCCTGTTCTGTCACAAGAAAAACCGATGGAGCGCCTAACCGGCGCAGGGTGGTGGTGATTTCCATCAATCGGGGCGCAGACGCATTTCTGTCTGGCACGATGCGCACCGGCCCGGATTCTCGATCGACCATGAAAGCTTCGGCGTCTGTTGGCCTGCCGCGAAAGCTCAACGTTCCGTCCTGATGAAGAACAAGCGCATCGGGTGGTTCACGGCCTTCAAGATCTGCAGTGTTCACCAATTCCAGGTCCGGATCCAATGGAGGAGCTATTGTGCCGGCGATCAGAAAAAAGATTAGAATAAGAAAGACAACATTGATCAGCGGGATGGTTGAATCGCGGTTTCGGCTGGCTCGGATGTGGCGGATCATTCTTTTACTCCAACACTCTAACCATGAGACCTTCGCGCCCGCGCAGGCGAACTAGAAGGTCCACAAGGCGTTGTGCGGATGTATCCGGATCAAGGCTGATTAAAACCTGACCGGACTGAATCTGACTGTTCAAGTTTTCAAGCGACGTAACTTTACCATTCAGCGCGACCCGCTCGGCGCCGAGCTGCACAAAAAAGCGTTCGATTGTCGTTGTTTCGCTTGCTGCGCCCTGGGTTGCACTGCTGAGTTCAATCTCGCTGAACCTCGAGAAAGTCGAGGACAGCATGAAGAACAGCAAAAGCAGAAAGATCACGTCGATCAGGGGCGTCATCGACATCCGCCGCCGGACAAATGGTACCGTGTTACGCATGTTCTGGTGCAGCCGAAACCGGTGCGGTACCTGCTGCGCTATTGATCGAGGGCGCGGGCACCAGAACCGTGCGCAGGGCTTTGTCCGCAAACACACGCTCGCGCGCTGTGCGGCTTTCGAGCCAAGACAAGACCATGGACGTTGGCATTGCAACGGCCAGCCCCACCGCAGTGGTTATCAAGGCGACCCAGATGCCGCCAGCCAGAACCGAAGGATCCACTGACGACCCTGCGGCCTGCAGGCTCTGAAACGCGCTGATCATACCAAGAACGGTGCCAAATAGTCCCAGTAAGGGGGCAAGCTGCGCCACAGTGTCCAACAGGCGAAAACCGCGCTCAAGCCCGGCAAGCACAAGGCCGGTTTCGGCATCCAGTCTGTCATCGGCTCCGGCTACGCCCGCTGCATCCATAGCCGCGCCGACAATAGGGGCCAGATAACTTTTGCTGCCGGCCAGCTTTGCTCGGGCGGCGTGTTGGTCGCCAGCGTCCCATGCGGCAAGTGCTTCGGACAGCACTTTATGTCTCCCGACACCACAGGCCGCAAATTGCCAGAGTTTGTAAAGAGTGACAGCCAGCGTCAGCACGGACATCGCGATCAGGATCGCCACGACCGGCCCGCCAAGTGCGAAAATCTCACGAAGTGCGGTTAAAGGACTCATCCCAAAAGCTCCATGGCTACTCGACTGCTCAGCGACAGGGTCTTTCCGCATACCTGGCTTTCAGCGCCATCGACCAGGCAAGAGTTCGTTCCGTTTATCAAGACCTGCCCAACTTCGGCGCAAGTTCGGTTTGGTAAATCAAACTGGCGTACGCGGGGTCTGTTCGCCGGCAAGTCACGGAAATCGAACAGGGACAAGGTCACAACACCACCTTCGGCATCAAAAACAACGGTTTCAAATACCGCGCCATCAATCGTAAGCCCGGTTTCATTCTTGGCCAAAAAGGTTAGCCTGCATGATCCGGTGACATCTTGGACCGCATACAGTTCTACGAAGAGTTTGCCATCCTGTTTGGTATCAGATTGCGCTAGCGCGGTAGACGACAGGCTGGCGCAAAACGCTGCCGCTGCTAAAATGCGACTGGAAAACATAAACTTACTCCGTTTTGCTGCGCTCGTTTCAGGGGCGGCACGATCAGTTGACCTATTTGTTTGTCGACCCAGTCATTCGTCAAGTAAAGCCTAACCAAGGGTCGTGGGGTAAAAGGATCGTCAGCGCAAGTTGATGAGTGCTTTCACAAGCTAAGAGATACGGGGCGCAAATAGAATTTCAACTGTGCACGGCAACACCGATCCTGGCCATTTCTGCGCCTCGGAAAAAGTAAGACTTTATCGTGCTTGGCAACCCAGAAAGGCCCAGCCACTTGCCGTGTCAGAGGTGCGGGAAACGATGGTTTGATGGTGACTTGAACATTAAACTTGCTAAACGCGCATGAAATGGCGCATATTTGTCTATATTTTTTGTACATAGAATAACAAAAAATTATGCTTTATCAGGGGCGATCATCGAGCACAGTGCGATTTGCACACATCAGGACCCAAAGGGGGAAGGGGCTCGGTTTTGTCGTGGTTAAAGATTGTATTGGTTTTTTGCCTTGTTGTTATCATGCCGTTGCAAGCTGTTGCCAACATTGGAAAAGTTATCAGCGCCAAGCAGGGCGCCCAGCTTGTTCGTGAAGGAAAAGCACAGCCTGTTGTTTCTGGTATGGATGTCGAGTCCGGGGATGCGATCACCACAGATCAAACGGGTTTGATCCAGATAGTCTTTGTGGATGACACTAAGATCGCAATTGGTCCCAACGCCCGCATGGTGCTGGATGTGAGCCTGTTGCGCGGCAATCGCAAAGCCAAAAGTTTTGCCGTTCAGGCGCTGGGCGGCAGCTTTCGGTTCATTTCCGGTAAAAGCCGAAAGCGCGCTTATTCAATCACGACACCTTCGGCGACAATGGCAGTGCGCGGAACAACCTTCGACATGTGGGTCGTTTCCGAACAGCAAAGCGCAATGCTTGTGCTTGAGGGGACTGTCAGAATGTGTGGGGTTCAGGGCACCTGCAGATCTTCGGGGCGTCAGTGCAGCATGTACGCAACAAGCGGAAGCGGAGCCGTCGGGCGCCCTGCAAGTCAGGCGCAATACGAACAGGCTTTGCAAAGCGGCTTTCCCTTCATTCAATCTCAGGAAGGTCTGTTGCCCCCGTTACAGGTCAGAGTTGAAGGTTGCGCCGGAGAAGCCGCGCCCATTCGTCGTGTCAAGCCAAACAGGGCAGAGCCTCGCGACGCGCCCCCGCAACGGCGGGAAAGAACGGACACCGTAGACGCGACTCCTGCGTCAAGCCCGTCAACTTCGGGACAGAGTGAGCCCGAAAGACCAGAGCCGGAACAAGAGGAACCGGAACAAGAAGAGCCTGAAAGAGAGGAACCAGAGCGGGAAGAACCAGAAAGAGAAGAAATCGATCATGAGGAGCCAGAGCGCGAGGAACCGGATCACGAAACGACCGATAGAACGGGATCTGAAGAAGGGTTCTCAACAAACGTTTTTGATTGACGGCGCGTTTTTCCTCTTTCCCGGAGGATGGTGTGAGCGAAAAGACACGTAAAACCAAAAGTGGGCGATGGGCCTTTCGTCTTGTTGGGCTGGTCCTGATCCTCTTTGGCTGTTTCATCCGTGCAGTGGATCCTTACCCGGTTCGAATGACTCGCCTGGTTTATTTCGATGTGCTTCAAAGGTTGTCTCCGCGAGAATTCAATCCGGATCTTCCCATACGCGTCGTGGATATCGATGAAGATGCGTTGGCCAATTGGGGACAGTGGCCCTGGCCGCGCACTCTGGTTGCTCAGATGGTGAAGAATCTGGGCGACTACGGTGCAGCAGCCATCGCTTTCGATATGCTTTTCGCCGAGCCTGACAGGTATTCACCATCACGCCTTCTGAACGATCCATCGCTTAAGGGTATTTTGACGGTGGAGCACCATGCCCAGAAGCTGGACAACGATGTGTTACTTGGAATGGAAATTGCATATTGGCCAGTAGTTCTGGGTGCCGCTGCGCGTCTTTCGCAGGAAGGTAAAAACATCACGCCCAAAGCAGGAATTGTCGAATTTGGGGAAAACCCTGCTGAGGGTTTGATTTCAGTTCCTCATTGGACGCCAATCGCGCCTCCGCTGGACCGAACTGCGGCAGGAATTGGTGGCGTCAATGTCTCACCCATTGGTGGAACTGGTATCGTGCGCCGCGTGCCAGTTCTTTGGGACGGGCCGGACGGGCCCATGCCAGGTCTGGCAATCGAATCTCTGAGGGTTGCACTGGGGGAGACCACCATTTTTGCCGAAGGCGCGTCAGACCAAGCAGGCATCATGCTGGCTGTTGAAGTCGGGGGCTACCGGATGCCAACAACCGAGAATGGTGAACTTTGGCTGAAATACCGGCGTGACACACCTGACCTTTATATTTCGGCCAACGACGTCATGGCAGGTTCCACCGATCCGTCTTTGCGGGCCGAAATCGAGGGTAGCATAATACTCGTCGGCACGTCCGCTGCAGGTCTGTTTGATATTCATCAAACGGCGCTTGGCGAAAGTGTCCCAGGTGTTTCAATTCATGCGCAGATGATCGAGCAAGTCTTGACCCAAGAGATGCTGAGCCGGTCTGATGTAACGGCGGCGCAGGAGTTGCTTGCCTTTGCCCTTTTGGGACTTGTCGTTATTGCTGTCATGTCCATTTTTGGTGCTGTTGCCTCCTTTATTGCTGGTGGCATTGCCGCGGCTGCCGTTCTGACGATCAGTTGGCTGGTCTTTCAGAATCAGTCTGTGTTGTTTGATGCGACTTTCCCATTAATCGGGGGTATGGTGAATTTTGGTCTGTTGGCAGGCTACTTGTTCATTTCGACCGAACGCGAAAAGCGTGAGATCCGAAAGGTGTTTTCGCACTACGTTGCCCCTGAAATTCTCAATGAAATGGAAAGTACGGGCCACCAATTGCAGCTGGGAGGAGAGACCCAGGAAATCACCGTTATGTTCTCGGATATTCGGGGTTTTACGTCTCTGTCCGAAACAGCATCCGCCAGCGAGCTTGTCTCCGTCCTGAACGCGCTGTTTTCCAAAATTGGGGATCAGGTCCTGCGCGAGCGCGGAACGATCGACAAATTTATTGGTGACGCGATCATGGCCTTCTGGAACGCGCCAATCCCTGTTGCAGACCATCCGTGCCGTGCAGCATTCGCCGCGCTCAAGATGCGAAGTGCGTTAGAAGAATTCAATGCCTCCAGCATTATGCGAAATAGGCAACCCATTGCTTTGGCGACAGGAATTGCCACAGGACAGGCGTGCGTTGGGAACATCGGATCAGAAAAGCGCTTCAATTATACTGTTATCGGCGACGTCGTGAATGTCTCAGCAAGGCTTGAACAAAGTTGCCGTGCGGTTGACTATGATATTGTCGTATCAAACGGGGTTTCCCGCGCGGGGCAAGCGGATCTGGCATTGTTGGAGGCAGGGCGTGTTGATCTGAAAGGTAAAGCCAACCCCGAACCTGTGTTTGTTCTGGTGGGGGATCAATCGGTCCTGAAGGCGCGGGCGTTCCAGGATCTTACTTCTCTGCACAGCGAATTGATTTCAGCGATAAAAAGCCGACTCCCTCAGGGCAGGATCGAAGAACTGTGTCGGCGATGCGAAGATCTGGCTGAAGACATCGAGCCGGGGCTCCGCCGGTTTTACCGTGCGCTTCTTGGCCGAACGGCTGATTTCAGATCGGACATGCCATCGGGTCAACTCATGTTCACCAGGTACAACCAGCGGGTAGGGGCCGAGTAGACCGCGATGCGATCTTGGTTTCGTTCCCTCACAGACAGTCGTGACTCAATGGATCAGACCCAGCGGGCTAACGGTAAAGCATCCTTGCGCGTTGCGTCTTTTCGGTGACGTGGCCGGTATTGCGAAATGAAAGTCCATGCCGTGCTGAATTTCGCACAATAGGGTGTCTCTTTTCTTGAAATTGGCGTAATACGTTAGCGCAAACTATTTTGCCGCAAGTAAGTAGTGACCCGGCGCAGGCCTGCCTGCGTCACGAGGCTCTACGCTAGGCAAGAAGGGGGGAAACAGGTGTATCTTGGTCTGGATCTGGGGACGTCCGGTCTCCGTGGTATTGTCGTTGATGAAGGCGGCCATGTACTGGCCGAGGCCGATTCAGGTGTTGAAACCTCAACACCTCATTCCGGGTGGTCCGAGCAGGTGCCGGGTGAGTGGATTGAGGCCTGCCAAAAAGTGGTTACCCAATTGCGAAAGGCAAATGCCGCGGCTTTTTCCGCTGTGCGTGCTGTTGGTTTAAGTGGGCACATGCACAGTGCCACACTGATCGACAAAGATGGAAACGTATTGCGGCCGTGCATTTTGTGGAACGACACGCGATCCGCGCTTGAGGCTGCTGATCTGGACGGTGCCGCGGGGATGCGTGCGATCACAGGTAATATCGTGTTCCCGGGTTTCACCGCGCCTAAACTGGAATGGGTGCGCAGGCATGAGCCCGAGGTCTTCGCAAAAGTCTTCAAAGTGCTGTTACCAAAAGATTATCTTCGTTTGTGGCTGACGGGCGAGTATATCAGCGACGTGTCAGACAGCGCCGGAACCGCGTGGCTGGATGTTGGCAGTCGCGAATGGTCCGACACAGCGCTTGAGCAAGGTCACATGCACCGCGATCAGATGCCAGAACTGGTTGAGGGCAGCGCGGTTGGAGGGCAGTTGCGGCCCGAGATATTGCAGAACTGGGGATTGGCCGGGCCTGTAATTGTTGCAGGCGGCGCAGGCGACAATGCCGCGGCAGCCTGTGGAATTGGCAGCATTAACGAGGGGGCGGGTTTTCTGTCATTGGGTACCTCTGGTGTGCTGCTGGTGGCCAAAGAAAGTTATGCACCCGCGCCGGAAACAGCGGTTCATTGCTTTTGTCACGCCGTGCCTGAGCGTTGGATTCAGATGGGCGTCATTCTGTCTGCCACAAACAGCTTGAACTGGCTGTCTCGAAACTTGGGACAGCCCGTTGGGGCGTTGGCGTCGGCGCTACCGGATCAGATCAATGGGCCGTCTGGTACGACCTTTTTGCCTTATTTGTCAGGGGAACGGACGCCGCATAACGACAGCGCCATCCGAGGCGCATTCCTTGGACTGGATATCGCCACGGATCCGAAGGCTCTGACGCAGTCCGTGATGGAAGGTGTTGCCTTCGCCATGCGCGATTGCCTTGAGGCGCTCAAGGCCACTGGAACCACGCCAGAAAGCCTGACCGTTGTGGGGGGCGGAGCGCGATCCCGGTTCTGGCTGGAGACACTGGCGACTGTCCTGAATACACGTCTTGTTCTGCCCAAGGGGAGTGAGTTTGGTGCCGCGACCGGCGCGGCGCGTTTAGCCGCATGCGCATTTCAGGGGGCAGACCCGGCGGGCGTCATGACCCCTCCGGAAACGGCTGAAGTCATTGTGCCCAGGACCGAGCTATGCGACGGGTATGAGAATGCCTATCAGCTTTATCGCCAATACTATGCGGCGTTGGCACCGCTTTCCGCGTCGTGATGGCGGGGCAACGCTCAGCAACCATAGAACGGGTTGTGCTGGAAGACGGTGATATGTCTGCCTCATTGCTCAGCTATGGTGCGATCACCCAAGGGTGGTGGTTGGGGCAAACGCCACTGATACTGGGCTATGACACACCGCAGGACTATCTGACGGAGCCATATTACCTGGGTGCAATCGTCGGGCGCTTGGCCAACCGTGTCAGTGGGGCGCAGTTCGATTTGCTGGGTGAAACCATCAGAGTTACGGCGAACGAAGGCAAAAACGCGCTACACGGCGGTCAGGATGGTCTGTCCCATCAGTATTGGAGTGTCGAGAAAACTGCTCTAAATCAGGCGGTTTTGTCGATAACTTCACCTGATGGTGAGGGCGGGTTTCCTGCGGAAGTCCAGTTCGTGATAAGGGTGGAGCTGGCTTATCCGTGTCTGATCTATACGATCACAGCGCATCCGGACCGGCCCACGCCGATCAGCATCGCGCAGCACAATTATTACTCACTTGGTTGCCCGCATGGCATTCTCGATTGCCGTCTCAAACTACATGCCAAAACCCTTCTTGAATTGAACGAAAACGCCGTACCCACCGGCCGCATTCTAAAAGCCGATGCAGAAAGCCTGGATTTCACGCGCAGTCGCGTAATCGGCCAAGAAGCTGGCTTTCTTGACCACTATTTTGTGTTTGAAGATGGACGGGACGTGACCATGCCTGTTGCAGAAGTCGAAACGCCATCGGGTTTAAAGATGAAGGTTTATTCAGATCAACCGGGCGCACAGGTCTATACAGCTGGACATTTGTCTGATCATTTCAAACCGGGGGCGGCGCTTTGTATTGAGCCCGCCGGATACACCGACGCGGTGAACAATCCGGCCTTTCCTTCTGTGATCTACACGCCGGAAAAACCCTATCGTCAGAAGCTTACGCTTGAGATTGTCGAGGATTGAACATGAAAGCTCGGATTTTGGCAGCTTCAATAGGCTTTTGGCTGATGGCATCAGCACTTCAGGCGCAGGATCTTGGACCCGCTCCGAAATTCCTTGAGCCGGACCTGGAGCGTGTCGAACTGGGACAGTTATTGTTTTATGACCCCATCCTGTCAGGGAACAAAAATATCAGTTGCGCCACTTGCCATCATCCGGATCTGGGTACGTCTGATGGGCTTTCACTTGGAATCGGAGAAGGCGGTGTGGGGCTTGGGGCCGAGCGTAAGATCACTCAGGATAACTCTCCCGAACAGCGGATTCCGCGAAACTCGCCGGGCCTGTGGAACCTTGGTGCGTTGGAGTTCACGACCTTTTTCCATGATGGTCGGCTGGAGGCTGATCCGTCACAACCTAATGGCATCAGAACGCCATTGGGGACGGATATGCGGCGCGGCTTTCAATCGGCTCTGGCTGCGCAAGCGATGTTCCCGGTGCTTTCACCTGACGAGATGGCGGGTCACTATTCTGAAAACGAGGTGAGCAAGGCGGTACGGCTTGGCTTGTTGACCCAGGAGGGCGGGGCCTGGGACCTGATCGCTGCACGTGTGGCGGGGATACCGGAATATTCGCAGCGGTTTGAGGACGTCGCGCCCAGGGAAGAGATCACCTTTACCGCCATCGCCAATGTCATAGCGGATTTCATCGCTTTTGAGTGGCGTGCGGACAACAGTCTTTTTGATCGCGCTATGCGGGGCGAGGCGTCTCTGCCCGCGTCAGCGCAATTGGGCATGACCCTGTTTTACGGTGAGGCCGGGTGCAGCAGCTGCCATTCCGGATGGTTCCAGACGGATCACAGTTTCCATTCCATCGCCATGCCCCAGATCGGCCCCGGAAAAGCGGCCAGGTTCGAAAACCACGTGCGCGATGACGGGCGGTTGCGCGTCACAGGGGATGCAAGGGATGCGTTTGCTTTTCGCACGCCCTCATTGCGGAACGTGACACTGACCGCGCCCTATGGGCACAGTGGCGCGTATGCTGAGCTTGAGGATGTGGTGCGTCACCATTTGAATCCTGTGGCAGCCTTGCGCAATTATTCGGTCGAGAAAGCCGAACTGCCCGAATTTGATGGCGCGCTGGATGCCCAGGCTGTGCAAGACCCCATGCATGTGGACGCAATTGCCGCCTCAAACACATTGGCCCCAATGAGCCTGAGCGATGATGACATCAACGCCATCCTGAGTTTCCTCAGCACTCTGGAGGACCCGGCAGTTCGGTTGGGGGTGCCCAAGACGGTTCCAAGCGGTTTGCCCGTTGACCAATAGTCAGCGGTCAGCGGCTAAGGCGTATCACCTGATTGGGGTTGGCGGTCTGCCAATCACTTGCCTTGCCATCGGGCCAGATCACCCTGATCTGTAAGCTTTCCGCATTGCCCAGACCAAAGTGGTGAAATCCAGCAATGCCACTGGCATGACCGCCGCCAACTGTGACTTCCCGGGTCTGCACTCCGGCGTCCGTATTGACCTCGATAAAACTGCCGATGGCCAAGCGGTTGGGTTGTGCTTGACCCACATCCACCATCAACCAGTTGCCATTTTGCGGCTTGTTCTGAAAAACCTCCAGTGATGAACCGCGATTGACGACCACCATGTCCAGCCAGCCATCCCCGTTCAGATCGGCCAAGGCCCCGCCGCGGGACTTTGCCATAGAAGCCACGCCCGCTTGTTCTGCTGTTTCGACAAATTGCCCATTGTCGTTTTGTATCAGTAGGTTGTTTGGATCGGTTTGTGCGGCGTCTGGCATCTGTTCGACATTGCCCTTAGCGACAAAAATATCGTCCCGCCCGTCATTATTAACGTCACCGAATTGGGCGTGCCAGCCGGTTGAAGGACGACCATCACCACCTGTGTGTGGCCTGTGTGCTGTCGTCCCCCGATCATAGGTTGCGTCCCGCCATGTTGGCCCCGCAGTCGACGGATCGAAGGTCTGGAATTTCTGATCCCCCATCGAGGTCAGGTAAACATCGGGAAATCCATCTCCGTTCAAATCTCGCGAGGCGATGCCCATGCCCCAGATCGAATAAGGCAGCCATCCGTCTGCGTGCTCATAAAGGCGTGGGATGTCCTCCATCGCCCAAAGTTGCTCTTGCCCGTTGCGCACATAGTAGTGGCGGTCGTTGCTGACACGCAGATCCGCACGCCCCGACCGCGCCCAGTCGGAAAACAGAATTGAGAGGGAACAGTGCCCGGGTTCCAGATGTACGGGAACGCCATATGAGCTGCCATCCGGTCGATACAACAAAGTCGGCCCGCAGGTCTCAAACGGTCCATCGGGGTCGTTGCGGTCAACATAAGTGCCAAACGCCAGCGTGGGCAGCGCTTGCCCGCTTTCCCAAGTGGCAGAGAAACCCGTGGTCCAATGATCCTCAGAAGTGAAGTTCAGCGAGTTGAAAAGGTCGAACGCGCAATCCGGCCCGCCGCGCAGCAACAGATCCGAACCCACGCGCAGAACTGCCAGGTCAAGCAGCCCGTCGCCATCTACATCCAGCGGATATGCGCCGGTTACACCGGTCAGGGACAAAGCGCTGGGCGTGTCTGCCCGAAACTGAACGTCTTCCTCGGATACGTTCACAAACAACTGCGCTGGGTTTGAACCTCCGGCAGCAAAAAGTTCGGGGCGGTCGTCGCCATTACAGTCGAAAACAGCGACCCCACCGCCCACAAAATGTTCCCACCCGCCGTCATAGATATGGGGTTGAACGTCAACGCCAAAAAACTGCGGGGAAGGTGCATCCGCCGCAATGGTTGTTGCTGTGGTCAGCAGGAAAGCCAAACTAGTTCGCATGTGCCGCCAATTCCCTGACTTTCAGAATCGAGACCTGTTCGATTCCATAAGCAGCCGCACCTTTGGCCCACATAGAGTCCCCCCAGTGGTTGACTTTGATTTCGGGCAGCGGCGCGTCAACGCTGACGACGCCGTTTCTGATACGCGTCATTACGTCTTCCGAGTGCAGATACTCAAAACTGCCCCTTGTGCCGGACAGGATAATGCATTCCGGGTCGAACAAATTGATCAGGTTCGAAACCCCCATTCCAAACATTTGACCGGCCCGGGACAGCACGGAAATCGACCGAGCATCGCCGGCATTTGCGGCCGTAAGAATATCTGTGAGTGTGCGGGGGTCCGTGGCCTGGCTGGCAATCGTCGCTTCGCGGATCAGGGCGTATTCTCCGACATAGGCTTCCAGACATCCGCGCTGTCCGCACTGGCACAGCGCGCCGTCCAGTTGAACCTTCAAATGCCCGAACTCCGCGCCGCATCCGCGCTCGCCGCGATAAAGTTTGCCATCAACGACGATGCCCAAACCGATGCCGTGTTCGATGGTCACAACCAGAAATGTCTTCAGCCCTTTTCCCAGCCCAAACAATTGCTCGGCCTTGGCCACCAGATTGGCGTCATTTTCGATAAAGGCGGGGCAGGGCAGCGCCTTGGACAAGAGCGGGCTCAGGTCTACGTTGCGTTCTGTCAAAGAAGACGACCAATGTACAAAGTTCTTTTCTGCGTCGATCAACCCCGCAATGCCGATACAGACGCCGGACAGATCAGACAGCGACCGGTTCGCAGTGCCACAGGCAAGGTCAAGGGCTGTGCGGATCGTTTTTGTGAAGATCTCGGGTGCCATACGCGCCTCATCCAATGGATGGGTATAAGAGGCGATTTCGGTGCCTTCGAAATCCACCAAGATGACCGAGATCTGATGCCGCGCGACCTTTACGCCTGCAATCATGTGACAACCGCCGTGCAGTTTCAAAAGCACACGTGGCCTGCCACGACGTGTGGATTTTGACTGCGACTCCCCTTCAATTTCTTGGATTAGACCGGCGGACAGCAGGTCTGCTGTGGCAGATGTGATTGTTGCAGGACTGGTTTCAAGCGCCGTGGCGATGTCGATTCGCGAGATGGCTTCGGTTGCGCGAATCTGCTCCAGCACCCGCAATCGGGTGATGTTTCTTTGGTCCGTGGCGTTTGAAGAAGCTTTGCTTTTCAGCATCTTGCCCTCGCGAATCTAATCCCTGTTTCAACCTAGGCGGTTTTTTCTGTTACCGATAGCATAAATATTTTACCGACTGAAATAAATATGCTACTCAGAATTATCGGGGCCACGAATCATGAAGCGATGGCTCAATGAAACCGGGAGGAAATCATGAAAAGAATTCTCAGCGCTTCCGCTGTGGCGGTGTTGATGGGTACGGCCGCCTTTGCCGAACCTGTTGTGGGCGTCAGCTGGTCGAACTTTCAGGAAGAGCGTTGGAAGACCGACGAGGCCGCGATCAAAGCCGCGCTCGAGGCGGGTGGAGCCGAGTACATTTCGTCGGATGCGCAATCGTCCTCGGCCAAGCAGTTGTCGGACATTGAAAGTCTGATTGCTCAGGGCGTTGATGCACTGATCATTCTGGCGCAAGACTCTCAGGCCATTGGTCCGGCGGTTCAGGCAGCCGCTGACGAGGGCATTCCAGTTATCGCGTATGACCGCCTGATCGAAGATGACCGGGCGTTTTATCTGACCTTTGACAACGTAGAAGTTGGCCGGATGCAAGCGCGCGCTGTATTCGACGCGATGCCCAAGGGTAATTACGTGATGATCAAGGGTTCGCCCACCGACCCGAACGCGGATTTCCTGCGTGGTGGTCAGCAAGAGATCATCCAGGGCGCCGTTGACAGTGGTGACATCGTGATAGTGGGTGAGGCTTATACCGACGGCTGGCTGCCTGCGAACGCGCAGCGCAACATGGAGCAGATCCTGACAGCGAACGAAAACAACGTTGATGCCGTGGTCGCCTCGAATGACGGTACTGCTGGTGGCGTTGTTGCTGCTCTGACCGCGCAAGGCATGGACGGTATTCCGGTCTCGGGCCAGGATGGTGACCACGCGGCGCTGAACCGTGTTGCCAAGGGCACGCAGACCGTCTCGGTTTGGAAAGACGCACGTGAGCTGGGCAAAGCTGCCGGTGAAATCGCGGTTGCGTTGAGCAGCGGAACAAGCCCTGCGGATGTTGAAGGCGCGATCAGCTGGACCTCGCCCGGTGGCACCGAGATGAACTCGGTCTTCCTGGCTCCTGTGCCGATCACCAAGGACAACCTGACCGTTGTGGTCGACGCGGGCTGGATCCCGCTGGAAGACCTGTGCCAGGGCGTCGAAAACGGCCCTGCGCCCTGTAACTAAACCAAGTTCCAAATCACAACGTCTCTGGCCCGCAAGGGTGGGCCAGAGATCATAGCTGAACATGAAAGATCGGATATGACCGAAACTTCGTCTCAGCCGGTACCCCAAAAAGCAAAGGCCAACCTGTTCCAGCAGCTGGAACTGGATATGCGGCTATTGGGCATGATCGGCGCCTTCATCATCCTGTGCATCGGCTTCAACATCGTTACGGATGGCCGTTTTCTGACACCCAGAAACCTGTTCAACCTGTCGATCCAGACCGTTTCGGTTGCGATCATGGCTTGTGGCATGGTGTTCATTATCGTCATGCGCCATATTGACCTGTCGGTTGGGGCGCTTCTGGCGACCACATCTGCTGTCATGGCGATGACCCAGACCGAGCTGTTGCCCAACGTATTGGGAATGGGTTTGAACCACCCGGCGACCTGGGCGATCACTTTGGTTGTGGGCCTTGTAGTGGGCACATTGATCGGCGCGTTCCACGGTTGGATGGTGGGGTACCTGACCATTCCAGCCTTTATTGTGACGCTTGGCGGTTTTCTGGTCTGGCGCAACGTGGCCTGGTACATGACCGATGGCCAGACAATCGGGCCGCTGGACAGCACTTTCCTGATGTTCGGGGGGACAAACGGCACGTTGGGAACAACCGTCAGCCTTCTGTTCGGCCTTGCCGCCACTGCTATTGCGATCTGGGCGTTGTGGAGCGGCCGCCGGTCCAAAGCCGCCCATGGGTTTCCTGTGAAACCTGTTTGGGCCGAAACGACGCTGGCTGGGATCATCGGCATCGCCATCATGGGCTATGTCCTGATCGTCAACAGCTATGCGATCCCGACCCGCCGTCTGGAACGGATGTTCGAAGCGCGGGGTGAGACCATGCCCGAGGGGCTGATTGTTGGCTACGGCATTCCGATCTCGGTCCTGATCCTGATCCTTGTGGCCGTGACATTGACGGTTGTAGCCCGCAAAACCCGCTTTGGCCGCTATATCTTTGCAACTGGCGGCAACCCGGACGCGGCAGAGTTGTCGGGTATCAACACCCGGATGATGACCGTCAAAATCTTTGCTCTGATGGGGTTCTTGTGTGCGTTGTCAGCGGTTGTGGCCTCGGCCCGCCTGGCCAACCACTCGAACGATATTGGCACGCTGGATGAGCTGCGCGTGATTGCTGCGGCCGTGATCGGTGGAACCGCTCTGTCGGGTGGTATCGGCACGATCTATGGGGCAATCCTTGGCGCGCTGATCATGCAGGCGCTGCAATCTGGTATGGCCATGGTCGGCGTTGATGCGCCGTTTCAGAACATCGTCGTCGGCTCTGTTCTTGTCTTGGCCGTCTATATCGACATCGTCTATCGCAAACGTCTGGGGGCGAAATGATGCAAGCTCAAGAAACACAGAACCAAGCATCGGGCCGTGGCTCCGGCCAGCCTCCGCTTGTGGAAATGCGCGATATCTCGATTTCTTTCGGGGGCATCAAGGCGGTGGACCACGTCTCGGTCGATCTGTACCCGGGCGAAGTTGTGGGCCTCTTGGGCCACAACGGGGCCGGTAAATCCACTCTGATCAAGGTGCTTTCGGGCGCCTATCAGATGGACCATGGTGAAATCCTCATTGATGGCAAGAAGGTTGAGATCAACAACCCCCGTGACGCGCGGGCCAACAATATCGAGACGATCTATCAGACGCTGGCGCTGGCAGACAATCTGGATGCAAGCTCGAACCTGTTTTTGGGGCGCGAGATGGTCACGCCCTTTGGTCTGGTCAACGATGCCGCGATGGAAGCTGAATGCCGCAAGATCATGGCGCAGCTGAACCCGAACTTTCAGAAGTTCAACGACCCGGTTTCGGCCCTGTCGGGTGGTCAGCGGCAATCGGTGGCCATTGCGCGCGCGGTGTATTTCAACGCACGCATCCTGATTATGGACGAGCCAACGGCAGCGCTGGGTCCGCATGAAACGCAAATGGTGGCGGATCTGATCCAACAGCTAAAGGCGCAAGGCATCGGGATTTTCCTGATCGACCACGATGTGCACGCGGTGATGGAGCTGTGCGACCGGGCCTCGGTCATGAAGAACGGGCAACTGGTTGGTACCGTGGACATCCCTGATGTCACCGATGACGACCTGTTGTCGATGATCATTCTGGGCAAGAAGCCCGGCGAAAAGACGGAATGAGGTAAACGAGATGACGAGCGGTTTCTTTCAAGGGATCGAGCAGGTCCAATTCGAGGGCGAGGGCAGTAAGAACCCGCTCGCATTCCGTCACTACAACCCGGACGAGATCGTCATGGGCAAACGCATGGAGGATCACCTGCGTTTTGCCGTGGCGTGGTGGCATTCGTTCGCGTGGGAGGGCGGGGATCCGTTTGGCGGCCCCACTTTCGAACGCCCCTGGCACCCGCAAGACGATATGGGGCGGGCCAAGATGAAGGCCGATGTGGCCTTTGAGATGTTTCAAATTCTGGGGCAGCCTTATTTCTGCTGGCATGATGCGGACATTCGCCCCGAGCAGGGGAACTTCGCGGACAATCTGCGCACGTTGAACGAGATCACCGACTATATCGGTGAAAAGATGCAGGTGTCAGGCACCAAGCTGCTGTGGGGCACGGCTAATATGTTCAGTCATCGCCGCTGGATGGGCGGTGCCAGCACCAACCCTGATCCCGATGTCTATGCTTTTGCTGCGGCCACGGTGAAATCCTGCCTGGACGCCACCCACAAGCTGGGCGGCGAGAACTATGTGCTTTGGGGCGGACGCGAAGGGTATGAGACTCTGCTCAACACTGACATGAAGACCGAGCTGGATCATATGGGCCGGTTCCTGAACATGGTGGTCGAGTACAAGCACAAGATCGGGTTCAAAGGCGCGATCCTTGTTGAGCCCAAACCTCAGGAGCCGTCAAAACACCAGTATGATTTTGACGCTGCCACCTGCATCGGGTTCCTGCGCAAGTATGGTCTGGAGGATGAGGTCAAACTGAACCTCGAGCAGGGGCACGCAATCCTTGCGGGGCATAGCTTTGAGCACGAGATCGCCGTGGCCGCAGCCGAAGGGATGCTGGGGTCCATCGATATGAACCGGAACGATTATCAATCGGGTTGGGACACGGATCAGTTTCCTAACAACACGCCCGAAGTCGCGCTGGCCTATTACCACATCCTGAAAGCGGGCGGGTTCACCACAGGTGGCACCAATTTCGACGCCAAGCTGCGCAGACAATCCATCGACGCCGAAGATCTGATTGCCGCGCATGTGGGCGGGATGGACATCTGCGCCCGGGGCCTGAAAGCAGCGGCTGCAATGCTTGAAGATGGCGGTTTGGAGCAGGCGCTGGTTGACCGCTACGCAGGCTGGAAGACGCCCGAGGCACAGGCGATGCTGAGTTCCGGTTTGGACGAGATTGCTGCGCGGGTTTTGGCCGAGGGGATCAATCCGCAGCCGCGATCGGGTCGTCAGGAAATGCTGGAAAACTACGTCAACAGATTTGTCTGAGGGCCAGGGTCCGGGAGAGGGCGGTTGGCTCCGCCCTTTGCGGATCAGTCGTCCTGAACGACCTGCTGATGGACTTCGATCACATTGCCTTCGGGGTCGTGAAAGAACACCTGATGCCATTCTTTCGCAAACGTTGTGCCATAGTCTGAATAGGGGATGCCGCGTTCGTCCAGCAGCTTCAGGAAGGCGGGTAGATCATCGGTGCGAAAGGCGATGTGGCCGCGCGCGACTGGGTTGATCACCCGCCCGTTCTTGAAGGCCACGTCAAAGGCGCGCTGGGCCAAATGCATCTGCATGTTGCCTTCGGTCGCAAAGCGGATTTTGCCGTCATAGCCGCTGTCTTTGTCAGCTTCGGTGCGCGGGAAATTATCCTGCGGGATATCATCCAGCCCCAGCACGTTAGTGTAAAAATCATGCATACGATCAACATCATCAGCCACGAAGTTGATGTGGTGGAATTCCAGTTTCATGCTCTGCCTCACCTCGGACAATTGGTGTTTCGGCAGTTCTAACACGTCCTCATGGGGCTGTAGATGGCAAAACGGGATAGCGGGTTGTGTCGGGTGTTCATCCGCGACCATAAAGATCGGAACGAAACCGTTGACCCGTGGCGGTGATCTGTGATGCTGGCGGGATAACACACCGACCACCACAGGTTAGAATGTCCAACCAATCTCAAACCGAAGCCGTATTCCTGAGCGGCAATCTGATGCGGCATGTCACCCGCATGTCGTTGACGACAAGCATCGGGCTGATGGCAATTTTTGCAGTCGACTTTGTGGACATGGTCTTCATTTCGATGCTGGGCAACGACGCGTTGGCTGCGGCGGTGGGTTACGCTGGAACGCTTTTGTTTTTCACCAACGCGATCAATATCGGCTTGTCGATTTCTGCCGGGGCGCTGGTTGCACGGGAACTTGGGGCGGGGCGGGCCGAACAGGCAAGGCATTATGCGTCCAGTGTGGCGGTGCTGGGTTTGATCGTCGGGTTGGTCGTACCCGTTCTGGTCTTGTTGAACCTTAGCCATCTGTTGTCATTGCTTGGCGCAGAAGGTGAGGTTCTTAGGCTGGCAATGCGCTATGTCTCGATCATCCTGCCGACAATGTGCGTCATGTCGATTGCCATGGCGGCCATGGCCGTGCTGCGCGCTCGTGGCGATGCACGACGGTCGATGATGGCAACGATCTATGGCGGAGTGGTGAATGCCGTTCTGGACCCGATCCTGATCTTTGCTGTGGGGCTGGGGCTGGATGGGGCCGCGATTGCCTCGGTTCTGGCGCGGCTGTGCATGCTGGCGGCGGCGCTATGGCCCGCGTTGCGGGTTCATCAGGGCTTTGCACGCCCGTCTTTGAAGCAGGTGGCACAGGACTTGCGCCCTGTGCGGGCCATCGCGATTCCTGCCGTTCTGACAAATGTAGCTACGCCCATTGGGAATGCCATCGTTGTGCGGGAAATTGCGCAATACGGAACGGACGCGGTGGCGGGTATGGCCGTCATAGGGCGGCTGCTGCCAGTGGCCTTTTCGGTCATCTTTGCCTTGTCGGGGGCAATAGGGCCAATCATCGGGCAGAATTTCGGAGCTGAGAAATTCGATCGGGTGCGCACGGCCTTTCTGGCCGGAATCAAATTCACGGGGCTTTATGTTCTGGGTATGGCTGCGATTCTGTTTCTCTTGCGGGCGCCGATTGCGGATTTGTTTGCGGCCGAAGGTGAAACTCGGGTTCTCATTTATTTGTTCTGCGGACCTCTGGCGCTGGCATCGTTTTTCAACGGTGTGATTTTTGTTTCGAATGCCAGCTTTAACAATCTTGGGCATCCAGTCTATTCAACTTGGATCAATTGGGGGCGTCACACGGTAGGAACCTGGGTTTTCGCAACCATCGGATCAAATCTCGCGGGGGCGTCCGGTGTTCTGTTGGGACAAGCTTTTGGCGGCGTCATTTTCGCCTTAATCAGCTGGGTCATGGTTGAGCGCGTGGTTGGCCGACTAAGACGTTCGCTCGCGCCCGAACCATTTGTGGATCAGGGCCGGATTCATTCCCTGTTTGGGCGCCGCGGCTGGTAACGCATCGCATCAGTTGCCCTGATTGCGTGCCTCAAGACGTTCCAGATTGACCACGGTCGACAGCATAAGACGGTCATGACTCCAGTCTTGTGTTTGCTGGACCGAAGCCGCCCCAAGCGCCAGAAGGGTGGCGAACGTCAGTGACATGCCAAGAAACACCGCCGGCAAAGGCGTCTCGGCGGGCTGTGCATCGGTCAATGCAATCACGCGCTGACGCAGTACGCGTTTGGCTTTTCCACCGGTCACAAAGGCAACGTTTAAGACGCGCGGATTTCTTGTTGAAAGAGTGCGCGCGCAATAGTCCAGAAGACACGTGGTATATTCGCGCGCATCGATCCTTTTGCGCGCAACAACGGATTGGTCACATGCCAATTCACGCAAGCGGCCGAATTGGTACTTGAGCATCAGGTATGCCGGATTCCAGAACAGCAGAGGGCGCAGAAGCTCAAAGCCGAGTTCCCATTCCACATCGCCCGCGCGAATGTGCTGAAACTCATGGGCCAGCGCAAAGCGTAGCTCGCGCGGTGTGTCCAGAAGATGGCTGGGCAGAACGACATGACGACGGCGCAGACCACGCACCGCGAACGGCACGGTAATGCGATCAGAGAGGCGGATATCCACCTTTGCCGATTGCCGCCAAAGGAAGCTGGACCTGACCGTTTGTCGGATCATCACTGCGTCCCGTAAAGCTCGAATGGCATATACAGCCGCAGCGACAGCGAACAGGGCGGCGAGTGAGATGAAAACGGGCTGCTGTCCTGACAAAGCAAGATCAACCCATCTTTCACGTGTATTCAGCAGGGCCTCGAACTGCACGGCAGGCATGGCGATATCACCGCGCAGATAAGCGGCAACTGCTATGTCACCAAGGGCGACGGCGCTCCCCGGCCATGCGTGAGCGGCCAAAGACGACACACCCAACGCTAGAAAAGGGCTGATCAGAATACAAATGCACAGAACCTTGAGAGCGCGCAGCTGTGCGACATAGCCATGGCGCAGAGTCGTGCGGGCCAGGGCGACGCGTGCCATCAACCAGATGGCAGCCGACAATGCCAGCACTATGTTGAGTTCGATATATGCGTCGAGAACCGGTCTAACCGCTGTCATTTTGCAGTCTCCTCTCTACCAGCGCTCGAATGTCCTCCAGGTCGGCTTCGCTCAGCCCGGCATCATCGACGAGCCGTGCCACCAGTGTAGCTGGGGTGTCGTCGAACAGAGTGCGGGACAGGTTTTGCAGCGAACGGGCCTGATATCTGTCCTTTTCCAAAAGCGGCGTATAGATCAGGGTTTTTCCTGACTTGCGGCTTTCCACAAAACCTTTTTCATCCAGAATACGCAGGATCGTGGCACCAGACGTATAGGCCAGATTGCGTTCTGAGGGCAGGCGGTCCAGGACATCGCGCACCGAGCCTTCCCCGAGAGCCCAGAGCTCGTTCATGAACTCCAGTTCGACCTCGGTCAGCAGATTAGTCGTCTTTTTCTTTCGCATCGATCTCGGTGTCGTCATGGTTCGTATGCCTGACAGACAAGCATCCTTTCGCTGTTTCGCAAAGCTTAAACTTTCCAGAAGACGAAGATACCCCAGCCGATCGACAGGAAAAGTGGCGTCCAGACAGGTTGTCCGACAATTCCCAGCCAGGCGAGGAAGATATAGGCCGAGCCGAGAAGCGTGATGAACAGCCTGTCGCCCAATGTGGTCGTCAATCCCAGCACACCACGCCGTTCGATCCCATCGCGGTACTTGAACCCTTCGAGCAAGCCAATCAGGGCGATTGCCGAAAAAATACCGACGAACAGGGCCAGAGTTGCTGGCGTCCATGCCATCCAGAAATCGGGCCAAAGGGGATCGGTCCAGGAAAACCCCTTTTCTTCTTGCTGGCCGACATTGCCCCAACCCGCTTGCTGAGCGACAGCCATGGTGGGCAGGAAGGGGAGGGTGAATAGTAGTTTACGCATATCGAACCTCACACTCGGCCCATCGCGAAACCGCGCGCGATGTAGTTGCGGACAAACCAGATGACGATGGCACCGGGTATGATGGTCAGCGTCCCGGCGGCAGCCAGTAGGCCCAGCTCATACCCCGCGCTTGATGCGGTGCGGGTCATCACGGCGGCGATGGGTTTGGCTTCGACTGCAGTCAGGGTTTTCGCCAGCAGCATTTCCACCCATGAGAACATGAAGCAGAAGAAGGCTGCGACGCCGACGCCCGCTTTGATGTTGGGCAGGAAGATCGTCACGAAAAAGCGCGGGAAGGAATAGCCATCGACATAGGCCGTCTCATCCAGTTCTTTCGGGATGCCGCGCATGAAGCCTTCCAGAATCCACACTGCCAATGGCACGTTGAACAATGTGTGTGCCAGTGCAACCGCCAGATGGGTGTCGAACAAGCCGATGGAGGAATAAAGCTGGAAGAACGGCAGCGCGAACACCGCCGCCGGTGCCATCCGGTTGGTCAGCAGCCAGAAGAACAATTGCTTGTCCCCCAGGAACCGATAGCGCGAGAACGCATAAGCCGCAGGTAGTGCCACACAGACCGAAAGCACCGTGTTGATCGTCACATAGAGGATCGAGTTGATATAGCCCCAATACCACGTCGGATCGGTGAAGATGGTGATGTAATTCTCCAGCGTAAAGGTCTGGGGAAACAGGGAAAAGCCCGACAGAATCTCGTTCGTGGTCTTGAAGGACATCGCCACCAGCCAATAGATCGGCAGCATCAGGAACGCGATATAGAGGATCGGGATAAGGGACCGCTTTTTCATTCCGCGTCATCCTTTGTCATCAGTGTGTAGAAGACCCATGAGACCAGCAGCGTGATGGCGAAATAGATCAGGCTCATCGCGGCCGCCGGGCCTAGATCGAACTGTCCGAGCGCGATCTTCACAAGGTCGATCGACAGCAAGGTGGTTGAGTTGCCGGGGCCGCCGCCGGTCAGAACAAAGGGCTCGGTATAGATGTTGAAACTGTCCATGAACCGCAGCAGGATTGCGATGGTCAGAACGGTTTTCATCTTGGGTAACTGGATGTAGCGGAACACCGACCACGGGCTGGCCCCGTCGATCTTGGCGGCTTGATAATAGGCGTCCGGGATTGAAACGAGGCCCGCATAGCACAGCAGCACAACCAGCGAGGTCCAGTGCCAGACATCCATGACGATAACCGTGATCCAGGCGGACAGAGGCTGTTGCGTCATGTCATAGTTGATGCCCAAAACATCATTCAAGAAGTATCCCAGCAGGCCGATCTTGGGCAGGGTAAAGATGTTCCACATCGAGCCGACCACGTTCCATGGGATCAACATGGGCAGCGCCATCAGGACCAGACAGACCGGCACCCAGAACCCTTTGCGGGGCATGGACAGCGCCACGATGATGCCCAGTGGAACCTCAATGATCAGGATCAGGAAGGTGAACAGGAATTGCCGACCGAGGGCCGCTTGGAACCGGTCCGACCGTAGGATTTGTTCAAACCAGCCAAGCCCTTCCCAGAAGAACTGGTTGTTGCCGAAGGTTTCCTGCACCGAGTAATTGACCACCGTCATCATTGGCACCAGCGCGTTGAACGCGACCAGCGCCAGCACCGGCAGGACAAAGAACCAGGCCTTTTGGTTTTCTGTTCTCATTGCGCCCGCTCCTGAGTTGCGATCCAGCCGTCACGGTAGACGCGGGATTGTTCTGGCTTGAATTGCAGAAAGACATGCGAGCCTGGGTTGGGCGCGTTGTGTTCTGCCACCGCCTTTACCGGCGTGTCTCCGACCATGGCGCTGACCACATAGTGGCGACCGATGTCCGCAACTTTGGTCACATGCGCGGGGACGCCTGTTTCGCCAAAGCTGATGTATTCCGGGCGAATACCCAGATCGGTTCGGCCACCTTCGCCCAGGGTGAGGCCTTCCAGCGCGATCTCGTGTCCTTCGAAGACCGCGCGGTCACCTTTGGCCTCGCACGGCAGAACATTCATGCCCGGCGAGCCGATGAAATGGCCGACGAATGTGTGTTGGGGCCGCTCGAACAGCTCGACCGGGGTGCCAATTTGTACGACCTCGCCCTCTTGCATCACGACCACTTCGTCCGCGAAAGTCAGCGCTTCGGTTTGGTCGTGGGTCACGTAAATCATGGTGGCCTTGACGCGTTGGTGCAGCTCTTTCAGCTTGGACCGCAGTTTCCATTTCAGATGCGGGTCAATCACGGTCAGCGGTTCATCAAACATCACCGCGTTCACGTCATCACGGACCAGACCGCGCCCCATCGAGATCTTCTGCTTGTTGTCTGGGCTGAGGCCGCTGGCGCGGGTATTCAGCATATCCGTGACGTCCAGCATCTCGGCAATCTCATCGACGCGGCGCTTGATCGTCGCTGCATCTACGCCCCGATTTTTGAGCGGAAAGGCCAGGTTTTCGCCCACGGTCATCGTGTCGTAGATCACCGGGAACTGGAATACCTGTGCGATGTTGCGCTGATCGGGGGGCAGGGCGGTCACGTCCTTGTCGTCAAACAGGATCCGACCTTCCGAGGGGGTAAGAAGGCCGGATATGATGTTCAGCAGCGTGGACTTGCCGCAGCCCGACGGCCCGAGCAGAGCGTATGCCCCACCATCACGCCAGGTCACATCAATTTCTTTCAGCGCATAATCCTCGGGGCCTTTCGGCGCGGGCATGTAGCTGTGTCGCAGGTTTGAAAGCTTGATCTGTGCCATGTCAGGCCACCCTCTTGCCGTCTTGGCTGAAATACCGGCAATGGGCCGGGTTCAGGTAGAAATTGTGATCCTCACCAACCTGATAAGGGTGCACGCCAGCGGCCAGAGAGACCCAGTCATCCGATCCGTGCCGAAAATGCGCACTGGAATCCGAGCCGGACAGTTCTGTCACGATGACGCGGCCTGTCAGTTCGACGTCCGCGTCAGACGTACGGAATGGCGTCACTCTGTGCGGGCGCACGGCAACCATGTAATCGCCGTCAGCCATATCTGATACGGCCCAGCCTCCGCCGCCCGCCAGTTGCGCCTGAGCGCCCGAAACTGTGATGCTGGCCACGTTGATCGGCGGGTCCGAGAAGACGCGCGCGGCGGCGATGTTTTCAGGGTTGCGGTAAATGTCTGCGGTCGGTCCGAATTGAGTCACGCGACCATCTTCCATCAAGGCCGTGTAGCCGCCCAACAAAAGGGCCTCTTCGGGTTCCGAGGTGGCGTAAACCACCACTGCGCCGCGTCCAGCGAACAGGTCCGGCAGCTGTTCGCGCAGTTCCTCGCGCAGTTTGTAATCCAGGTTCGCCAGCGGTTCATCCAGGAAGACCGCACGACTTTCTTTCGCGATGGCCCGAGCCAGTGCCGTGCGTTGTTGTTGCCCGCCTGACAGCTCATGCGGACGGCGGTGCAGCATGGGGCGCAGTTGCAGCAGATCGGCGGCCTCTTCAACGCGGCCCTCGATTTCGGACTTTGCCATGCCAGCCACGCGCAAGGGCGAGGCGATGTTATCAAAAACGGTCATGTGGGGGTAGTTCACGAAGAATTGGTGCACCAGGCTGATCTGTCGCTTTTGCGTGTTCAGCCGAGTCACGTCCTGCCCATCCATAAGGACCTTGCCCGAGGCGATCGGGTCCAGCCCGGCCATCATCTTGATCAGAGAGGTTTTGCCCGATCCGGTCGCCCCTAAAAGAACGTTGAAGTGACCTGTATGAAGCTTCAGGTTTGTGGGCTTGATATGGATGACGTTGCCGACCCTTTTGGTCGCGTCTTGAAGTTCGATCATGTCCGTGAGTTCCGGTCCTTCAGTGCATCGCACTGGCCTTGGGATGGGGATGCCGCATACGGCATCCCCGATTGCTTTGGCTTACTGAGACTGCCAGCGCTGAACCAGCTCGTCATAGTTGACGGTCTGGCCCTGTGGCTTTTCGTTCTCAAGCTTGGCCTTGGGCGAACCTGCTTTTTCCAACCAGAAGGACGGATCCTGCGGCTCGTTCAGGCGCGGACCACAGCCGCCATAGACACCGGCGCTTTCATCCGCGGCCTGCATACGGGCCATGGTGATGTCCATTTCCTCAGCCAGACGGTCCATCGCCTCTTGCGGGGTGAAGGCGCCCGAGTTCACGTCACCGATCTGCTGCCACCAGATCTGGGCCAGCTTCGGATAATCCGGAACGTTGATGCCGGTCGGCGACCACGCCACACGGTCAGGCGAGCGGTAGAACTCAACCAGACCACCCAGCTTGGGTGCGCGTTCGGTGAACGACTCGTGATTGACCGAGCTGTCGCGGATGAAGGTCAGACCCACATGGGACTTCTTCACGTCAACAGTTTTGGACGTCACGAACTGAGCATAGAGCCACGCGGCCTGAGCACGATCCTCGGGGGTCGATTTCAGGAAAGTCCACGATCCCACGTCTTGGTATCCAACCTTCTGACCTTCTTCCCAATAGGGGCCATGCGGGCTGGGTGCCATCCGCCACAGCGGTGTGCCTTCGTCATCCACGGTGTTGTTGCCTTCGGACTTCGGCTTCACCATGTCGGCGGTAAAGGCGGTGTACCAGAAGATCTGCTGCGCCACGTTGCCCTGGCTGAGTGCAGGCAGCGACTGGTAGAAGTCATAAGACGCCGCACCCGGAGGCGCATAGGCGCGCAACCACTCATCCCATTTGCGGATCGCATAGACCGCAGCCGGGCCATTGGCTGCACCACCGCGCGATACGGATGCGCCAACGGGGTTACAGGTGCCCGCTTCCATGCGGATGCCCCATTCATCGACCGGAACACCATTCGGCTCGCCAACGTCGCCGGCACCGGCCATCGACAGCCAGGCGTCGGTCATGCGCCAGCCAAGGTCGGGCGCACGTTTGCCATAGTCCATGTGGCCATAGATCGTCACGCCGTCGACTTCTTTCACGTCATTGGTGAAGAATTCAGCGATGTCCTCATAGGCCGACCAGTTGACCGGAACACCCAGGTCATAGCCGTACTTCTCTTTAAACGCGGCCTTGTTGGCCTCATCATCGAACCAGTCCTTACGGAACCAGTACAGGTTCGCAAACTGCTGGTCGGGCAGCTGATACAGCTTGCCGTCCGGGCCAGTCGTGAACTGAATGCCCATGAAGTCATCCAGATCCAAAGTCGGCGAAGTTGTCGCCGCCCAGTCACCACCCATCATGTCGGTCAGCGGATAGGCGAGTTGCAGGCGCGAGTGCGTACCGATCAGGTCACTGTCGTTGACATAGCCGTCATACAGGTTCCGGCCCGTTTGCATCTGGGTCTGAACAGCCTGAACCACTTCACCTTCACCGAGGATTTGGTGGTTTACCTTGATGCCGGTGATTTCCTCGAACGCCTTGGTCAGAACCTCGGACTCATAGGAATGGGTCGGGATGCCCTCGGACAGGACGTTGATTTCCATGCCAGCATAAGGTTGTGCAGCTTCGATGAACCACTGCATCTCGGCCATCTGTTCGTCTTTCGACAGGGTTGATGGCTGGAATTCGTCGTCGATCCAACGTTGTGCTGCGGCTTCGTCGGCCCAAGCAGAACCGTGCCCCGCAATGACGGCAGCCGCCGCCACTGCGGAAAGTAGATGTCTCCGCATCTGTCTCCTCCCAAAGATTATGGTTTCCGGCGGTAACCGGATGCCGGACAGCATCAGCGATTTTTTGCGTACCTGTCAAACTAAATTTTTAGTAATTGACGCCCGGGCATCTTTGGATGGGTGATGTTGAACTCATTTGCTAATTTGTGAATTCGTTGTAAGCTAATGCCGTTATTGCAAAAAATTGCCGGTGAACAACGCCGCGAGTTTAACAGAAAACAACTTGGATCAGCGAGGGTAGATGATGTCCCGAAGCTTGTTGAAATACACCCGAGTTCTGGAAATTGTAGGCGACACGATCAAAGTTCGGGTGCCGGTTGAGGGCGAAGGAAACCCTGCTGTTCGATACAACGACCTCGCCGTCATTGAAACTGTAGATGGCCGAAAAACATTGGCCCAGGCGATCTTCATCGACCGGGATGTTGTGACGCTTCAGGTGTTTTCCGGCACCAAGGGGATTTCGACCGAGGCGACGGCGACCTTTCTTGGTCACCCGATGCAGACACCGTATTCGGCCAATATTCTGGGGCGGGTCTTTGATGGCGCAGGGGTGCCGATAGACGGTGGGCCAGATCTGTCTTCCGAGCCCCGAATCGACATTGGCGGACCGACCGTAAACCCGGCTGAGCGCGCCGTTCCCAACAAAATGATCCGCACCGACGTGCCAATGATCGACGTGTTCAACACATTGGTCGAAAGTCAGAAAATCCCGATTTTTTCAGTTTCGGGTGAGCCATTCAACGCGTTCCTCAGCCGAATCGGCATTCAGGCAGATGCGGACATTGTCGTTTTCGGCGGCTTGGGGCTGATCTTTGACGATTACCACACATTCCGAACTTCGTTCGAGGATGCTGGCGTGTTCTCACGCACTGTGATGTTCGTCAATCAGGCAATGGACCCTTTGGTCGAACGACTGTTGGTCCCTGACATGGCTCTGGCGGTGGCTGAGAAATTTGCGGTGGAAGAGGGCAAGCGCGTTCTCGTTCTGCTGACCGATATGACAGCTTATGCCGACGCGATGAAAGAAGTGGGGATCAGTCAGGAACGCGTGCCGTCCCAGCGGGGCTATATGGGCGATCTCTATTCGCAGCTCGCACGCCGGTACGAAAAGGCGTGCGATTACGCCAAGGGTGGATCGGTCACGGTTCTGACTGTGACAACGATGCCCGGTAATGACGTAACCCACCCGGTCCCCGATAACACCGGCTACATCACTGAAGGCCAGTTCTATCTCCACTCTGGCGTGATTGATCCGTTCGGCAGCCTGTCGCGCCTCAAGCAGAACGTAATCGGCAAGACCACGCGCGAAGATCACGGCCAGATCATGAACACGATGATCCGTTTCTATTCAGAAAGCCGCGATGCCGCGCAAAAGCAGGCGATGGCGTTTGATCTTTCCGACTATGACCATCAATTGCTGAAGTTTGGAGGATTGTTCCGTGCACGGTTCATGAACATCAACGTTTCCATCCCTCTGGAGGAGGCGCTGGATTTGGGCTGGAAGACACTAGCAGAGTGTTTTGCGCCAGAACAATTGTTGATGAAACAGACCCTGATCGACAAGTATTTCCCAAAGGATGCCAATGGCGCGGTTGCAGCTGAATAAATCGTCACTGGCCCGCCAGCAGACGCAGCTGAAAAGCTACGAGCGGTTCCTGCCGTCGCTGGACCTGAAGCGCCAGCAGTTGATGGCCGAACGAGTGAAAGCGCGTGAGGACGTCAAACGCCTTGAGCAAGAGGTGGCGGCCCTAGCGCAGCAGGTGGGTGAAAAGCTTCCCATGCTGGCCCAGCAGGGTATCGATCTGGACGGTCTGGTTGAGCTTAAGGACTACAAGGTCAAAGAGGTCAACGTGGTTGGCGTCAAAATGCCTGACCTTGACCGGATCGAAGTTGTCGTGCGTCCTTATTCCGTGCTTGCCAAACCCCATTGGGTTGATGCCGCCGCGCAGTTGCTACATGACATGATCGAAGCGCGCCTGCGGGTCAAAATCGCCGAGGAGCGCGTGCGCATTTTCGACAAGGCGGTGGCCACGATTACGCAGCGGGTCAACCTGTTCGAAAAGGTTCTGATCCCCCGTGCCAAGGCCAACATCAAGAAGATCCGCATCTATCTGAGTGACGAACAAATGCAGGCGGTCGTGCAGTCAAAAATCTCTAAACGCAAACACGCGCGAGAGGTTTTGACATGAGCGTCGCACGTTTGAAGAAGATGTCTCTGATCGGGCCGGCAGCCCAAAAATCGGACACGCTTGAGGCGCTGCAGGACCTTGGCTGTATGCATGTTCTACCGCTTGTTCCCCCGCCGAATGAACCTGAAAAGATCAGCGAACGTGGTGCAAGAGAAGCGTATAAAGCATTGCGTTTCCTTGCAGAAGTTCCCGAGCCGAGGCGCCAGATTCAGCGAGACCCCGGTTTTGACATGGACCGCTTTGTGCATGAGGTGACTGACCTCATGCAGCGCACTCGGAATACAATGGACCGGCGGGACTTTCTGGCGCATCGTATCGCTCAGGTGCGGCCTTGGGGTGATCTGGACTTCCCGCCAACGGATGTTTTGGCAGGCAATCGGCTGTGGTTCTATCAGTTGCCACTCAAACACCGTGAAGCTCTGTCTGGCGTCAAACTGCCTTGGGCGATTTTGGAAGAAGACCACCGATTTCTTTACGCGGTCCTGATCTCACCCGACGAGCCCGACGATGACATTCTTCCGATCCCGCGCACGCATGTGGGTTCGTTGCCCATTCACGAGCTTGAGGCGAAACTGGAGGAGGCCGAAATCGCGCTTGAGGCCTTAGAGGCAGAGCGCGTGGCGCAAACCCGCTATCTGACCTTGATGCGCCGGAACCTGTCCGTTGCAGAAAGCGCCGCCGAACTGGCTCATGCAAAGCAGAAAGTACGCGATGAAGAGGCAGTTTTTGCTGTGCAGGGCTGGGTTCCCAAAGACCGTATGGACGCTGTATTGGAATTGGCGAAAGCGAAAGATGCGGCAGTTCTGATAGAAGAACCGGGGCCAGAAGATACCCCGCCCACATTATTGGAACAGCCTGAAAAACGTAGTTCTGCTGTGGACTTGGCGCTGTTTTATCAAGTGCCTGGCTATAAGGATTGGGACCCCAGCGTGATCGTTGCGGCCTCGTTCGCGTTCTTCTTCGCAATGATCGTAGCAGATGCGGGGTACGGGGTCGTCATTCTGCTGGGCCTTTTGCTGTTCTGGAAGCGTATGGGCGCGACTGCGGCACAGCGATCGTGGCGTCTTTATGGGCTGATCGTTGCTGGGGCTACAATCCTCTACGGCATCTTGGTCGGCAGTTACTTTGGGGTTTCTCCATCTGAAGGTTCGATCTGGGCAAAGCTCAAGGTGCTGGATTTGAACAATTTCGGCGCAATGATGATGGTGTCGATTGTGGTTGGTGTCTTGCATCTGGTTCTGGCCAACGCATTAGCGGCCCATGCTGCGTGGGGGCAACGCAAGGCGATTGCCAATCTGGGTTGGATTGCTGCCTTGATCGGCGGGTTTGTACTGTGGCTCAGCTATATGAACGGCAAATCACCTGTGCCGGGGTCGGCGATCCTGATCCTCGGCGTTGTGGCGATTGTCTTGTTTTCCAGTGAGCGGATGATCCAGAAGCCGACAGACTGGATCTGGCGTCTGATTGAGGGCTTGCAAAGCCTAGCAGGGGCGATGGGCGCGTTTGGCGATGTCCTCAGCTATATGCGCCTGTTTGCGCTTGGTCTGGCTTCGGCGTCGCTGGCGATCACGTTCAACGATCTGGCCGTTTCCGTCATGCTGGCGCTGAAAGGGCCGGGAATTCTGTTTGGGCTGCTGATCCTGATCATCGGTCACGTTTTGAATTTCGCGCTCGCCATGATGAGCGGCGTCGTCCACGGCTTACGTCTCAATTACATCGAATTCTTTAAATGGGGTCTGCCGGATGAAGGCATCGTGTTTCGTCCGTTTGCCCGCAAGGAGGTTCAGGAATGAATGAGCTTGTTCTTACACTGGGTTGGCTGGGCATCTACGCGCCTATGGCGTTGGGGGCTGCGGCAAGCGCCATTGGCTGTTCGATTGCGGGGATGGCTAGTATCGGAGCCATGACAGAAACCGAAGGCGGCTACGGGCGTTTCGTGGGTGTGTCGGCCTTTCCGTCCACGATGGTGATCTATGGGATTGTCATCATGTTTACCCTGAACCGCGACGTGACGCCGGAAAACGCAGGCGGATTGTTCGGCATTGGTATCCTGTCCGGCATTGCACTGATGTACTGCGGCATCTGGCAGGGCCGGGCCTGTGCAGCGGCAATCAACGCCACCAAGGAAAAGCCCGAGATTTTTGGCCTCGCGCTCGCACCGGCTGCGATTATCGAAGGCTTTGGTGTTTTTGCCTTTGTATTCGCTTTGGTCATTAGTGCGGGGATCAGCTGATGGCACAGACCGGAGCAATTTCACATGGCGTTGATGCCCTGATCGACAAGCTGCGCAACGATGGGGTTGCCGCAGGTCAGGCCGAAGCCGAGAAGCTACGCGAAGACGCCAAGGCCGAGGCAGCGCGCATTCTGGCGGATGCAAAACGCGAAGCCGATGAGTTTAAGAAGAAAGCCCGCACAGAATCCGACAACTACCGTGCAGCGGGTGAAGAAGCGTTGAACACCGCGATGCGGGACGCCGTGTTGACCATGAAGGCCGGTCTGACGGATCGCTTCAAAGAAGACGTTGAACGCCTTGTGACCAAAGAGATGTCCGATCCTGAGCTTCTTAGGCAAATGATACTGGAGGTTGTCGGTCGGGCCAGTGAGGGAGCCAATCTGGACGGCAAGGTTCAGGTCATTTTGCCTGCCAAGGTCGCCACGCAGGAAGACATCAAGCAAAACGCGGATGACGTTCAATCTGGCCAGCTGACGAAGTATGTTCTTGGACTGACGGCGAAGATGCTGCGCGAGAATGTCGAACTGCATGTGGCAGACGACACCCAAGAAGGAATCCGCGTTCGCGCAGAGGACGAGGGAGTCGTTCTGGACCTGACCGACAAGGCGGTGGCTTCGTTGTTGATGGAACATTTGCAACCCCGGTTCCGCGCCGTACTGGAAGGGGTCATCCGCTGAGATGTCAGAGCAGGACGCCTATATCGCATTGATGTGCAGTCTTCCGGGGTCGGAGCGCTTGTTTGTTGCCAAACAGCCTCCGCTTTCGCGCATTAGGCTCGACCGTCGGTTGACGGCTCTGACAGCGGATGATGCCAAGGTCTTGAATGTTCTTGAGCACACGCTGAGCTGGAGCGCCTATGACATGGATGTCACTGACGTACAGGCAATCCAGCGCTGTAAACAGGCGTTGAAGGACATCCCACAGCCCACCTTGCGCAAGCTCTTTATGGAGCGCATGGAACTCCGCTCGGTTGTTGCAGCACTGCGCCTGAGAAAACGCGGAGAACCCGCGCCTTCAGGCTCGTTCGGCGTCGGACGATGGAGCCGCCACATTCCAGCCCACTGGACCGATCCTACATTTGGGCTGGATACGCCCATGCCGTGGCTGAAAGAGGCGCACCAATTGCTCGAAGACGAAGACCCACTTGGACTGGAACGTCTGCTTTTGTCGATTAGCCACAAGCAACTCAAGCGACACGCAGCCCGCCACATGTTCGATTTTGAGGCGGTCGCTATCTATGTCCTGATCTGGAATATTTTTGACCGCTGGGCGCAAAGCAGCGCCACGGAAGCGGCCAAGCGATTTGAAAAGCTGGCGCAGCAGGCCATGGCCGATGTCGCCGATTTTGATTTTGAGGGAGCAAGCGCATGACAGCCCCAACCTCAGCTAAGCAAACCTCGACCGCACGGGTCGTCTCGGTTCAGGAAGGGCTTGTGCAAATACAAGGCAACCCGGACGCGACCGGTCAGCCAGGCCAATTGGTCAAAAACGAGGTGGTGTTCATCCTGCCATCGCGCCCCAGTCCCGGTGGGCGTCAGGAACGTCTGAAAGCCGAAGTGCTGCGAGTGCGTGGCGATACTGCGGACGTACAGGTCTATGAAAGTACCGACGGCGTGGCTGTTGGCGATCCGGTTGAGCAATCGGGTCAGTTGCTGTCGGTTGAGCTGGGGCCGGGACTATTGGGGCAGGTGTTTGACGGGTTGCAATCGCCTCTGCCCAAAGTGGCCGCCGAATTTGGCACCTTCCTGCCACGCGGTGCAGATGTGGCGCCCTTGGATGAGCTGGCGAAATGGTCCTTTACGCCTTCGGTCAAGGTTGGCGACGCAGTAACTGCCGGGGACAGTATCGGGACGGTGCCCGAGGGTCACTTCAGCCACAAGATCATGCTGCCATTCAATTGGTCCGGTATATACAAGGTGGTCTGGGTGCAAAAGGGCGCAGCCACAATCCACGACATTGTCGCACGCCTTGAAGACGAAAACGGGGGCGAGCATACTCTGACACTGTCGCAGAAATGGCCGGTTCGGCGGCCATTGCCGGAAAACATCCTGAAACGCACGTTGTCCGAGCGCCTGTATCCGACCGAGCCTGTTCTGACTTCACAACGTTTGATCGACACGTTCTTCCCGATCGCACGCGGTGGAACCGCCTGTATTCCCGGGCCGTTCGGGGCAGGCAAGACCGTGCTGCAGAACCTGATCGCACGGAATGCACAGGTCGATATCGTGATCGTTGTGGCCTGTGGCGAACGTGCGGGTGAGGTGGTGGAAACCATCGAGGAATTCCCGAAGATGACCGATCCGACCACGGGGGGCAGCCTGATGGATCGGACAATTATCATCTGCAATACGTCCTCGATGCCGGTTGCCGCGCGCGAGGCGTCGATCTTCACTGGCATTACGTTGGGCGAATACTACCGGCAGATGGGCTATGACGTGTTGCTGATCGCCGACAGCACCAGTCGCTGGGCGCAAGCCATGCGTGAAACTTCGGGTAAGCTTGAGGAAATCCCCGGCGAAGAAGGGTTCCCCGCCTATCTGGAAAGCTCCATCAAAGGGTTGTACGAACGCGCAGGGGCTTTGAAAACCAACGACGGTGATCTGGGCAGCCTGACGCTGATCGGAACGGTTTCACCTGCGGGCGGTAATTTTGACGAGCCTGTAACTCAGTCCACCCTGTCGACGGTCAAGTGCTTCCTCGGCCTGTCGTCCGAGCGCGCCTATAAACGCTTTTATCCGGCGGTTGACCCGATGCTCAGCTGGTCTCGGTACACAGATCAGTTGTCGGATTGGTACGACAAGAATGCCGAACCCGGCTGGACGGGTAAAGTGCGCGACCTGATCGCTCTGATCGAAAAGGGTGAACAGGTTGACCAGATGATGCAGGTCACGGGGGAAGAGGGTGTCACGATCGACGACTTTGTAACACAGCAAAAAGCGCTGTTTGTTGACATGGTCTACTTGCAGCAAGACGCCTTCGACAAGGTCGATGCGACCGTTCCGCTGGAGCGGCAGAAAATGACGTTCAAGCTTATCTATGATGTCACGCAATCCAAAGCGGCCTTCTCGGACAAAGCCGAAGTACGGCAAGTGTTTACGCAGCTGACCGGGTTGATAAAGAACTTCCATTATGCGGCGGAAAACACACCAGAATACAAATCGATTTGGACGCAGATCAAAGATCTTTGCCGCGAAAAATTCGGAACTTAGGCAAGGAAATGGTAGCCCGTAGGGGAATCGAACCCCTCTTTCCAGGTTGAAAACCTGGCGTCCTAACCGATAGACGAACGGGCCATTTGGTAGTGGCGCAAGCACAAGTGGTAGCCCGTAGGGGAATCGAACCCCTCTTTCCAGGTTGAAAACCTGGCGTCCTAACCGATAGACGAACGGGCCACGCTGGCTTGTGGAGGGCCTTTTACGGTTTCACCGTGACCCCCGCAAGCGGAAAAATGCAGGGATGTGAAAGTTTTTTGGGCCACTGTCGCAGAGCGCTAATTTGCCTCTGCTGCATCCTCCAGCCTGAGTTGCACCGATTGGCGCCCGCCCCATGTATTCAACTCAAGCCGTCCCGCGAAATGGAAACGCGCGCCACCATGATTTGACAGCTTCTCGCCCATGGGTCCGTCAAAGGCGCCAAAGGCAATTGCGTCGAGCCCACCGCCCATGCCATCGGCCAGCGACAGTTTCAGATGTGTTTCCCCGACTCGTTTAGCAAAGCGCACCTGAAGGTCCGGCAAAGCATAGCGTGGGGCAGGGGCGCTGGCGCCAAATGGTCCCGCCTTTTCAACCTGTTCTATCAGATCAACCGTCGCCGCGCCGGGCATGAGTGCGCCGTCCAGTTTCAGGTCAGCCGGGCCGCTCTGACCGGCCCCTTGTTTGGCCAGCAACTCGCTCAGACGCTCCATGGCAGGTTCAAGCTTGTCGCGCATCACCGTCAGACCCGCCGCCATCTTGTGGCCGCCGCCCTTGACCAACAGACCTTCAGCGGCGAGACGCTGGATTGAGGCCCCCAGATCAACGCCCGAAACTGACCGACCCGAGCCTTTGCCTTCATCCCCATCAAAGCCAATCACGATGGCCGGGCGGTTGGCGGTTTCCTTCAGGCGCGATGCTACGATCCCCACCACGCCGGGGTGCCAGCCTTCGCCCGCCGCCCACACCAAGGGCGCGTCCAGGCCACGATCCTCGGCCTGTTCCATGGCTGCCGCGCGAACAGCGTTCTCAATATCACGACGTTCTGTGTTCAACGCATCCAAACGCTCTGACAAAGCTTGCGCTTCGTGCGGGGACTCTGTGCTTAGCAATCGCGCGCCCAGATCAGCTTGACCGATCCGTCCGCCTGCGTTCACACGAGGGCCCAGCAGAAATCCAAGATGATAGCTGTTCGGCGCGGTATCCGTGCGCGAGACATCGGACAGGGCCACAAGACCGGGGCGCCGCCGCTGCGCCATCACTTTCAAGCCCTGCCGAACCAAAGCGCGATTGGCATCGATCAAAGGTGCGACGTCGGCCACGGTAGCCAGCGCCACCAGATCCAGCATCGACATCAGGTCCGGCCCCTTCGCTCCTGCTTCGCGCAATTGTCGTCCGGCTTCGACCAGCATCAAGAACACCACACCTGCTGCGCAAAGATACCCCAGATCGCCGCTTTCGTCCTGGCGGTTCGGATTCACGACAGCGACGCAATCGGGCAGGGTTTCGCCCCCAAGATGATGATCCAGAACGATCACGTCGGCCCCCTTGGCCGCTGCGATCGGGTCATGGCTAAGCGTCCCGCAGTCAACGCAAATGATCAGATCATGCGCTGCCGCTAAATCCCGCATGGCAGGTACATTGGGGCCATATCCTTCGTCGATGCGGTCTGGCACATACAGCGTCGCCTGCAAACCCATATGGCGCAGCCAGACCATCAGCAGCGCGGCAGAGCTGCCGCCGTCGACATCGTAATCGGCAAACACAGCGATTTTCTGACGATGTCTAACCGCGTCAAGAAAGCGTGTCGCTGCAACCTCCATGTCTTTCATCGCACGCGGGTCGGGCAGCAATTCCTTGAGCTTTGGGTCAAGGAAACCGCGAGCCTCCATCACCGGCACACCGCGTCGGGCCAGAACCTGGCACACCGCGCGTGGCAGATCAGTCTGCTGTGCCATCATTTCTGAGGCGCGCTCGACTTCGGCGCTGGGGCCAACCCAGCGTCGCCCCGTCAATGATTGTTCGACTCCTAGAAAACTCATCGCTCGCCTCTTATGCGCCAAGGCCGGACCCTCGCGGACCCGGCCTTTTCATTTTTTCAGAAATACTCTCGCCAAAGGCAATGGCGCAAGCCGTCACGCCTTGTCGTGCGGCCAGGTGGGCGTGCGATAGGACATGCGGCGCACCGACCCTGTTTTGGACCGCATCAGCAGGGTTGTGGTTTCAACCCAGCCCGGTTCACGTTTGATGCGCGGCAGCAGCGAACCGCCTGTGACACCGGTTGCAGCAAAGATCACATCTGCGGTCACCATCTCGTCACGCGCATAAACGCGATCCAGATCCGTGATGCCTGCTTTGGCGGCGCGCCCACGTTCGTCGTCGTTGCGGAACAAGAGGCGACCAAAGATCTGACCGCCCATGCATTTCAGCGCGGCGGCAGCCAGAACGCCTTCGGGCGCACCACCCTGGCCCATATACATGTCAATGCCGGTCACTTCGCTTTCGGCACAATGCATGACGCCAGCCACGTCACCATCGGTGATGAGGCGGATCGAGGCACCGGTTTCACGTACTTCGGCGATCATGGCTTCATGGCGCGGACGCTCCAGAATGCAGACGGTGATGTCGGCCGGTTTACAACCTTTGGCCTTTGCCAAAGCTTCGACCCGTTCACGCGGGGACATGTCCAGATTAACCACGCCTTCAGGCAGGCCCGGACCAACGGCCAGCTTGTCCATGTACACATCCGGCGCGTGCAGCATAGACCCACGCGGACCCATGGCGATCACGGTCAGTGCGTTAGGCATGTCCTTTGCGGTCAGCGTAGTGCCTTCCAGTGGGTCCAGCGCGATGTCTACACCGGGGCCGTTTCCGGTGCCGACTTCTTCACCGATATACAGCATCGGCGCTTCGTCGCGTTCACCTTCACCGATCACAACAACACCGGCAATGTCCAGCAGGTTCAACTGCTCGCGCATGGCGTTTACAGCCGCCTGATCGGCAGCTTTCTCATCGCCGCGCCCCACCAGCGAGGCCGAGGCCAGTGCAGCCTGCTCCGCCACCCTTGCCAGCCCCAGAGACAGCAGGCGGTCGTTGAAATCGGTCTTGGCAGCACTCATTGTTCATTATCCCTTGGTCAGTAAAGCCGTTTCTTTCGGCATAGCTTGCGTTTCATGCGGGCTGCAAGATCAAACCTTTTCAATCCGCAGCGCAACAGGCTCACCTGCCACTACATCCGTATTGCGGAAACCGTCCAGCGCCACGTTCAGTGCGGCGCGGGTGGTTTTGTGCGTAACGATTAGAACGGGGGCTGTGCTTTCCGCGTGCGCGTACTGGCGCATCCGGTCGATCGAAACGCCCGCGTCGCCTAGAATAGCCGCAACTTTTGCCAGAGCACCGGGTTTGTCTAACAGGCCAAGCCGCAGGTAATAAGGCGCAGGCAGGCCAGTGACCGCGGGCTTGGCAGCCTCGAGCGATGTAGCAGGGCGGCCGAAGGTCGAAATCTGCATCCCGCGCGCCAGATCACAAACATCGCCCATCACCGCGCTGGCGGTGGGGCCTTCGCCTGCACCGGGACCGCGCAAAACGATCTGCTCGACCGAGTCGCCTTCGATCACCACCATATTGGTGCCACCCTCCAGCTGACCCAGCGGAGAGTCGCTGGGTACGAGGCAAGGTTGCATACGTTGCTCTAGCCCGCGTGCGGTGCGCTGCGCGACACCCAGCAATTTGATGCGGAAACCCATGTCGTCGGCCTGATCGATATCATCGAGGCTGATGTGCTGAATGCCTTCAATCTCGATGCCATCGAAATTCGGCTTGGTGCCAAAGGCAATCGAGGCCAGAAGCGCCAGTTTATGTGCAGCGTCGATGCCGCCCACATCCAGATTGGGGTCGGCCTCAAGATAGCCAAGCTCGGCGCATTCATCGAACAGGGCGTTATACCCCTGACGCTGTGATTGCATTCGGGTCAGGATGTAGTTGCAGGTGCCGTTCATCACGCCCATAACACGCGTGATTTCATTCCCGGCCAAACCTTCCGTTAGGGATTTGATTACCGGGATACCACCAGCAACAGCAGCCTCGAAGCGGATGACACGACCCGCAGCTTCTGCCTGTTCTGCCAGTTCTTGTCCGTGGATGGCAAGCAATGCCTTGTTGGCAGTGACAACATCCTTGCCCGAGGTCAAAGCGGCCTCGACCGACGCCTTGGCGGGTCCGTTTTCGCCGCCCATCAACTCGACAAAAACATCGATATCGTCGCGTTTTGCCAGTGCCACCGGATCGGTTTCCCAGGCATAATCCGACAGGTTTACGCCACGATCCTTGTTGGGATCTCGTGCTGACACGGCCACGATCTCAATAGAGCGGCCCGTACGCGCTTTCAGCAAGTCGGCATGGCGGCGGACAATCTTTACGACACCGACGCCGACCGTTCCCAAGCCCGCAATTCCCAGCCGCAGTGCCTGTGTCATGTCGTATGTCCCTTTCCGCCGGATTCTAACTGTATTCGGACGTTTGTCCGATCAGCGCTGCATTAGCGGGTTCGGGCCAAGGGTGCAATCCGTCACCGGGCGAATGTGGAGGTGAAATGCTGTGCGTTAGTTGGTTTGTGCGTTTTGCAGCGCTTGGGCCTTTTGGGCGAGCGCTTCGCTTCGCTGCGTTAGGTCTTCTTCGACCGTGGCAGCTTGGCTGACCGGATCAATGGCAGGTCCCAGTGTTTCTTGCAGAGGAACAAGGCGCGGGTAGGGAGCTTTTTTCACCGAGGCCGGTTCACTGCCTTCCAACTCGGGGAAATCTGCGCAGCCGGCGCAAAGAAGGATAAACGACAGTACAGGCAGCAGTTTCATAGGGTGCGCTTTTTTGTTTTGTGTGCCGTATTGTGATGCACCTTTTGGGGCTGTCGATCAAGCGGGGTTCTATCTGAACAATTGTTCAGATATCGTAGGTACATGGCACGAACTCAAGGCTCTCACTCGGACATAACCGGCCCGCGCATTCGCAAGGCTGCTCTGAACTTGTTTGCACGACACGGCTATGCCGCCGTTTCGATGCGGCAGATCGCGAAAGAAGTCGGAGTGCAGGCTGGGGCGTTGTACAATTACACGCCGGACAAGCAAAGCTTGTTGTACCGATTGATGCGTGAACACATGCAGGAGTTGTTGTCTGCATTTAGCGAATTGCAGGGCGGCGAAGACGCTCCACAAGCATTGCGCCAGTTCGTCGGGTTTCACATTCGCTTCCACCTGCAACGCCCTGATGAGGTCTTCATAGCCTATATGGAGTTGCGAAATCTCTCGCCAGAAAACTTCGCCGAAATAGAAGACCTTCGTCGACAGTACGAAAACGCGCTGGAAAACATCCTTCACGCGGGGCAGCAGGCCGGTCAGTTTGCAATTCCAGACACTAAGATTGCGACGCTTGCCGTGATTGCCATGTTGAACGGTGTGATGACCTGGTATCGATCCGGTGGCCGATTGTCGCTGGATGAGGTCGAACAGATCTATTGGAACATGGTGCACAAGGCAGTGACGGCCTGACAACGTCAAGCCGCCAATAGGTCAGTGCGCGGGGCGAATGAACGTCCCGTTTCGCAGCTCCCGAAACGCTTGTTCCAGTTCGGCCCTTGTGTTCATCACAATTGGACCGTGCCACGCGACTGGTTCATCAATCGGAGCACCAGAGATCAACAAAAACCGAACACCTTCCTGGCCTGCCTGAACGGTGATTTCGTCCCCGGTGCCAAAGCGGACAAGGGTCCGGTCGCCAGACATATCGCGGATGTTGACCTCTTGCCCGGCGACCTCTTTTTCCAACAGCACGCCTGTTGGCTGCGAAGCGTCGGCAAAGGCGGCCTGACCCTGGAACACATACGCGAAGGCTCGGCGATAGGTGTCGATCCGAAAGGTCTTTTTCACACCTGCGGGGATCGAGATGTCCAGGTATTGCGGGTCTGCCGCGATACCATCCACCGGCCCGGTCTTACCCCAGAAGTCTCCAACAATCACACGAACAGTTGTGCCGTCGTCATCGATGATTTCGGGAATGTCTTTGCGTTGAACATCCTGATAGCGAGGGGCGGTCATCTTCTGATCCGAGGGCAGGTTGCCCCACAATTGAAATCCGTGCATCTGCCCCGAGGTGTTTCCGTGCGGCATTTCCTGATGCAGTATACCTGACCCGGCCGTCATCCATTGCACGTCGCCCGCACCCAAGGTGCCGGTGTTGCCCAATGAGTCGGAATGCTCGACCGATCCGGCCAGAACATAGGTGATTGTCTCGATCCCGCGATGCGGATGCCAGGGAAATCCGGCCTGATAGTCCTGCGGCCTTTCGTTCCGAAAGTCGTCAAACAGAAGAAAAGGGTCCAGTTCCGACGGGTCTTGAAACCCGAACGCACGATGCAGTTTCACTCCGGCCCCTTCCATCGTGGGAATGGCCTGACGCGTTTCCAGTGTAGGTCTGAGCGACATGATAAACTCCGGTTCGTTTGAGCAGCATGTAATCTCTGCGCCTGTGCAGTCAATTTGCGCGAACAAACCGAACCTGTGCGAATTTGCAACTTAACCAACCCCCTGTTGTTTCCCATTCAAAGAAGCTAAATCGAGGGGAACAAATCGGGAGATCTTGATGCAGGACGACGTGTTGGCAACGATTCAGGCATCCTCGCCCAGACGCTGGGCCGGGGTAGGGATGCTGACAACGGTCGGGGCGCTGGTGACGTATGTTGCCTTGGCGTCGCCGCCCGAGCCGATGTGGCAAGTGTTTTTGTTTGCTGTGGGTGGCGCATCCCTGTGGCTGGCCTACCGCGTCTGGCATGCGACACAGGATTGCATAGAACTGACTCAATCCGAACTACGCACGGGCTCGGGTCAGATCATCGCAAGAATCGAAGATATTGAGACTGTCGATAGAGGTGTTTTTGCCTTCAAACCGTCAAATGGCTTTCTGGTTCGCATGCGCCACAAGATGTCATACAAATGGGCACCAGGGCTTTGGTGGAGGCTTGGTCGTAGGGTGGGCGTGGGCGGCATGACAGCTGCCGCCGAGGCCAAGTTCATGTCAGAGGCTTTAAACGTTATTATCGCAGACAAAGGGCGTCTTCGCTAAATTGCACGCCACTTCGTTTGTGAATCTCGGCCTGGTAAAGATGAAGTTTTCAAAGGTAATTCCAGTGGCGAAGTCCCAGCCGGGTCTAAATGTCGGAATATACTCGTTTGATGTCTCGACCAGAATGAGCGTGTCCTGATTGGTCATCGGCGGCAGACGGGTTTCGATTTCGTCGATGTTGTTGTTGTCCCACGATTGCTCAAAACCGCGTACAGTGGACCACCGCACATAGTGACGGTCATCGTCTTCGTCGAATAAGATAAGCGACACCCGCATTTTCATCTCAGACCGATTATTGATCATCTTGCCCGCCAAATCGTGAAGCGAGTCGAAATATGTATCGGTTACGGCTTGAGTTTCACGTGAGATTAAATCGCTGATTGTATAAGCGGCCTTAAGATTCGACGCGCTTTGACGAAACCCTTCGAACGCTGTGAAGGTGAACGTGATCGTCCACAACATAAGCGGGAAGATCATAAGCGCTTCAACGGAAAGAATACCGCTTTCATCGTTCTTGAAGCCTTTGATGCGGTTTTTTAAATTACTGAGTGTAGACATGATCTTACAGCGGCTCCTGTACAAATGCTGTCGTCGCGGTGACTGCGTAATGGCCAGTGTCATCGGGAACAACTTTTGCAATTGCGGACGCCTCCAGAATTGGATCGATACGCAAGCAGGCCCGCAAGATCATCAACTCGTTGGATTGCCCACTTTTAAAGTCCAGCACGGGTTTTGGATCTTCCGAGCTGTCAGTGCATGGAACTTTGTCCGAAAGAACGATACCTGTGAACGCATCTTGTTGGATCATCTGCAGTCGCAGGTTCCCAACACAGTCCGTGATGCCAGATACGTCACAAATCCTTGTCTTGATGTCGTCGTGGTTCCAGTTGGTACCAGTGCCCAAACGAATGTCCCTCACGATAAGGTCAACTCCGCGTTCCAACGCCGCGTGACGCATCGTGATTAACGACAGTTCGGCACCCGCGACAAGAAATGCCAAGAAAAACGGAACAAGCATGACAAACTCGATCGTCGCGCTCCCCGTCTCGGACCTACGAAACGGCCCGAGTTTCGACAGCATTCTGCGGATCATTGGGTCAGCCTCAATTTATGGATGGAAGAGGCGATGGATTCGAATGCTTTTTCAAGGTCGAGTCCACTAACATCATAGACGTGGCTGTCCGAGCTTGCGCAGTCTTTGAGCGTTCTGAAGCCCGCACGCGGTGCTTCAAATGCGATGCCATAGACAATAATACCTTGGTCTTTCGCTGCACCACACACATGTTTCGTGTGCTGGTTTTTCGCCGAAGTCTCTACTTTCGAGTAGGCTTTGGAATACCATTCCGCCCAACCGCTGGATTGCCAGTAGTAATTGTATCTGGCGTTCCAGGCCAATGAGACACGGTTAAACAGCTCGGGATAGGTCAGGCGAACCGCCGTTCCGGTTTCCTTGTTCAATTCCGTCTCAGGCTCGGGGTTTCCGAAGGGATGATCCGCCCAAGCGTTTTGCTGGGGCCAGAAATAGTTCGGTCGGCCCTCGGAGTGATACACGGTATACTCACCAGCATCGGAATTGTACCAAACGTCTGACATACCTTCGCGCAGCGCAGGATTGAGCATGTATTGGTCTGTGTTCTGACCGTCCGTCATTACGATGATTATTTTAAGAACGTTCGAGTCGTAGCTAGTCGGACGTGCCGAGAACTTGCCGGGAACAATTGTTGTCGATGGATATGCCGGGTCTTGTTCCGTCGACAGTTGCTGTACAATTGGCTGCGTGCTGGGGTCCAAAAGGGCAGTTCCCCACTTCACTCCGATATCAATCGATGTGTTCCCACCCGGCGTGAGCGATGCGATTTGCCCAAGGAGCTTAGGCATATTATCGGTCACAGGAGTGATTGCGCTGCCTGCGCGAACTGGGCAAACGGGCAGGGCGATTGAACCTTCGGAATAGGTGAAAGGATCGAAATGAGCCGTGCGTTCCAACCTATCACCTACGTGCAGGTCGGCATCGCTGTACTGTTCCGGAATAAAGTTCACGCAATGCGAATAGCTATGCTCCTGCGTAACGTCGGTAAACTTGTCCAGAATTGACGCGCCAGCGTTGACCTGCGTTGCGTATGGTACGATTGAGATAGAAATCTCGCCATTGCCGGATTTGTCGAGCATAAGCTTGACAAATTCGGACGCTGCCTGCTGCAGAACCTTGATCTTGGATTCCCCAGGTGTCGCAGATGCTTGAGACATGGATCCGGAAATATCAACGACCAGCGAAATCTCTACCGCACCAATCGATTCTTCCGCTGCGCTGGTGGCCTTCATACCCAGTTCGGTTACTTGTCCGTAACGCAGGTATCGAGTCTCCATGACCGCTTCAGCAGACGCTGTTACTGATCTGGAACCAAAACCTTCGACCACTGTGGTAACGGCATTGAGGTTTCCCAGTCCAGCTTTGTCCATATACGCGTCTACAACGTCTTTGGCAGGAAGTTGCTGGTCAAGGTCAGCCGCGGCCAGGACTGCACGGTCCAAAGTGGATTGCAGGCTCGCGCGGTCGCGTTCATACTTCATGAATTCCATCGACATGCCTGTGACCGCAAGCATGAGAACCATCATAAACAAAACAAAGATAGTGAATGTACCATCTTCTTCTTTGGCAAACTTGCGAATTTCGGAAGCGCGACGCTTGAGTGTCGAACCGTTATTCTGAAGCGAGTATTTAATCATTTTGATGACTCCGCTCCGCACATGGAGTTCGTGCGATATGAAAAGAGATTTGGGTTAAATTTAATTTTCAATCATGGCGTGAATTGGGCGAAAAAGGCTTGGTTTTAGCCTTTTTACGCGTATTTCGGGTATAAAACTGTGCGCCGTTACCGTTCTGTCGATGAAATGAAAACAATTCATTAACTGTTGAGGCGATTGCCCGACTCACCTCGTTTGGTGACGTATTTGTTAACGAAATGATGAAAAAAAGTGCATTGTTTGATTGCAGCCTGACGCAACTGGTGCGACAAAACGTCATGACGTTACGTCTGGTATCGATACGGAGGAATGTATGACCGGCATCAAAGAACCCAGCTTTCGTGAGAGTGTTGATCTGATGTTCAACAGGGCAGCGTCACTAATGGACCTGCCGCCAGGGCTGGAACAAAAGATCCGGGTGTGCAACGCGACGTATACGGTTCGTTTCGGGGTGCGTCTGCGGGGTGAAATCCACACGTTTACTGGCTATCGCTCAGTCCACTCTGAACATATGGAGCCGGTCAAAGGTGGTATTCGTTACGCCACTGCCGTTAACCAGGACGAAGTTGAGGCGCTCGCTGCGCTGATGACCTACAAGTGCGCGCTTGTCGAAACACCGTTTGGTGGATCGAAAGGCGGGTTGTGCATTGATCCGCGTCAGTATGAAGAGCATGAGTTGGAACAAATCACTCGGCGCTTTGCTTATGAACTTGCGAAGCGTGACCTGATCAACCCGTCGCAAAACGTACCGGCCCCTGACATGGGCACGGGCGAACGTGAAATGGCGTGGATGGCTGATCAATACGCGCGCATGAATACGACTGATATCAATGCACGGGCCTGTGTGACCGGCAAGCCGCTGAATGCAGGCGGTATAGCCGGGCGGGTTGAGGCAACCGGGCGCGGCATTCAATACGCGCTGCGCGAGTTTTTCCGTCATCCCGAAGACATCGCCAAGGCGGGGCTGGAAGGCAGCCTGGACGGAAAGCGCGTTGTTGTGCAGGGGCTTGGCAACGTGGGTTACCACGCGGCGAAGTTCCTCAGCGAAGAAGATGGCTCTCGCATCGTGGGGATCATCGAATGGGATGGCGCGCTGTACAACCCCGACGGTATCGACGTGGAAGCGGTTCGGCAGTGGATCGTCAAACATGGCGGCGTCAAGGACTACCCTGATGCGACCCACTCGGCCGAAGGTGCAAGTGTGTTGGAAGCGGATTGCGACATTCTGGTCCCGGCGGCCTTGGAGGGGGTGATCAACCTGTCCAATGCCGAGCGGATCAAAGCACCGCTGATCATCGAAGCGGCGAACGGTCCAGTGACGGCGGGTGCGGATGAAATCCTGCGAAAAAAGGGCACGGTGATCATCCCGGACATGTATGCCAACGCAGGTGGTGTGACGGTCTCGTACTTCGAATGGGTCAAAAACCTCAGCCATATCCGCTTTGGCCGGATGCAGCGACGCCAGGAAGAAGCGCGCCATGAACTGATCGTCAGTGAATTGGAGCGTTTGGACCGTTATCTGGGCGAGGCCTGGTCGATGTCTCCGGATTTCAAAGCCAAATACCTTAAAGGTGCGGATGAGTTGGAACTTGTCCGGTCGGGCCTGGATGACACTATGCGCATTGCCTATCAATCCATGCGCGAGGTCTGGCACAGCCGTGATGATGTCGAGGATCTTCGGACCGCGGCCTATATCGTCGCAATTGACCGTGTGGCCAGCAGCTATCGGGCCAAGGGGCTATGATAACGGCCGGAGGGGGAGGGCGTTCCACCCCCTCCGCAACGCAAAACCCTGAACACGTTTCCCAAATGGTAATGGCGGGTCTGTCTGTGGGCGGGTAAGCTACGGTCAAACCAATGATTCCGGGAGACCTCAATGTTGCGTATCGCTATCGCTGCCGTTGTGCTTGCCACACCCTTGGCTGCAGCTGAAACCAAGGAACAAAGCTGCAAGTATCAGGCCGACGTCGTTGCCGCGATCCAGCAGGCGCGTCTGGATAGGGTGAAGGAGCGCGACGTTCCGAAGGCTGTGGCTGACAGTGGCCCGACCTGGCCCGAGAATTACAATGCCGCAATCCCACTGATTACGCCTTGGGTCTACGAACAGAAGATGCGAGACGTGCGCAAGAAAGATTTGGGCGCGGCCTGGTTGGAGCTGTGTTTGCAGCAGTAATCCACATTCCCGCATTTCCTTGTGGATAAGCCCACGCCATCCCCTTGGCGTGGGTTTTCATTTCTGGCAGGTTTGATCCATGTCTTTGCCCCCCGGATTTCTGGATGAGTTGCGCACCCGGCTAAGCCTGTCTCAGGTCGTCGGGCGCAAAGTCATGTGGGATCAGCGCAAATCTAATCAGGGCAAGGGTGATATGTGGGCTCCGTGCCCGTTTCACCATGAAAAGACTGCTTCGTTCCATGTCGATGACCAGAAGGGCTTTTATTACTGCTTCGGCTGCCACGCCAAAGGCGACGCGATCAGCTTTGTGAAAGAGACCGAGAATGTCTCGTTTATCGAAGCAGTCGAGATACTGGCGCGTGAGGCTGGGATGCCCATGCCCACACGCGATCCCAAAGCGCAGGAAAAGCAGGACCGCCGGTCGCAACTGGCCGATGTGATGGAGCAGGCGGTGCAGTTCTTCCGCCTGCAGCTCAAGACCGGTGCAGGGGCGACTGCACGCGATTACCTTGCGGGCCGAGGGCTGGATGCCCAGGCGCTGGATCGGTGGGAGATCGGATTTGCCCCGGACGGCTGGCAGGCGCTGTGGGATCATTTGCGCGGTAAGAATGTGGCTGAGGATCTGATCCTTGGGGCGGGGCTGGCCAAGCCGTCGAGCAAGGGTAAGAAGCCCTACGACACCTTCCGAAACCGCATCATGTTCCCCATCCGCGATGCGCGTGGACGCTGTATCGCGTTTGGTGGTCGGGCGATGGATCCCAATGACAACGCCAAGTATCTGAACTCTCCCGAGACCGAGTTATTCGACAAAGGGCGCAGTCTCTATAACCATGGTCCTGCGCGGCAGGCGTCCGGCAAGGGGCAGCCTCTGATCGTGGCTGAAGGGTATATGGACGTAATCGCGCTGGCCGAGGCGGGTTTTGGAGCATCAGTTGCCCCTTTGGGCACCGCCATCACCGAGCATCAGCTGCAATTGCTCTGGCGTGTTTCCAATGAACCGATCATCGCGCTTGACGGTGACACGGCGGGTCTGCGTGCGGCGATGCGCGCCGTCGATCTGGCCTTGCCGTTGCTCGAGGCAGGAAAATCTCTGCGCTTTGCTTTGATGCCAGAAGGCAAAGACCCCGATGATCTGTTGCGGGCAGAAGGGCCGGGGGCCGTGCAATCGGTGTTGGAAAGCGCCATTCCGATGGTCAAACTGCTGTGGCAGCGCGAAACCGAAGGTAAGATTTTTGACAGCCCCGAGCGCAAGGCGGCACTGGATAAATCCCTGCGGGAAAAGCTCAAGCTGATCCGTGACCCGTCGATCCGATCGCATTACGGGCAAGAGATCAAGGATTTGCGCTGGCAACTTTTCCGTCCCCAGCGCCAACCACAGAACCGACAGTGGCAACCGCGTGGTAAGTGGCAACCGCCGCAATCGGCAACGCCGGGTGCGCGGGCGTCTTTCCTGGCATCGTCCGAGACCGCTGATATTCAACTGCGCGAGGCGGCCATTCTCGCCATTTCTATCCTCAACCCACAGGTCGTTGTCCAGTTCGAGCACCAGCTTGAAGACATGGAATGTCTCAACCCCGAATACGCTGCCCTGCGGGACGCCATTCTGCGCCACGCGATTGATGATCCGGATCATCTGAAAGACCACATTGTGGATTCTTTAGGTCACCAGCCCCTTGAAAACCTGCTGGCCCTTCGCCATGTCGCAGTGATCCCCTGTGTGTACAAACCGGGCGATGTTGAAAAGGCCGAGATGACACTGGCCGAGGAACTCGCAAAGATCAAAGCGCTCCGGGGGTTGGATGCTGAGATAGCCGAAGCGGCGGAGGAATTGTCTGATCTGGCCGATGAGGCGCTGACATATCGGCTGGCGCAAGCCGCTGAAGAGCGCAACCGAACAAGCCGCAGCCAGAACGAAGACAGGGCCGTTTTCGACATTGCCGACAATGGAGCGCGAATCAACCGCGACGAGAAAGACTCGTTCGAGGCAATCATGTCCGGTATCAATTTCGAGCGGAAACGCCGGTAAACTGGTGTTTTCATAAGGCACTGGAAAAGAAAAACGGGTAAACGGGTGGCCGAATCACTTCTAAGCGCTAATGATTCGGTTCAAACGAATCACCCATCCCTGCAGGAGCATTGAATGGCCGCCAAAGACACGACCGAAGATCGCAAATCCGAAGAGCAGGAACAGGAAATCTCGCTGGACATGAGCCAGGCCCAGGTCAAGAAGATGATCGCCGAGGCCCGCGAGAAAGGTTACATCACCTACGACCAGCTCAACCAGGTTCTGCCACCGGATCAGGTCAGCTCGGAACAGATCGAAGACGTTATGTCGATGCTGTCCGAGATGGGCATCAACATCATCGAAGATGAAGAGGCAGAAGAGGAAGAGAACAAGGGCTCGACCGAACTGACCACCACCGAAAGCAACCGTGAGGTTGCGCTGGCCGGGGCCGCCACCGAAAAACTGGATCGGACCGACGATCCCGTTCGCATGTATCTGCGCGAAATGGGATCGGTTGAACTGCTGAGCCGTGAAGGCGAGATTGCCATCGCCAAACGGATTGAAGCCGGCCGCAACACCATGATCGCTGGATTGTGCGAAAGTCCGTTGACGTTCCAGGCGATCACAATCTGGCATGACGAATTGCTGTCCGAAGACATTCTTCTGCGCGACGTCATCGATCTGGAAACCACCTTTGGCAACCAGATGGACGAAGACGGCGATGTGGAAGAACCAGTGGTCGACACGTCCGCTGTGCAGGCGGCCAAGCCTGCGAAAGATACCGGCCCCGAGCTGGATGCTGACGGCAACCCGCTGAACAATGACGACGATGACGACGACGATGATCAGGCCAACATGTCGCTGGCCGCGATGGAAGCGGCGTTGAAGGATCAGGTTCTGACCACGCTCGAACGCATTTCGACCGATTTCTCGATGTTGTCGGAAATGCAGGACAGCCGGATTTCAGCCACCCTGAACGAGGACGGCTCGTTTAGTAAAAAGGATGAGGAAACCTATCAGAAGCTGCGTGCCGAAATCGTTGAACTGGTGAATGGACTTCACCTGCACAACAACCGGATCGAAGCGCTGATCGACCAGCTCTACGGTATCAACCGTCGAATCATGTCTCTGGACAGCGCGATGGTAAAACTGGCGGATCAGGCACGCATCAACCGTCGTGAGTTCATCGAAGCGTACCGGGGCCGCGAACTGGACCCGAACTGGCTGGCAGAGATGGCTGAAAAGCCGGGCCGTGGCTGGCAAATGTTCATCGAACGCTCGACCGCCAAGGTTGAAGAACTGCGCAACGACATGGCGCAGGTCGGTCAGTATGTTGGTCTCGATATCTCGGAATTCCGCCGCATCGTGCAGCAGGTTCAAAAGGGTGAGAAAGAAGCCCGTCAGGCCAAGAAAGAAATGGTCGAAGCCAACCTGCGTTTGGTGATCTCGATCGCCAAAAAGTACACGAACCGTGGCCTGCAATTCCTTGATCTTATTCAGGAAGGCAACATTGGCCTGATGAAAGCGGTGGACAAGTTCGAATACCGTCGCGGCTACAAGTTCTCGACCTATGCGACTTGGTGGATCCGTCAGGCGATCACGCGGTCTATCGCGGATCAGGCGCGGACGATCCGTATCCCGGTTCACATGATCGAAACGATCAATAAGCTGGTCCGCACGGGACGCCAGATGCTGCACGAAATCGGTCGCGAGCCGACGCCGGAAGAGTTGGCCGAAAAGCTGCAGATGCCGCTTGAGAAGGTTCGCAAGGTGATGAAGATCGCCAAGGAACCGATCTCATTGGAAACTCCGATTGGCGACGAGGAAGACAGCCAGTTGGGCGATTTCATCGAGGACAAGAATGCTGTGCTGCCGCTGGACAGCGCCATTCAAGAAAACCTCAAGGAAACCACGACACGGGTTCTGGCCTCGCTTACGCCGCGTGAGGAACGCGTTCTGCGGATGCGTTTTGGCATCGGTATGAACACCGATCACACCTTGGAAGAAGTGGGTCAGCAATTCAGCGTGACCCGCGAACGGATTCGTCAGATCGAGGCGAAGGCGCTGCGCAAGTTGAAGCACCCCAGCCGATCTCGAAAACTGCGGTCTTTCCTGGATCAGTAAGTCCAAAGGCGCCTCGTCCGAGGCGCCTTTTTTATTCGGTCTTCACGATGGCCTGTTCTCTTATCACATTGGCGGGAAATCACACGGGATGGGCGGCGTCCCTGTCTATATCTGTTTTGTCCACTCACGGGACGGGGCCGGGGCGAGGCTTTCGGGCTTATGACCCCCGGTCTCACCGCTGAAGGGGATGTTCGACGCGGGTCTTGAAAGCGCTTGGTGGTTGGCCAGTCCAGCGTTTAAAGGCGGTCGAGAAGGCGGCCTGATCTGCGTACCCGAGTGAAAATGAAATCTCTGACAGAGTCATCCGGTTGGTCAGGAAGGTCTGGGCAAGATCACACCTGAGGTCGTCCACGATGTCGCGATAGCTTGTGCCTTCTTCTTTCAGGCGACGGCCGAAGGTTCTAAGGCTCATTCCAAGGTTCGAAGCTATGACCTCGGCCTGTGGGATCGTGCCGGGCAGGGATCGGGTGATTAGCCCTTCGGTCCGAGCACGGATCGAGTGTTCGGGTTTCTTGCGTTCCGCCAGTAGGCGCTCTGCGTATTCCAAAAGATGCTCGCGCAGTTTGGGATCATACGTCGGAACCGGCAGATCCAGTGCCGAAAGGGGCAAAACAATCTCAATCTTTTCCGATCCAAAGACCACCGGAAAACCTGCAAGTTTTTCAAAGCTTTTGTTATGATCCCCAACCTCATGCTGAAACCTTATCTCAATCGGGTTCAGGTTGATCTGAGTCAGGTTCCGCATTCTTGCGAGGGCGGCGAAGATCAGAAATTCGGTGCGCCGGTGATAACGGGCAAAACCCGCATCTTTCCAATCGGCTTCCAAAGTAGCGAAATTCCCGGCGATACGCAGACTAAGCGCGATGGCCGGGTCGATGATGCCGTGAAAGCGCGAAAGGTTCTCCATCACCTGTTTCAGGTCGCGTGAATACTTACTGATATAAGCTGTCACAGTCGAGGCGGATGTGACCTCAAGCCCCGTACGGGCCGCAAAGGTAATGTCTTTGGTCGCGTCACATGCGAAGCGGACGAACAGGGCCTCTGTCTGAATACTGCAGGTTTCAACCGGTGGGGCGACATCCTGCGGCCTGAGGCCGGTTCGCTTCAGGACAGCCTTAGACAACTCTCCGTTTCCACTGTGACGATCCAGCGCCTGAATAATGAAATGTAGACGGCCAACATCCACGTCCATCGAGCAACAATACCTTACGATTACAAAACAATAGACAGCATATCATAGAATTTCGAATGACACTTGGGATTTTGACGGTCGCGACATCATGTGATGGCAGAAACGCAAAAGAAACTGGCCGGATCGAACATGGGTTTTGTGGTGTGAACACCCAGATAAGCTGTGTTGCCGGGTCAGCACCTTTAGGGGATGAGGTCAGAGCCTTCGGAGAAATCACCACTCTCTGCTCAGCGCTCCCCGGCACGCCCTTCTTCACAGATGTCGCATTGTTCAGGGGCTACAGATTTGACACCCTGTGGGAAAGGCGATGTCACGGATGTCAACGATATGCCGGAAAGTGATGTAAGTTCAAAAGTCTACGGTCAAAACTTGATTTTGTTTGATGGCCAGTGCGTGCTGTGTTCGGGTTTCTTCAGATTCATGCTCAGACATGATCGCTCGCAGTGCTTTCAGTTCGCGACTGCCCAATCCCCGCTTGGGCAGAAGCTCTATCAGGAGTTGGACCTGCCCACGCAAGATTTTGAAACCAACTTGGTGATCGTGGATGGAGTGGTCTATCAGCATCTGGATGCGTTTGCCGCAGCTATGCGTCAACTTCCCGGAATGTGGCGGCTGTTGTCTCTGTGCCGTTTCTTGCCCAATGCGCTCAAAATGCCTGCGTATCGTCTGATCGCGCGAAACAGGTATAAACTGTTCGGAAAATCCAGCACTTGTCTGGTACCGGGGCCTGACATTTGGGCGCGATTTGTGAGCGATGGTTATTGATGATGAATGACCCGTTCTTGCAGGCATTGGGATCGGTCGGGTATTTACCCGCTGCGGTTCTTCGCCTGCACAGCACAGAAGGATTGTATTCCGGCCAATGTGATATCGAGCCAGGCAGAGGTGTGTTGGTGGCGTTTGCCACCTATCTGGCCGGATTTCCCCCTAGTGGAAATGATGTTGACGTCTCGGTTTCGATCCGCGCTCGGGGCAAAGCAATGTCCTGGGAGCGCGACTTTGGCGGGCATTGCACCACTTCGCACCTGACATACGATGAAAACCGGAAATGCGTTCGTGAAGACTTTGGTGCGATTTCGATCTGGTTGCGACCCGCTTGGCAGAACGATGCGCTGCACATCGAAATTCATCGCTTGACCATCTTTGGTATTTTGATGCCCGCCTTTGCGTTGCCGCGCTCTCGCACGCGAGAATGGCAGGATGCACAAGGGCGATTCCGGTTTGATGTCTCAGCCCGGGCACCGGGTTTGGGATTGCTGATCCGGTATCGCGGGTGGCTCACGCCGGATCACACAATGCAGGGGGCTGGCTGAATTGATCGTGAGGGGCACTGTGCAATGCAAGAAGCAGGACTAACCTATCTGGGACACACAATCAGGGAAGATTAACGATGAAAAAGTTATACACATTTGCCGCGTTGGCGACCGTTGCCTTTAGTGTTCCCATGGCCGCCGATGCTGCGCGGAACGGGTATCGTACTGAGCCGATCAACGCCACGGATTTCGAAGTTATACCGCGTGGGGATCAGCGCACAGAAGGCTATTGGTGTGCGGCTGCGGATTATGCGCGCCGGACCTTGGGGTTGGGTTGGCAAGACAGGATCTACGTGTTGCGCGGATACGGGCCCAGTGTCACCACCGGTCGCAGAACGGCAGTTCAGTTTTCGATCAAGCAACCTGAGACCGCCGAGGTGCAACCCAGCAGCTTTATTTCGTTCGGGTTTCAACCTGGCAACAGTGAATCTGTACAAGGTGCAAACTCACGGTGTAACTATCGGCCGTTCTTCAACGACTGATAAACCCACAGGATCTTCACGATGCAGACTGAATTCGTTGTGCACACCCAAGGCCCGGGGCTTTACGAATTCACGTCTGACATCCGGGAATGGGTGGATCAGTGGTCCGCCGATGGCGTTCTGACGCTGTTCGTTCGCCATACCTCGTGTTCCCTGCTGATCCAGGAAAACGCCGACCCCGAGGTTCAAACCGACCTTCAGGCGTTTTTCGAACGACTTGTTCCTGCGTCCGACCATCCGGCAATGTCTTATCTGCGGCACACATATGAAGGACCAGATGACATGCCTGCGCATATCAAGGCTGCACTTATGCCTGTGTCGTTGACGATCCCTGTGTCTCAAGGGCGGATGGTTCTTGGAACCTGGCAGGGGATTTACCTGTTTGAACACCGCACTGCACCTCATCAAAGACGTGTCGCCGCGCATCTGGCCTGACCCTTTATCTAGCGGTTGAAAATTCCGACTACCCAAATCCTAGCGGCTGCCCTATAGTTGTGGATAAGTAAGCCGCAGCGCTTACAAAAAGAGGCCGAACAAGGGACGAGGAGACGGCGGATGCGCTGCCCGTTTTGCGGAAATATCGACACTCAGGTAAAAGACTCACGCCCGGCAGAGGACCACGTGGCTATCCGCCGACGCCGGTTTTGCCCGGCCTGTGGAGGGCGGTTCACAACGTACGAGCGTGTGCAACTGCGAGATCTGGTGGTCATTAAAACCAACGGCAAGCGCGAGGATTTCGACCGCGACAAGCTGGAGCGTTCGATCCGCATCTCGATGCAGAAACGGCCTGTTGATCCGGAACGGATCGATCAGATGATCTCGGGCATCGTGCGTCGGCTGGAAAGCATGGGCGACACGGATATTCCGTCCAACAAGATCGGTGAGATCGTCATGGAAGCTCTGGCGCGGATCGATACCGTCGCCTATGTTCGTTTTGCGAGTGTGTATAAGAATTTCCAGGCGGCCGATGATTTCGAGGAGTTTGTCCACGAACTGCGCCCGCCGCAGCCTCCGACGGACGAGTGAACGAAACAGATAAGCGATTTATGGCGCTGGCCCTGTCATTGGGGCGGCGCGGCCAAGGGACATGCTGGCCGAACCCAGCTGTGGGCTGTGTCATCGTGCGCGATGGCCGGATCATCGGGCGCGGTTGGACCCAACCGGGGGGGCGTCCGCATGCCGAGACCGAGGCGTTGGCCCAAGCCGGACAGGCCGCGCGTGGCGCTACCGTCTATGTAACACTAGAACCCTGCGCGCATCACGGCAAAACGCCGCCCTGCGCCGAAGCTTTGATAGCAGCCGGCGTCGCCCGCGTTGTGGCCGCCGTGGAAGACAGCGACCCGAGGGTCGCAGGGCAGGGCTTTGCCATGTTGCGCGCGGCTGGAATCGAGGTCGAAACGGGCGTTCTGGCAGAACAGGCGGAGCAGGATCTGGAAGGTTTTTTCTTAAAGACCGAACAGGGACGGCCGTTTGTGACCCTCAAACTGGCCAGCAGTTTTGATGGTCGGATCGCTACCTCAACCGGACACAGTCAATGGATCACCGGACCTAAGGCGCGGCGTGTCGTGCACGCGATGCGCGCCCGCCACGATGCGGTGATGGTAGGGGCAGGGACGGCGCGTGCCGATGATCCCTCGCTGACAGTGCGGGACCTGGGTGTCGCGCATCAGCCGGTGCGCGTGGTGGTGTCGCGTCACATGGACATCTCTTTGATGGGGCAGTTGGCACGCACTGCAGCGAAAACACCGGTATGGCTCTGTCATGCCCATCATCCTGATCCAGAGCGTGCACGCGCTTGGGAAGGTCTTGGCGCAAAACTTATCCCGTGCGCCTTGAAAGATCATCATATTGACGCACTGGATCTGCTTCAGCAATTGGGGCAGGCCGGCCTGACAAGCGTATTCTGCGAAGGCGGGGCGGCTCTTGCGGCTTCGCTTTTGGCCGAGGATCTGGTGGACGAACTGGTGGGCTTCACCGCTGGGGTGACCATCGGAGCCGACGGGCTTTCGGCCGTTGGATCTCTGGAACTTAAGACACTGGACGAAGCACCAAGGTTCGAGCTGATTGAAACGCAGGTTGTGGGCGGGGATATCCTGCACTGCTGGCGCAAACCCTCGCTGTAGGATTAACGCCACAAATGCGCGTGGGTCGCAAACGCGCCCTGAACTTTCGACAGCACTCGATTTACCGGCCCAGTGGGCACAGAATTCCCTTGGGCAAGACGCTCTACCGCCACTTCCACCGGACAGGGCTGGCCTGTGACGGGATCGAAGTAGCGGGGATAGTCGATCAGGGTTGCATGTACCAACCCCGTCAACGACGGTCTCGCACCGCGCCGAACTGGAACCGCCCCTAGATCGGTGGTCAGGCCCCAACCGGCATAGAACGGTGCGCCGAGGGTTGTAACCTTTACCCCGCGCAACAAAGCCTCGAACCCCAGAAGCGATGTCATTGTCCAGACTTCTTGGACATGGGGCAAAAGCGAGGCGGGATCTGTGTCAGCGACGACTATGTCGGCCAACGTCGCGGCGTCGATCCTGCCTTCGCGCAGCCCGGCTTCAACATCGGGGTGCGGCTTGTAGATCAGGATTGCGTTTGGATTGGCGTTGCGGGCAGCTTTCAGCAGATCCAAATTGCTGCGCACCGTGCTGGTGCCCAGCAGGACCGAGGCATCATCCTCAACCTGTCCCGGCACTAAAATACGATGCCCTTCGGGCAGGGCGGAGGCGGGCTGGCCCATATTGTATTTGCTCAATCCCTCTGCCAACAACCGCTGTATCAGGCGCTCGGCCCGCAATTCCTGATCTGGGCGCAGAGTTTCACGTCGACTGATCAGGTCTTCTATCTGGCTGGGTTTTGTCGGATCGTAGTAAATACCGATTTCATCCGTCACCAACGAGAGGGGCGGCGCAAGCTCTGCCCCCAAACCACGCGACCTGAGAAACCCGTCTTCGACCCGCACCGCACCATCGGTGTCGCGTGCCTGGTTGGCCCAGACCATATGTGGGCGCTCTGCAGTTTCGGGCTGTGCCGCTGTAAATCGCAGCTTTCCGTTCTGCCCGAAAATCTGCTGCAGATGCTTGCGTTTCCACAGCCGCATACCAGAGGCGGTCCATCCGTTCCGGTCCTGCCGCCACGCGCGGGTTTGCGCTTCGAGCGTGTCCAGTACTGTTTCAAGTTCGCATAGTTTATCCCGAAAAGGATCGTACCATGTGGGGTACAGCAGCATAGCTGCAGCGAAAAGCTGCGCGCGGGTCAGGTTGCGTTGGCGGCGCGCTATAGGATTTTCGTCCTGCGTCAGGCCCCAACCGGCATAGAAAGGTTGGCCGAAAACACGCGGTTTATGACCGGCCAGGATAGCTTCGAACCCCAATTGTGAAGACACTGTATAAACGGCAACAGCACCTTCCAGCAGGGGCCAGGGGCTGATCGGGTCGCTGAACATCGAAACGCTGTCTGAAAGCTCCTGATCCGTGAAATGCCCTTGGCGATAACCCGCCTGTGTTTCCGGGTGTGTTTTGATCAGGATACGCGCACCGGGGTTTTCCTCTTGTGCGACAAACAGCATTTCAAGGAACCGCGCCCGATCCGCGCCGCTGGCAGTGACCGCGGCGTCGCCCACCGTTTGATCGACGACCAGAACATATCCGGGGTCCGGAGGGGTCAAGGCCAGATCAAAGGCGGAATATTTGCTGAGATGCAGTTCTTTGATCCGTTCGATTGCAGCGCGCGCGCGATTCAGCAGGGCGGTGTCGTCCAACGGCTCATTGATCAGAGTCTTTTCAAGGTCCGATGGGGCTGACGCGTCGAAATGCAGCCCCGAGCGATCTATGAATAAGCCCAGGGGGGGCTCTCCCTCGCGTCCTGGGTGCAACGATCTGAGGAATGCATCTTCGATCCGTACAACCGGCGCGTCGTGTTTTTTGGCGACCGTTAGGCCGCGATGTGCAGTTGGGCTGTCGCCCCAAACCCCTACGCAATCACCGCTTTTGGGAATGCCCAAACGAACGTCAAAGCCAGCAAGGGACAAGATCCGCTTCAGGCGCTTTTGCGTCAAAAAGCCAGCATTATAGACAAACAGCCGGGTACGGCTGTCCCCGGCTGCGCTGTCCGCGTCGGGGATCATGCATCAGTTACCAGTGAGCGTGGCAACGTTGGCAATCGGTGTGAGGCCACCCGCGATAAGCGAGATGGATTTGCTCCACTGTGCGTATGGCGCTTCAGTCACGTAGATTGTGTCGTCGTCGCGGATCACGAAATCCCGCGCGATGAACAGGCCGTTGGGTGCTGTCAGGTTCAGCAGATAAATCATGCGCTGGTCGCCTTTCAGATCGGCACGGCCTGTGATGCTGCGGGCGACGCTCTCGCGTTCTTTGCGCAGGATGAAGATACCCGTCGGATCCGAGGATAGCGTCAGCAATCCACCTACTTGGGCAAGGGCCTCAAGGGCAGAAAGGTCCTGGCTTTCAAACGCCACGCGGGACTGGCCGCCTGTAGCGCCAAGCGCGATATAGGACCGGCTGTCTTCTTCCACCAGGATGCGATCGCCACCGCGAAGGGCCACATCAAGCTTGGGATTCCGATACAGGTCTTCGTACCAGACAGTGCCCCTTTGTCCGCCACGGATCAGTGTCACCAATGCAATGTCAGACGCCACCGAGACGCCCCCCGCCTGAGACAACATGCCCAACAAAGAGCGGGTCGGCCGTTGGATCGCGTATATGCCCGGAGCGTTTACTGTGCCGGTCAGCGATACAGTGGACCCGTCGCCTGCCGCGCGCCGCACTTCAACCTGTGGATCCGGCGTCTGTTCCTGCAGTTTGTTTGTGATCAGAACGCGCAATTGTTCCGGCGTGTTTCCGGCAGCCCGTAAGCGACCTGCATAGGGAACAAAGATGAAGCCTTCGCTATCAACCTGCACCTCTTCCAGCGCCGTTGCCGCGCCAGTTTCGGTGGTCAAAAGGCCGTCATCAACGTTTTCCCAAATGGTCAGGCTCAGCACATCACCGGGGCGAACCGTATCAGCGGTCAAGGTCTGGGCACTGCTGAACGAAGGGGAAAAGCCGAATTGTGGGATCGAGGATGTGGCACGTGTCACTCGATCATCGACCTCTACAACAAACGCGTTGCCACCGTTCTGCACAGCACCTGCCAGGATTTCGGTTTTGTTCGGTCCGGATTTCGGAAGCTGGCACGCGGCCATCAGGCCGATTGCGGCCACAAGGGAAACCCCCCGCATCCAACGCATAGGAGAGATCTTCACTGCCGGTGTCCTCAGTCTTTTTGTACTTGTGCGCAGCCTATCCGGTCAGACGCTCAACTTCCAGTCACAGCACGCCCTTGTCCTTCAACGATTTTCAACTGTGGCGTCCGCGCCGCGTTCTTGTTGAGGATCACCTGATATGGATCATTCGCACTCAGCATCATGTCTACAGCACGCCGCAGAACCTGCCGTCGACCACGACGGGAATAGAAACCGCCTGGCACCTGACTGGTTTCCAGAAGGAACTGTCGATAACACCGATATGCCTCGCTGTCGGGATGTTCAGGCGCTGCAAAAAAGGCAGCAATAGGCTGCTGAGACACGAATTCGGGTTTGTCGTAAACGGACCGTCCGAAAATCCGCAGTGGAATACCACGCCAAAGAACCTGCTGCCCGGCTGTTGAGTTCACGGTCACGGCTGAATTCGCGTCATCCAGAAGTTTGGCGAGTTTTCCGCCGGGGACATAGTGAACCCTTTCTTGGATACCGTGCTTTCTGGCGCATGCCATCGCGTGGCGGCGCAATGGTTCGCGGTGGTTTTCCAAAGGATGCTCCTTGATGACCAGCCTGTGATGTGCAGGCGCGCCCTGCGCAAAGCCCTCGATCACCTGATCCAGAAATTCGCACATGCCAGAATAGTTGGAATGTGCCCGGACCGAGCTGTCATGCCCCAATTGCAGCAGGACCAGGTGGTACGGATAACCACGCCACCTGACACGGGCTGTCGCAATACTGCGGCGAAGTCTATGAAAAGGCATCAAAATCAGTCGCTTGAAGTAAAGCCTGAACTCAGTTGACACAGGCAATTCCCGATGTCGCCGGAAGTTTCGGTATCTTCCGTTCACGAACATGACGAACCAATGGTACAGGGCACCGTAGAAAATGTGCTGCCGCATGTCCCCCCAATGTGATGGTGGCGGGGGTGTTTTGTTGTCCGCGTCTTCCAAAGCCAGCCGCATCTGCTTTACGCCCAGCGACATGAGGTGCGAGTTCCCGTTTGACCCGTTCCGCTCGTAAGTTACCCACCAGGGGCGCAGGTAGCCTTCCTCAAACACATGAACGATTGCCCCGTGCGCCCTGGCAACATGAACCGCTAGCGCATGCACTGGCCGTGTATCCCCGTAGAGCACAATGTCCGTGACGCCCTTATCCGTGATGATCCCGGCAAGCGTTTCAGGCCAGGTCTCGGCTGCGCAGAGGAACGGAACATAGCTTGCCTTGTCGGACCAGAACGCCTTATCGCCTGCGTTGAACCCAACGCGCCAGACCTGAGCCCCAGTGGCACGCAGCATTTTTCCCAATGCCGAAAAAAACGGCCCATGTGGTCCCTGAAGAAACAGGAATACGCGATCTTTTGGATCTATGGGCGTATGCTGCATTTGGACTGCTCGTTTGGTTTTATTGTCGAAACTATGCCCGTTTGGGCAAGGCGCAGCAAGGCAGGGCTTGCCCGCGCGGCTTGATAGGCTTACCTCGGCGGTGAGACTAGGACAGCGTAGAGACTGAGGGTTAACGGAATGTTTACAGGGATCGTTACCGACATGGGCACCGTCACCGAACTGGAGCAGAAGGGAGACCTGCGCGCCCGTATCAAAACAGCCTATGATACGTCCGGTATTGATATCGGGGCTTCAATTGCCAGTGATGGCGTTTGTCTGACAGTGATCGCACTGGGGGATGATTGGTATGATGTTCAGATCAGCGCTGAAACTGTGTCGAAAACCAACCTGGATACGTGGACTGTTGGCAAACGCGTCAATCTTGAACGTGCGTTGAAGGTTGGCGACGAATTGGGTGGCCATATCGTGTCCGGTCACGTGGATGGCGTGGCCGAGGTGGTTGCCGTCGAAGACGAAGGCGACAGCACCCGTGTGACTCTGCGCGCGCCCAAAGACTTGGCGCGGTTTATCGCCCCAAAAGGATCGGTGGCGCTGAACGGAACCTCTCTGACGGTCAACGATGTGAGTGACTGCGATTTTGGTATCAACTTCATTCCGCACACCAAAGAGGTGACCACCTGGGGCGACGTTCATGTTGGCGATCGTGTCAACCTTGAGATCGATACGCTGGCCCGTTACGTCGCGCGTTTGGCCGAGATGTCCTGATACGTCGCGTCGCGCCCGATCTGCGCCGTTTGCAGGCTGGCCTTTGGGACCTGAGTGGTCTATTCCGCCGTGCAAACATGCCATCTGAAAGGCTGCCCCATGAGCTTTGAAACCCCCGGTCCAGTTGAGGCCCAGCTGCGCGATGCGATCAGCCCGATCGAAGACATCATCGAAGAAGCGCGCGCGGGCCGGATGTATATACTGGTTGATCACGAGGATCGCGAAAACGAAGGTGATCTGGTGATTGCCGCTGAATTCGCCGATGCCGAGGCGATCAACTTCATGGCCACCCATGGGCGCGGTCTGATCTGTTTGCCGATGACGGCGGAACGCGTGGATGCGTTAGGACTGCCGATGATGGCCGTGAACAACTCGTCCCGGCACGAGACCGCATTCACGGTTTCAATTGAAGCCCGCGAAGGTGTCAGCACTGGAATTTCCGCTGCTGATCGTGCGCTGACCGTGGCTACCGCGATCAATGCGCAGAACACAATGGCGCACATCGCGACGCCCGGCCATATCTTCCCATTGCGGGCCAAGCGGGGTGGGGTGCTGGTGCGTGCGGGCCATACAGAGGCGGCCGTTGATATCTCGCGTCTGGCAGGGTTGAACCCGTCCGGCGTGATCTGCGAGATCATGAAGCCCGACGGCACCATGGCGCGTCTGCCTGATCTGGTTGAATTCGCTCAAGAGCACGACATGAAAATCGGCACGATCAGTGATCTGATCAGCTATCGCTCGCGCAATGACAATCTGGTGGTTGAAACCTCGCGTCAGACCGTCACGTCAGAATATGGCGGCGAATGGGAAATGCGGATATTCACCGATCAGACCCACGGCATCGAACATGTTGTCATGATAAAAGGCGACATCTCGACGCCCGAGCCGGTTTTGACCCGCACGCACGCGCTGCACGAAGCGCCGGATATCCTGGGTCTCGGGCCGAAATCTTCGCGCGAATTGCCGCGTGCGATGGAAAAGATCGCCGAAGAGGGGCGCGGTGTCGTCTGCCTGTTCCGGCAACCACGCAACTCACTTTACGCTATTGACGATGATGGCCCGCGAACCATCAAGCAGACCGGGCTGGGCGCGCAGATCCTGTCCAAAATGGGCATTCAGGAACTGGTGCTGCTGACCGACTCGCCTGAAACCGTGTATCTGGGGCTCGACGCCTTTGGTTTGTCCATCGTGGGCACCCGCTCGATTTTGAAGGAAGACTGATCATGGCTGAACAAGACAAGCATGGTATCCTGCCGACGCCCAGTTTCGACAAGCCGGTGAAGCTGTTGATCGTGGCGGCCCCGTTCTATCGCGCGATTGCCGACAATCTGATCGCCGGTGCCAAGGCCGAGATCGATGCCGCAGGCGGCACCTGCGAGGTTGTTGAAGTTCCGGGCGCGCTGGAGATCCCCACCGCCATCGCCATGGCCGACCGTCAGTGCAATTTCGACGGCTATGTCGCCCTGGGCTGCGTCATTCGTGGTGAGACCACGCATTATGAGACCGTCTGCAACGACTCGAGCCGCGCCATCCAGCTGATGGGTCTGCAGGGCCTGTGTATCGGCAACGGTATTCTGACGGTCGAGAATGATGAACAGGCCGAAGTCCGGGCCAACCCCGAAAAGATAAATAAAGGTGGCGGGGCGGCCGCTGCGGCCTTGCATCTGATCGCACTCAGCCGTAAGTGGGGCTCTTCCAAAAAGGGCGTTGGCTTCAAGCCGCCGTCCGAGTCCATCCTTGTGGCGGGCGACAACAACGGACCCACGACAGCATGACCCAGACAGACGCGCCGAAACCGGCCAACCAGAAACGCCTGATGAAATCCGCCGCCCGGCTTTATGCTGTGCAGGCGTTGTTCCAGATGGAGCAGTCGGGTCAGACGACGGAAGCCGTCGTGAATGAGTTTCTGGATCACCGTTTTGGCGCCGTCTATGAGGGTGAAGAAATGCTGGATGGCGATATCAGCGTCTTCCGATCGCTGGTCGACAACGCGGTGAACTATCAGGCGCCGATCGATCAGATGACCGACCGCGCTCTGGTTGCCAAATGGCCGATTGCGCGCATTGACCCGACATTGCGTGCCTTGTTCCGCGCAGCTGGGGCAGAGCTGACCCAAAGCGATACGCCGCCCAAGGTGGTCATCACTGAATTCGTCGACGTTGCGCGCGCTTTCTTCCCCGAAGGCAAAGAGCCTAAATTCGTCAACGCCGTTCTGGATCACATGGCACGTGAGGCTCAGCCCGAGGCGTTCTGACGCCTTTACCGTCGCCCTCTAAGCGCTAGACTTCTGATATCAGCGCAAGGAGAGATGCGATGCCGAAACTGATCCGTCTGTATATCACGCAAGTCGCTTGGGGTTTTGTCATCTCGGCGGTGTTTGTCGGCGTACTATTGGCGCTGAACGTGGCGAACCTGCGCCACCTGATCACCGGCTCGGAAATCGGCCTGATCGCGCTGGTCATGATCTGGTTCATGAATGGCATCGTCTTTGCCGGGGTGCAATTTGCCTACAAGATCATGAGCATGGCAGAAAAGCCCGGTGGTCCACGGCGTGGATCGCCTGTCGTGCACAGCTTCAAGCCTGCACTCGCCAAGCAGGAAGCCCGCGCAGAGCGCTGAAATTCAAGGAAAATTGCGGCGGGACCACCAGTCAACCGTGCGGTGTGATTCCCGAGGACCTGTATGTACAGGTGGGCGCCAGGTAATCAGGCCAGGACCTGAACAGAGCCAGCCCCCTCGGAATTGCTTAAGGCCACCAGAATGCTACCTGTCACAAGAAGGGCAGAACCCGCCACGCGTTTAACTAGGGTGTCTGGCGGGTTCGCACAAGGGGTCAGGCATCAACAGTTTCGTGCAATGCCACGCGCATCTTGCCAAAGTGTTCGTCCCACCCTTTGTCCAAGGCCAGGATCAGTCCGAAGGCGTCGGCACCCTGCGGCAAGCCTTCGTGCAGCAGATCAAGACGCGTACCACCGGCCACAGGCTCCAACGTCCATTTCACGGTGCTTACAGCATCGCCCATAGGTTTCACTGTGAACGTGTATTCAAGATATTTGGGAGGCTTAGCGACGCGAACTTCGCCCCAGATCAGCAAATCTCCACTTGTGGTGCCAAACATCTCAAGCTTTTGACCTTCGACCAACGGCCGTTCCGGTTTGTGAAACCATTCTGCCAAATGGTCAGGGTCCGTAAGATAAGCCCATACGGTTTCCGGTTCGGCCCTGAGGAAAATTGATTTCTTCAATACAGAATCGGTCATTTTGATTTCCTTTCAACAGCTTCCTTGAGAGAGTTGAGGCGGTCGTCCCAGAACTGGTCAAAATAGCTGAGCCAATCTAGAACAGGGGCCATCCCCAGTGGTTCAAGTCGATTAATGCGTTCCCGACCGCGCACTTCGACCGAGATCAAGCCACCGTCAGAAAGAACAGTCAGGTGTTTCTTGACCGCAGCTCGGGTCATGTCGAACCGGTCGGTCAATTGCCCGATTGTCATGTCCTGAACTGCAAGCAGTTGCACGATGTCCCTGCGGGTTGGATCAGCCAGCGCACGAAACGCGTTTTGAGTTTGGTTTTCCATAAGCACCCTCAAATGAGATACCATTTGGTATCATATTAATGCAGTACCAAAAGGTATCATGTCAAGTCTGAAGGGACGCTTTACTTTTGTTCACTAATTGTTCACATTTGAGACATGGTTTTGGATTTGCAACCTGGACAGAAACTGGCGCGGGGTGTCGCGCGACACCTTGCGACGCATGGTTTTGTATCTGTTGAGGAATTTGTCCCGGCACGCGGCTTGCGCGTCGATGTGATGGGGTTAGGCCCCAAGGGTGAGCTTTGGGTGATCGAATGCAAATCCAGCCGGGCGGATTATCAGTCAGATTCGAAATGGCAGGGCTATTTGGAGTGGTGTGATCGGTTTTTCTGGGCTGTCGACACTGATTTTCCGGTCGATCTTTTGCCCGCGGAAACCGGTTTGATCATCGCCGACGCGTATGACGCAGAAATTGTGCGCATGTCTCCTGAGGACAAATTGGCCCCGGCACGGCGGAAGAAGATGATCCAGAAGTTTGCAACAGATGCGGCACGTCGTCTGCACGCGTTGCGCGATCCGCGGCTTTAGCGTCAGCCTTTGACGGCCAGAGCGGCTTGGACAGCCGCGCGGATTTCATCGGCAATTTCTTCGGCTTCTTCCGGGTCGAAATCCATCGGAATTTCCACACCGTCAGCTTCGATGAACAGGCGCACCATACCCTGATCGGTTGGGCCGATTTGCAGATTCGCCTGAATGTCGCGTTCGGTATTGATGCCCATCTGTGCCTCCGAGACTGAGCATTCCTGCTAGCGCGCACGGGGTTGAGAATCAAGTCACCTTTGCGGTCAGATAAATCATGGATGATGTTACACTCAGAACCTTTCAACCTGACGACGCCGCCTGGCTGGTCGAACAGCACGGTAGGCTCTATGCGCGTGATGAAGGGTTTGACGACAGTTTCGCGCCTTTGGTGGCACGTATCCTTGACGAGTTCATCGCATCCCACGATCCCACCCGCGAAAAGGGGTGGATTGCCGAGCAGGGCCGGCAACGGCTGGGCAGCATTTTTTGTGTAGGTCTGGATCAGCACACGGCAAAACTGCGCTTGTTTCTGCTTGTCCCCGAGGCACGCGGTCATGGGGTGGGCAAGCGGCTGCTGAAAGCCTGCACAGGCTTTGCAAGGAACGCAGGATATCAGGAAATGGTTCTGTGGACCCACGAAAGCCACAGGGCGGCATGTGCGCTTTACAAGGCGTTTGGGTGGGAACTGACAGACAGCAAACCGGTGCATTCCTTTGGGGTCGATCTTGTCGAACAAAGCTGGAAATTTCGGCTTTAATCCTCTTGCATTCCCCCGGCGCGTTCGGTAAATCGCCCCTCACGAGTGCCGCCTTAGCTCAGTTGGTTAGAGCGCTGGATTGTGGATCCAGAGGTCCCCTGTTCAAGCCAGGGAGGCGGTACCAATTTTATATTTTAATTTCATTATCTTACGTGGTTAGGCCACTTGATTATCGTAGGGACGTTCACCTAAAGGCAACTCTAAGGCAACTACGCTACACGAAATGATTGGATTTCTAGCCGCACTTCTTGTGGCGCTATAGACCAATGGTTACCAAACTCTCCTGATGCGATGTGTCAAGCGCCGACGATCACTATGCCACCAGAAGGTACCGAACGCACAAGATTGGTTGGTCAATCCTACGTTATCGCGCGCGAGCGATTGACCTGTGCATACAAACCCAAACCTCTACACCTAGCAGTAGCTACGTGATGGTTGGAGACTATTCGTCGTCATCCAGTTTTGCCTCAATCACCTTCTGTTGAGCCAATCTCTCTGGAAGGCGGTCGCTGATGTCTTTGAGCCGCTGTGTTGGATTGACGCTCATGCCTACAGTTCCGCTGTGGGTGTGCGTGATGCTAACGCCATCAGCGCGTCCGAATGCTCGGTCCTGAGCTAAGGCCAGCAAGGCAATTTGTTCTTTCCCCGAAAGTTTTCCTGATACAAATTCACCATTCTCATCTCGGCGATTGAAGAGTTCGTCCATCGACAACAGATCGTTCATGCGTTTCACAGCGATCTCGCCGTTCGACTGGATCAACTTTCTTGTCTCGGGGTCCAGCTTGGGTCGCCCACCCGGATTACCGGAATGACCAGGCTTAAAGAGAGGTGTTGGCACAGTGGACTCCTCTGTTCTCAGAAAGTGAAGGCGCCAAGTGATAAGTGTCTATTTTATATAGCATAATGGATGCCAAATTGCGATCATTTGCGCATTCGATAGACGCACCAGGCAAGGTCGTACAGGTGCCCGCATTTATGTCTCTCTCTCAAATGTCCTAGGGATACTGTACAAATGCATTCAGGATTAGCGAAGCCGTGGCTTCCGCCATCGTGGGCTGAACTGTTGTTCGCCACCTATTTATCCGAGAGGCTGAGGTAAGTGAGACAGACTGATGTGTAACCTCTATTCGAATACGACCCCGGCAGATGCGATGCGGCAGCTATTCGACGTCGCTGTAGAAAAAGACAGGCTCGGAAACGCGGAACCGCTTCCAGCAATCTACCCAAAGCACATGGCACCCATCGTCAGGAAAGACAAAGACGGGGCGCGTGAACTCGTGTCTCTGTCCTGGGGGTTTCGAACAACCAAGAAATCAAAAAAGACTGGCGCCATCTTGCAACCTCATGCCTGGAACAATGCGCGTGACGACAAGGTCCTGAAGAGCGGGCTGTGGAAGAACAGTTTCGAAGAGCGCCGTTGTCTCGTACCTGCAAGCTCGTTTTGCGAGACGCAAGGGCACAATCCTGCGACATACCACTGGTTCTCGCTCAAGGGCTCTGGGGCTCGCCCGCCGTTTGCGTTTGCCGGGATGTGGCAAGTATCGCGATACGAAGGCAAAGAGGGCCCAGAAGAGGTTCCTGCGTACACAGTAATAACCACCTCAGCGAATGACATTGTGCGTCCGATACATCCGCAGAGAATGCCAGTCATACTCCGTCCTAGTGATTATGAGGCCTGGTTGGATGGCAGCGCTGCGGAGGCCTTTGAACTGCTAAAGCCCTATGCCTCAGATGAGATGGATATCGTCAGATCGGGCGAAGGAGAAAAGTCTGACACTAGTCTTTGAACGGCACGGTGTTTGAGAGAGTTCCGATCAATGTATGTCCGCTTACGATCTCAACTCGGACATCCGACGATTTTTGTCAGATGTCTGCATCGAGCCCAAAGCGGAAATCCGAATAACGCGATAAATGGTGACGCTGCGCCGAAATGTGACATCCGTTGCCTTTAAGTACTGCGAAGCAGCAATTCAGAATACCAAGCTGAGCACATAACACTTAGGCTACTTGTGTCGCTCTTTTGCTCCACCTTAACTGGAGAGCCGGGTTTTCTTTGCGTCTGTTGCGTTGAAACCAACGCGCGGGTCACCTACATCAGCGCCGCGTGTAGAATGAGGAGGTTAAAATGGCAGGAACCATCGAGAAAGAAACGTTTTCCTTTCAGACAGAAGTCGGTCAACTTTTGGAAATTGTTGCGGGCTCGCTTTATTCCAACCGCGAAGTGTTTCTACGGGAGCTCGTCTCTAACGCCTCTGATGCTTGTGACAAGCTGCGCTATGCAGCCCTGACGGATGCGAAGCTGGCGCCATCACAGGATTTCGCAATAACGCTTGAGTTCGACACAAAAGCCAAGACGTTGTCTATCTCTGACAACGGGATTGGCATGAACCATGCTGACTTGTTGGAAACTCTAGGAACCATAGCCAAGTCCGGCACTGGTGCTTTCATCGAGGCGCTAAAGGCTGAAGAAAAAGATGCCCCAGGTCTAATCGGTCAGTTTGGTGTTGGTTTCTACTCGGCCTTCATGGTCGCCGCCAAAGTTGAAGTGCTGACCCGTAGGGCCGGCGAGGATGAGGCCTGGCTCTGGTCGTCCGACGGCAAAGGGTCATTCACGATCGAGGCGGCGCAGCGCGACACCAACGGAACCACGGTCACCTTGCACCTCAAAAAAGACGCCAAGGAATTCGCAGAAGAAGCCCGCATTAGACATATTATCAAGACATATTCCGAGCATATCAGTTTTCCTGTGAAGCTGGGGGAGGAAACGCTCAACGCTGCGGAAGCGCTCTGGACCCGTCCGGCTAAAGACATTTCAGAAGAGCAGTATACCGAATTCTATCGCCACAGCTCACATGCCTATGACGCCCCCTGGCATGTGATCCACAATAAGGTGGAGGGGACGCTCAATCACACCAGCTTGCTTTTTGTGCCCTCCACCCAACCTTTTGATCTTTTCGACGCCGAGCGCAAAAGCCACGTGAAGCTTTATGTAAACCGCGTCTTCATATCTGAGACGACAAAGGACCTTGTCCCAGCATACCTCCGTTTCTTGCGCGGTATCGTAGATAGCCAAGACCTCTCTCTAAACGTCTCCCGCGAGATGCTTCAAACCGACCCGAAGCTAGCCAAGATTAAGTCCCAGGTCACAAAGAAAGTCCTCAGTGAGTTGAAGAAAAAGGCTACCAAGGCGCCGGAAGACTACGCGAAGTTTTGGGGTAATTTTGGCGCAGTGTTGAAAGAGGGTCTGGTTGAAGATCCTAGCTTGCGCGACCGCATTCTTGAGGTCTGTCGCTTCACCTCCACGGGGGAGGATGCTCTCACTAGCTTCGTTGACTACGTATCGCGAATGAAAGAAGGGCAGGAAGCAATTTTCTACATCGCGGGAGAGGACGCCGCCAAGCTCGCGCAATCTCCCCATTTGGAGGGCTTCAAGGCTAAGGGCGTCGAGGTACTGCTTCTGTCCGACCACGTAGACGAGTTTTGGCTGCAGCACATTACCGAGTTCGATGGCAAACCGCTCCAGTCAATCACTCGTGGCGCAGCAGACCTGGATAATGTCAAAACCGAAGAGGCAAATCCAGACGAAGATAAGACTGAGGACGCGGATCTCGCTGACTTGATCGCCGCGATCAAAGTGGAACTGGGCGAGACAGTCAAAGACGTGCGCCCGTCGAATCGCCTGACAGACAGCCCGGTCTGCCTGATCGCTGATGAAGGTGACATGGATGTCAATCTGGAACGCCTGCTCAAACGTCATGGTCAACTGGAGCATGGTATGCCCCGGGTACTCGAGCTAAACCCAAACCACCCGATTATCACCACCTTGGCAGAACGGGCGAAGGCAGAGGCTGCTGGCGACGATGGCCTTCTGAGGGACGCAGCTCACCTCCTGCTGGATCAGGCGCGAATCGTCGAAGGCGAAACCCCAAGCGACCCATCCGAGTTCGCAAAGCGACTGGGAGCAGTCATGACACGCGCTTTCGCTAGTTAGCGGAGACGCCGGGAAATTCTCAGCTCCGATGCGCAAGCTGCAAAAAAATGGTTAGCATAACCGCGTTTTCAACTCGGTCAAAGTAAGCCTCGGATCCTGGCGTGTGAACGGCGGGATTGTCCGCAACTCGGTCGTTGCCCGAATTTTCGCGAACGTCCGCTCTTGGATGAAGCAGCCAGTCGTGACCTGAGTTTCGAAAATCTCGGCGTGAAGGTCTGCTAAGCGCGACTTCTCGGTCACCTGATAAAAATAGTCAGATAGTCGCATCGAACCCAAAGCAGACGTCTCAACCAAGTGTGCTAGCATGAAATCCCGAGGCATAAATACATTCAAGAGCCCGACCTTTGGGAGGATTGTGTATGATTATGCGTATATTTCAGGTGACAACGCATCCCGGAAAAGAAGCTGAGTTTGGCCGCTTCTTCCATGAAACTGCGATACCCCTAATGAATAGTACTCCCGGGATCGTGCGCGTTCTTCCGGGGGCCCCGAGAGAGGATTCCCCACGAGAATTCAGTTTTGTCATGGTATGGGAGAGCTTGGAAGCGCTTAAGGCCTTCGTGGGAGAAGACTACCAATGCCCGCACATTGATCCAGCAGAAGCGGAGCTCGTCGAGTCGCGATCCATCAAGCATTATGACTTGGTTGATAGTTACCCGACCGTTTGAACCCATCGTTATATCGTCGAACTGGCCGTCAAACGCAGATGCGATGCTTCTGCCGAACGGCGTGCTCCGGATTCTAGAAGCAGGACCAGCCTGTACAGACCATCAGCTACGAACGCGCAAGTGGAACTCATAATGGCGAAGCCAAATCCTGATTGAACCATAGCCTCCAACTCGGCCTCGGTTCGTCCATCCGCACGTATTATCATCAGATCAAAGTCGGTAAGGCGGCTCTTCTGTGTGTGCTGTGTCATCACTTTCTCCATCGTTTGATTAAGCAAAGTCTGCCTTGAAGGTATTGCTTTTCGCGATTTCGACGGAATGCGTTAAGGTCAAAACGCAGTGTTCCAGTTTCCGGATTGGTCGACCGATGGACAAGTTCAAAGCCATCAAAGTGTTTCAAGAGGTCGTTTCGCAGGGCGGTTTTGCAGCGGCGGCACGGCATATGAACAGCTCTCCGCCCTCTGTGAGCCGACTGATCACGGAGTTGGAAGCCGATCTCGGAGTTCGTCTTTTTAGCCGTTCGTCTCGGGTTGTCAGCTTGACCGAGGAGGGCGAAGAATTTCTTCGGAAGGGGGCGGTGCTTGTAGACGAGCTTGAGGCGATTTCAGAGGAAATCCGAGAAAGAAAGCGCGTTCCGGCCGGACATCTGCGCATTTCCAGCGTTGTGGCCTTTGGACAGGAACGCATTGCACCGGCCATTGCTAGTTTCATGCGAAAATATCCCAAGGTTTCAGTGGAACTCGAAATCTCGAACCGTAAAGTAGACCTAATTCAAGAGCACTTCGATCTGGCGGTTCGCATCGGGACATCCGGAGAGCTTGAATCCTCATCCTTGAAAGCGAGAAAGATCTATTCGCAGCGCCTCTTCTTTGTAGCGACCCCTGAATATTTGGCTCGTCATGGGACGCCAGCCTCGCTTGACGACTTGGATCAACATTTGCTGGTCAAGCAGATCAGCGGCACTTGGGGGCGCACAAATCAGTTCCCCCTTTCAAGCAGAACTGTGTCTTACTCATTGCCAGAGAGTTTCGTCGTCAACTCTCCCAACGCGGCGAGGAACGCAATCCTAACAGGCGGGGCTATTGGGCTGATCGCGGATTATCTGATCGAGGACATGATTTCGGACGGCCGAGTAGTCCGCATATTGCCTGAGTACGAGACTCTGGAACAGCCAATCTATGCAGTGTTTGTGCACAGAAATTTCATGCCTGCAAAGGTCAGGGCCTTTATCGATCACATGACGGAAGCCTTACGCAAAGGCTGACCGTTCTGTCCGCAAGGCAGATGCTCAATCAGTTTTGGCGAAGGTCCGCTTCGTGAGCCAAAGCGGTAGTGCTTAATAGTATAGTCATTCTTACAGTGGAAAGTGGGCGATGGGCATTGAATTGAAACCAACCCGAGATCATCACTCATCAGTAAAAATTCGGGGGACAAATCAGGGGATAATTGTCAATTTTTATTAAAAATTTATTTAAATCAATTAATTACGATTATAATTGGTGCCTCAAGAGGGACTCGAACCCCCGACCTTGTCCTCACGAATTTTGACGTCGAGTTATTGCACGTGGCTAGACAACGCCAGAGGCCGTCTCATAAGGCCATACAATTACTTGACTAATTCTGGCATCAACATTGGACGCCATCGCACAGCGTTTCAGAACTTTTGACGAACACGCCCTACTAATGCCCTACTAGTTGACCCCACCCGCCCGACAAGCTCCTACAGGCCCTCGATTTTCCCACTCCGTTCAGACTTTGTTGGCGAGGACTTACATCGTAGGGCTTTGAATTGGGATCGCCGTCAGGGGGTTAGCGACCGCTGGTACTAATCTGTCCAAGTATTTTCACCTCCAACGAAGTATCTGAGCTGAGAGCATTTCAGGTGAAGGCATTTAAACTTGCAAACCTACGCAGGTTTCGCATGCTGGAAAATAACCTCTGTCATGGATCAGTTTCCTCTGAGTGCGCCACTCATGAATTGTCGTTCACGTTGACTCAGGGTCGAAATTTGCTAGGCTAGATTGTATTTTTCGGGTGTTTTCATGGAAAACTTGTTTAGTCTAGTTCGCGAAAATTCTGAATGGCTATTTGGGAGTACAAGCCTGGCAGCTATAGTGCTTGCTTTGATCAAGCGCAAAAAATCCTCTGAGAAGAAAGAAACAGATAAACCTGACTCAACACCTTCTTCAGGGGGCAAGGATCCACTCGCGTTCGCGATAGTGGCGCTTGCAGTCGTCGCCGTCGGAACCGGGGCGATATCGATATCGAACGTCAGTTTTTCGAGTGAGGACGCGTCACAGACAATTACGTCAGGGGACGGCAGTACGAACATTAATGCAAAAAACTCTAACGTTGAGGTTGGAACAACCGGTACGTCGGGCGCTGGAGGTGACTGATGCTGAACAAAATTGGAATACTGTGTTCTTACATCGTCTTGTCTGCTTTTAGCCTAAATCCGCATTCGGCATTTGCTTGGGGCTACAAAGAACGAAACTCTATTACAGCAGGTGATAATTCGATTAACGCGATTGCTCTTGAGCAGTCTGAAATCATTATCGCTATTGACTCGGATGGGAACTTCAATCGGTACCGATCTGAGGATGTTGCCAACTACGTAAAGTCTAACAATCCCGATCTATATCACGAGGCGGAGACCGAGTTCCCCAAACAGAGTGATGCTTTCATCGAAGCAATAGCGATTGCCCAGTTTTTCTTCGATAGTGGGCAATACTCGTCCTCGGCTCTAATGTTCGAACGCGCATTGGGGATGATTGATGCAAACGAAGGTGGTGTCCGAAAACTCGAAGGCCTCACAACAGCTAGTTACTATGGCTCAGCGCGTCACATTGAGGGTTTAAAGTTTATTTGCCGACAATACCGAAACCGGCCCCGTTGGAACTTCGAGTTCCGTCACGCGATTCACGCTCATCTTAGAAGCCTTGCGGTAAACACTGATCACGAATACGCCAAAGAAGCCCTTGCACATGTAAGGAAAAACCCAGCCTGCCGAAGAGATGATTTTTCACCAGTTTGGATTCCCATCCATTTGCGGGACATGAGGTGGCTGGAAGATAGCACTCCACCAAGAGACGCAGGTTACGGCATATCGAAGCAGGAAGATTTAGATTTTGCCAAAAGTCTCTTAGCCAACGAAAACCATGGTTTCATCGACTATCTTTACTTCATATTAGGTGATTACACCAAGATAATAGAAGACTACCCTAATTCCTATGTGATTGACCTTGCACTACTCGGTCAGGGTGAGGCCGAAGACTACTCAACGGCCAAAGAGGCCCTATTGGAGTATATGGATCGGTTTCCTAAGAAGGGGCTTCCCGCGGTATCTCTCTTGTTCGAGCGAGCGACCATTGAAAGAGATTTGGCCACATTAAACGCCTTAGTGCAGGAATATGGGGACAGGCTATTTTCAGCACCATCTTCTGGGAGCGTCAAATTCCAGATCAACAATCACACCCGCGTTTGGTTTTCTGAGGGGGAAGTAAAAGACCTATCCCTGAACACTATCTCTTTTTTCTCCGACTTTTATTCTCGCTGCCCACGTTTAGAGCAAATGATTTATGGCGGCGATTTTGCTGAAGTTTTAGAATTTTCAAATTTTTTTATTGAAAATTTCGAGAATCACTTTGATGAAGAGAAGCGGATTAATGGTTATTTTGGGAATCCCGGTGACGATGAATACTATGACACCTGTCTCGTCGAATTGAACCCAAGCAAACTCCGAGACCTGATTAGATTTATCGAGCCAATCGCAGAGGCGTACGCGGGCGTTGACGCCGAGCAGTTGGCAGAACTTGGAAAGAACCTAAAGCTCTGCGGCGATTTCAGAGAGGGAATGAACCATGCTACCGACGAAGAAGGAATGCGGCAGTATTGTGAAAACATGGTGGAGTGGATCAATGAGTTGAACCTATGGAGAATTAGTTTTCATGAAATTTCCGCATTGATGTTGAGGCGGGCTTATGACCTAGATCCGGTTCGCCAAGAGAAAAGTCTGTTTCTTGCCGGACTCGCACACCGAAACAACGAAAATTACGAAGACTTTTATAAGACAATGCAAGAGTTTGCAGATTTTTATCCTGAAAGTAACCTCGCCGACGACGCGATAACAGAAATGGGTTGGTTCCACTTGGCCGTGCGCGATGATCCGGCGAGTGCGGACGCTCACTTTAGGAAAGTTGTGACAGAATACAGGGAATCCAACGCGTACGATAATGCGCTGAATTGGTTGATAGTTTCCAAGATTGCGCAGGGCCAATATGCTTCTGCTTCAAAATACTCAACTCAACTAGTTGCCGAAGTCACTTCTAACCGCCTATCGGAAAAAGTAACCTCTAGGCACGCTGATATCCTCGAAATTGTCTCCGCCATCGACGTAAACAGTAAAATAAAACTTGCTCGCACTGCATCCTCAGATGGAAATTTTTTTGGAGTCGAAAACAGAGTTTTGGTTTCTGAGGTCGCAGACGATAGTCATGTTCTTGGTGCGGGTGACGTAATCTACAGTATCGACGGGAACTATATCTCTGACGCAGCTGAGGCTTACCGAATTTTGCTTAACCTGAAGCAACAGGGTAAAGAACTGGTCAGTATTGATTTCTTATCCAAGAAGCTTGACGAATTCCGATCTGGCGAATTGGTGAAAATTGTAGACTTCGGTTTATGATAAAAGTTCAGTGGTAAGTCATATCCTCAAAAAACGCCGTCAATACCGAACACCTCTTCGCCTCACACTGACAGAGTTGGCAATGACAGCATAAGGTCCATTATGTTATACGCGGCCGCCAGCCGGTTGACCCTCCCCAAGTCATGCACACCCCGCCCCATCCACGGCTTTAGGTCACTTGAGGGCGTCACGCGCTCTCGGTCCAACCCCTGTCGGGAGCAAAAGCGTCTCCTATAATCCGGACGTTCGGACGACTTGCAGCGAATGACTGCTCAGAGCCCAATTTTGCGCAGGCTGCGGGCTAAGCGAACGGCAGCTTTTGAATAGCGGTCAAAATCGTGACAAAATCAAACGCAACTTTGCCAAGGGTTTCTGGTACAAGATTCTTCGATCTCGGCGAGAGCGACACCTGTGACAAAAACGACCGATTTTGACAAACTTAGGTTGAGCTCAACGGCCCTTTGACGATGAACCGAAAATTTTGTGAGCATTGGGTGCGCGAGGCAAGGTCGTCCAGCGATAGATGGAATTAATTGTGACACCAGCTAAGAAAGATCAGAGTACTGTTGGAGATTTGCTCAATCACACTTACCGCTTGGAAGCTGCACTAACGCGCGGAAAGCTTAAGGAGACATATCTCGCCAGAAACGAAATTACGGGCCGCAAGTTCGCCGTGGAGCTAATCACTGGTGAATTGTCCGGTAACGGTGGCTCTCTCGAATTGATGAATCTCAAGGAAAAGCTACGTGACGTCACTCACGATGCGATTGTTCGTTACGTCGAATGCAGCCGTTTGGATGATGGTCGAGTAGTCATAATCTCGGAATTTATAGAAGGTCCGGTGCTGGACTCCATTGTTCGACAGGGAGGAATGTCCCCAGAGAACGCCCTGATAATTTGTCGTCGACTGTCGGCAGGCTTGAGGGTCGCCCATCTTCAAGGTGTAGTGCACGGCGCCATCGCGCCCAAAAAGGTCGTCTTGAAAAACGGCGATTGGGAGCAACCAGTCCTTGTTGGTTTTACGACCAACAAATTACGCACCTTGGACTTGGTGGGGCGCGCAAATAAACCACGCAACTTGCCTTCAAACGGCATGCAGTATCTGGCTCCAGAACAACTTGCAGGGCGAACTGAACCTCGGTCTGACCTCTACTCGCTTGGCGTAACTCTTTTGGCAGCCGTGCACGGTCAAGATCCGAGCGACACCACCAACACAAGCAGAATATTGGTCAATGAGGGCGGAGCACGAAACCGCATAGTCATTCCAGAGCCTCTCAAATCGGGGCTTGAGAAGATGACCGATCCGGAGCCTGAGCGAAGATTCCAGTCATGCGATGAGTTGCTCAGTCACATTAAGGAGAAGACGCCGAACAGTTCCGCCGCCTCGAGTCCATCTAAGCGAGGCTCCAGAAGTCGAAGATGGAAGTTTCGGAAAGGCCGCGCGCTTTTCAACCCGCCGAAGCTCATGTGGGTAGATTTGATTGAAACTGTTCAGCTTCGGATCAAGGTATCTGATGTTCTCTCAGTGGCAGAGCGAGCCGACATGGAAAAAAGTATGCACGGAACAGGGAGGGTACTCGAGCAATCGGTTTCGAAGATTGGTTTGCGCATGAAAGCGCAGCTCATCTGCGAGGACGACTTATTGCAGCTAAAGTCTCTAAGCTCTGATGAGCAAGATATTTTGGTGTCAGGAGTTACTCATTGGGATTGGGCAGTCAGGCCAGCAGGTACTGGCCAGAGTGTACTTACACTTCGCATGACGCTTCGAAAGGACATGGATGGGAAACCAATCACAACTGACCTTGAGGCGCTTCGATCGGTAGTGAATATTGAAGTCAGGTCGCCTTTCTCAAGACCTATTAAATTCTGGCGACAGCATTGGAAGTGGCTGGTTGCATTTTTCGTGGGAATTCCAAGCGCATTGACGGCATGGCTGGGACTCCTCCAGTGAGCGCGCACCAATTGTGAATTACCACTTAAGCGAGAATACGGCCAGTTGGTATTTCAAATTCGTTCTCAGACACCTGCTCGAACGAATGACCCAAGCACCGGGGCAAGAGCTAACGTTTACCCGAAAGTTCCAAAACCCACCGTTTTTGGCGCTTCTTGAACGTCAAAGCAGACATTGGCGAGGTCGCAGCGAAATGGCGCTTCGTCCGCAACCCGGACCTTCGCTGATTTTTCGCGAATGTCCGCTGCCGGTGAAAGCACCCGTCCAAACTAAACAAACTACAATTCGTTTGTTTCGGAAACCGCTATATGCGACAGAGAAGATACGCGTCGAAAACCGGCATTGGCCAGCTTGAACCGCGGTAACTGCTGATAGGTGCTAGACCTCGGACTGTCGTATTGCAAGCGATGCCGCCTATGGCAAAATTAATGTCGCGGCTTACTATATCACCGCACCGTTTTTTGGAAGTATCAACCGGCTCAGGGGCTTCTGACAATGCGGTTTCCCATTTTGGGTCGGGTTCTACTAACCTAACCATTGTGGTTGACGTTTGGGAACGCAGGGCTTCGATGACGCCACGGTTAACCAGGCATTTACCGCCCAGCGCGAGGTTACCCGGTCCTGCAGACCGGCACGGGTGTAGAGGCCGGCCGATAGGTGGTACCAGCCGTCAGGGGTATCAGGCCGCCATGTTTGGTAGGCAAAGTGCAGAGCATTTAGGAGGCGCTCGGGCGGGCGATGGTGGGCCCAACTTTCCTGCGGTACCGCAGCAAATTCATGGCGGTCCACCTGAATGACACCGGGGTCCCCCGCCGAGACCGGCTTAGCCTTGAACAACTCCTCAGGGATTTTCTGGGTAGACCAGTCGATCGAACCATCGGGTTTTCGGAATGCGTCACCCATGGGATGCTGCTATTGGATCGGATGCTATTGGGGAACCACTATAAGAAATATAATAATAGACCGGGGACTGCGGACTGAAGACAGTTATCCGCAGACCGCAGACAGTTCTGTCTGCAGGGTGTCGACAGTTGTGAGGAAAGGAACCCAGCCTTACGTCGGCCCCCTCTCCCTTGCTCGGGATTGGGTATTCGCTATGGCCGACCGCGCGCATCAAGGTGTTCCACATCCCGCCCCCCCGATCCATGTCCATGAAGCGCCTCTGACCCTTGCATATCTGCGCAACACGACGGCCGTTGCTAAAATGGGGGCCATTATCTTGCCGCCTGTACCAGCCTTCTACCTGAAGCCCGTCAACCTTACTGAAATCATTGAACAAATTGCAAGCCGCGCTGTGGATGGCTTGAAGATCTGTGACCCGATGGCGCGGCAATGGCATCCTTTGAGTTCGGGTTAGGTCTCATCCTAAAGGCTTGGTTTGGCAGCATTGGCGGGGAAATCGCAAGGGGCTTGCGGCTACATGGTTGATATGTTGACCTGCGGAAGAACCGGCCAGTCAGATTCAACGTGTCTGCCAGCGGCGGATTTCTGCATTCAGTAGTGCTTCATCCTTACGCAGTTGAAGCTTGTCGGCCCAGTCCCGTGCTTGCTTCCATTCGGACATCGCTTCGCCCTGGGCTCCATCCAGAAACTGGCTGAGCCCGCGCCATAGCCCAAGCTGCGCTGTTCCGACGGGAAAGACCTTGGAGTAGCGTGACAGCTTTGCAAGCGCGCGCGCTTCCAGGTCGCGTTTTTCGTTTTGGTTTGACCACAAACCCGCTTCCCGACCACGCAGAAGCACTTCGAGCACGCTGGAAATTCCGACGATCACGCTGTGTGAGGATGGCCGACGCATTTGATCGAGGAACTCCATGGTTGTCGCTGCGGCGTCGTAGCTTTCGGAATGCTTGCCAATCCGTGTCAAAGCAAGCGCCATCGCGCCTGTCGCGGAAATCCGGGCTGCGATGTCGGCAGATTCAGACATGCTCGTGTTTGCCACACGCAGCAAATCGACGGCCTGACGCGGATTGTCGATATGCAGCAGGTAAAGAGCTTTGCAGCGAAGCGCCCAAATTTCTTGTTGGATATTTCCAGCGTTCTGCGCCTGCAGAAGAAGCAGACGTGTCGTCTCTTCCAGCGCGTCGAGATTGCCGCGATAGTATTGCGACCAGAAACGGATGCCCTGCGCGTTGCACCACCTAAGCTGATCACCGGATTCCAGTGCAAGCTTTTGGGCCTGATCAATACGTTTGTCGAGCATATCCCAATCGCAAACACCCACGCGCCAGAGCGCATCGAGCGTGCATACATGCGATTGCAGCGCAGGATCTTCCAGCTTTTTCGCCACGTCTTCGGCGCGGTTCATCAAACGGGCATTCATCCCGCGCCACCCCATCATGCCCAGCCCCGCGGCCAACTGACAGTTGGACAGAACCGTTTCAACCGACACGTCGGTCCACTCGGCGCGGATAACGGCGCCCAGCAGATTGCACATGCCGCGCGCGAACCTCAGTTCAAAATAGTCGACAGTTGCAGCCTGATTCAGACAGCGTGCAATTTCTCCATTCCATCTTGCCCCTTCAATATCTTTGGGAAAGTTGCGATTATGTGGCAGGACTTGGCTGGTTAGAATACGCAAGCCGCGTGTGGCCAGATGCAGGCCAATGGACACGGCCGAGTTTGGGACCTTGTGCCCGGCCACATCCAATGCCGAGCGTATGGCCACGCCTTGTGCCTTGATGTCGCCGCGCCCATAATGCGCCTCTGCCAACTGCCGCCGCCATGTTACCGATCGCAGCTTTTGTTCGGGTGTCCAGCTGCCGTGTGGAGGCTCGTGATCAAGGCAGATGGCGAGGAACGATTCTACCTCGCGATATGCACCACTGCGCAACGCACTAGTCGCGGCGCTATCGGCATATTTGACGGCCTGTTCGTATGCGCCCGCGGCTTCGAAATGCCGTGCCAAGGTGGCGATGCCGTTTGCAGTCGCGTCGGGTTGTTCCAGTTCCAGCCACGTGGCCAGAGACTTGTGCAGATGTCGTCGGCGATCATTGGTAATCGAATTGTAGACAACATCCCGAATTTGATCGTGCCGAAACTGATACAAGTGGTCCTGTTGTTGGCGCACGATAAGTTGCGCGTCGACTAGGCGCTGCAGCGCCGTGGTCACCGGGCGCCCCAAAAGCGCCTGCAGCGGCCGTTCTGAAAACGTGCGGCCAATAATGGATGCCGCGCTCAGAACTTCGCGAGAGGCATCGTCGAGCTGTTCGAAACGTTCGCGGATCACTCTTTCGATGCCCTCGAAATAGCCGAGGTCGGGCAGGGGGCGTGCGGATTGCCAACGGCCGTCACGTTCAAAGATCATCCCCTCGCTTTTCAACGACAAAGCAATTTCTTCCGCAAATAACGGGTTTCCGCTTGCCAGAGACAAAATCTGATGTTCGATGTCCGCTCCTGCCGGTGTGCCGCCCAGTGTCCGCGTGATCAGCTGACGCATCGAGGACTCGTCCAGTTCCGTAAGATCGACGCGGCGATAATACTGCGCCAGATCAGCCGGGTTGGGCGTGACGCCCGATGCAATCTCTTCAGCGCTCCGGCTTAAATCGGACAGCGGTTGCGGTATCTCACCCGCGCGGACGCAAAGGACCACTAGTAGCGTGTCGAGAGAGGTCAAAACCCATTCGAACAGACGCCAAGAAGCCGAGTCCAGCCATTGACTGTCCTCCAAAATGAATGCGACTGGGCGCGGTGCCAGTAACCCGACGATGTCGGCGATCAAACGCATCGTTGCATCAGCCCTGTGAGCACCCGACAGGTGCATTGTGTTTTGAGAGTCGGGCAATTCGATCGCCAACACGTCGCTGAGCAGGGGCAAGCCCGAAGCAATTCGGGCGTCGCCGCCAACGCGCTGCTTGATTGCGTCAAAGACCGCCTGACCATCGCGGAGATCTTTCAGGCCAGTCATGGCGTGGAGCAGTTGCCGCCATACGTGGAGTGAGCTTCGCCGGTCATCCCTTTCGGCGCGTGCAAGAAAAACCGGAGCCCCACGCTCTTTCAGAGCGCTTTCAAAGGCATTGATCAGCGTCGTTTTGCCCATGCCCGGCTCGCCCACAACGACAACAAGTTGTTTTGCGCCCGAACTGACGTACTCAAACGCTGCATTGAGAAATTCGAGTTCTGAACCACGCCCAATCAGTTTTGTATCGCGCTCCATCTGTTGGCGTCTTGGGACCGGGCGAAAGACCGGAACAACGTCTCCAAGGCCGGTCAGTTGAAGCGATCTGCTTTGTGTGAACTCGAACGCACCTCGGGCCAGCCGCTGAGTCCTGGAGTCGCACAGTACATCATCTTCAACTTGTGCCATCAGGCGCGCGGCACGGTTCACCGACTGCCCGAACAGCATGGGTTGAAGCCTTTCCGAACTGCCCGCCACCCTGTAAAGCGCATCTCCGGTCGCTACGCCGACGGCAGCGCGCAGCTTTTTTCGGTGGGCCAGAGCTGTGATCACCCGGGCCATGTCCAGAGCGCGTCGCGGGTCGTCACGATGAAAAACGCCGGGTCCACCAAAGCCGGCAAGGCAGACCAGACCATTCCCGTCAAAGAAGAACTCACTTGTTGGTCCGTCCCGTGCGCGCAACTCCAATTGAATGTCGCGGCACAGGTCATGCAGGTCTGTCAGGTCAATAACTTTGTTGGGATGCTCTTCAGCCGGGCGGGTCAATCGGGCAAAAAGAACCGACACGGGTCTGATCTCGGTATTGCTTGATAAATTGACAGAAGGGTCTGGCGTTCCTTGTCCATACTCTGATTCCATAGAGCTCCGAACAGATGGTGGCACGAATCCAAGCAGCCAGTCCGTGTCGGGATCAATATCGGCATTGTCAGGTGGTATTTTGGGTGTCCACTTTAGCTCATCGGTTGTGCTATATGTCAATTGCGCCATGTCGGATAATGCGACCTCGCCCACACCCGTTTGGTCGAGAGCACGCACCGCCTGATCCAGTGCATCACCGCCAATCACAAGGTTCCAATTTGGATCGCCGCCCACTGCCAGAAGCCTAAGGTCGCCATGGCCGATGCCCGCATGGAAAGCGGTTTCTTCCGCCGTCCCCAAGCTTTCGAGGCCAGGGTCAGCCTGACCGCAAATCGTGTCCGCAAATCGCTTGGCCTGAACGACGGCGCGCTGGGCACCTGCTTTGTCGTCCGGCCAAAAGGCCAAGATGGAATCACCTGTGAACCTGACAACCTCACCATCAAGCGAAACGATCATGTCGACACAGCGCGTGTAAGACTGGTTGAGAAGCCTGCCGATCTGTTCCAGCCCTGCTTGCCCGCGTTGTGAGGCACGCTCGACCAAGGCCGTGGACCGTGACACATCGATCAGGAGGGTTGCGCCCGACAGGTTCACCTCTGCGGGCCGCGATCCGTCCGTGCCATGCAACCGTTTCAGAAGGGAAAGAGGAAGCAGATTGTCGAGCGTAATCAACGCGTTTTCCAAGACAAACCTCCGGTCCCACTTACACTCGAAACGTCTTCGCGGCGCCATGGCCGCGTGCGAACAATGCTGACGGGCGATCAATCGTCGCGTTGCCCGCCTGGGGCCAGTTTTGCACAAAATCCACGATTTATGAATGTTCAGTCATTGCTTCGTTGAATTTCACCCAAGAACGCCGGTTCGCAGTGTTGCGCGAAGACCGCGTTGAAATGTGCTATGATGCCGATTGGGACGTCTGACGCGTATCTCTTTTTTCTCTTCGTGGTTTCGCGGGCCCCGGCTGAATTGATCGCCAATGCAACTGGACCCTGGTCCGATCCAGAACTGCGCCGCGCCATAGTTTTCCAGACCAAACAAACAGGTTCATTGATGAGTAGTTTTGATACGGAATCTAGAACGGCCTGGATATCAAAAGGGTTCGAACACCTTGCAGCTGAAGTCAGTGCTGCCCCCGATAACAAGGTTCATTTCGAGGTTCTCATCATCGGCAGCGGCTATGGTGGGGCAGTGGCCGTAGCCACGCTTGCAGGGCGTTCCAAAGGCGGGCCTCCTATCCGGATTGGTGTGCTGGAACGCGGAAACGAGTATTTGCCGGGGTCCTTTCCCACGGGCCTTGCCGAACTGCCAACGTATCTGCGACGGGATGGCAACCGGCAGGGGCTTTTTGATGTCAGGCTGGGCCCCAAGGTCAATGTGGTTGTGGCAAATGGCCTTGGGGGCGGGTCGCTTATCAATGCAGGGGTCATGGAAACGCCATCTCCTGAACGGTTCCAGTCCGGATGGCCAGCTGAACTCTCGACCCTGACAACGTGGCAGAATTTCTACGACGAGGCGGCAGAAATGCTGGGTGCGCGGATCGGCGGCGTGCCAAACCAGATCGACAAACACCCCGACGGGCCGCTTGATAAACATCAGGCGCTCAAGAATATGGCGCCGTCACACTTTCGGTCGGCGGAGATTACCGTTGCCATGTCGGATCGGACAAACGGGGCCAATGTTCGGCTCAAGAAGTGCGTCCGGTGTGGCGATTGTGCCACCGGTTGCAATTTTGGGGCAAAGGAATCGCTGGATCTCGGCTTGCTGGTGCAAGCGCATCAGGCAGGGGCCGAGATTTATTGCGGCGGCACTGTTCTTCACGTTTCCCAAGATGGGGATAATTGGGTTGCGAACGCGGTTTTCACCGACAAAAACCTGCGCCTGCGCGAGCATTCGGTCACCCGTATTCGTGCATCGAAGATCATTATCGCAGCTGGCACGATGGGATCGAATGAAATCCTTGCTCGTTCTCATGAGAATGGGTTGTCACTGTCCGGACATATGCTGGGCAAACGCTGTTCGACCAATGGTGACATGCTTGCGGCAGATTTCTCGACAAACTCCGAGATCAACACGGTCGCCGATGAGGCCGTTCAACCTTCGACACGAAGTATTGGCCCGACTATCACAGGGGTGATCGACCTGCGCGAGGTTAAGGGCGTTCTGATTCAGGAAATTTCGGTTCCCGCCTCACTCCGCGTGGTTTTTGGTGAGGTTTTCGGGACGGTCAACGCGCTCCATTCGTTGCAGGACATAGACTGGTCCTCGCACGCCACCGGGTTTCCGGGCGATGATGGCTATGCTATTCCACCGCAGTCGATCAAACAGACCGCAGTTTTTGCGATTATGGGCGACGACGGTGCACAAGGCGAGATCGACGTCGGGGACACGTCCAAGAATTTCGAGGTCGACGGAACCGCACGCATGTTGTGGCCAGCCGATGAACCCGCAACCTTCGTCAACGGTGTTGATACCCTTTCCAACCTGACGAACGGGTCAGGAGGGCGGTTCATTGCAAACCCGGCGTGGCGGCTGTTACCAGAGGATCTTTCGTTCCTGACCGGAGGTCAGCGCGGCCCGGTTACAACGGTTCACCCGCTGGGAGGGCTGGTCATGGCCGATCACGGCTCTGACGGGGTGGTGAATCCGACCGGTCAGGTCTTCAAATCCGACAATGCACCGGACGCCTACGAGGGACTTGTTGTGCTGGACGGGTCGATTGTTCCAACTGCGCTTGGAACGAACCCGGCTTTGACAATCGCGGCACTGGCGCTGCGATCAGCCAGACATCTGGCCGCTTTCTGGGGATACGATCCCGCGCAACCCCCAGCACCGCAACCGCAACCGTTCGAACGCCCGGTATTTCGCGAGACGGACCAAGCCGTAGAGCCCAAGCCCACCGAGGTCGAGGTCATAGAGCGCTTGTATGGCCCGGTCCGGTTTTCTCCGCAGGGCAAACCGCCGGGCCGGTTTGTTGTCGAGTTGACAATGCGGTTCGAACCCAAACCGGTGCAAACGTTGAATCCCGGGCAGCCGGGGCTTCCGGTGCTCGATGTTTCCACCTCGACCGATGAGCGGTCTATCCAAAGTGAAATCAGGGTTTTCGACAAGGATGAGTGGGATGAATTGGCCAGGAAATGGGACCCGCCGACCGTACGAGAGCTGAAGCTTGATGCCATGGCAAAGTTTCGGGCACCGCTTAGCGGAACGCTCAAGGTGTTGGAGCGCGAGGACAGCTGGTTCCTTGGCCGGATCTGGCGCGCAGGGCGCGCCTGGTTCTGGAACCGCGGGCTCAGAGACGTTTATCAGGCCGTCTTTGATGGCAGTTCCGGCCCGCCAGGGTCCGGTCTTCTGAGCAGGATCAAATCTGGCATCGCCATTGCCAGTCGCGCGGGCGAGGTCCGCAGATTTGTCTATGATCTTCAGATTGGAATCGTCGCACCGGGCGGAGACTTCACGCTGTCTGGAAGCCGTATTCGCGGGGTCAAACGCTTTACCTACAATCGGCGCGGAAACCCCTGGCGTCAGTTGATGGAAATTGAATTGGATGTATTTCCAGGGATTGATACTGCGCAACCGCGCGTTCTGAAACTCGATACCGCATATCTGGCAAGGATCGGTGTTCCGTTGTTCCGGATCGTGAAACAAGCGGACTCGGTCAAGGCTATCACGGATCTAGGCGGCTTTTTGGGTTACTTCTTGCGCCTCCTGCTTGGCATCCATATCTGGAGCTTCCGCGCGCCGGACGAATGGCCATCTGAACCGCAGGTAGAGTTTGAACCACCTGCCGAGTTGGAACTTTCGGACGGTATTACCGTCACGGCACAGCCGCACTTTGATGAAGGAGCGATCCAGCCGGAAAAACCAGCGCTTTCGGCATCGAATGAACTGGTCGAAGGTAGGGTACGCATCACACGGTATCCGCAAGCGAACATCACGAAACGCCCTGTGGTGATGTTCCACGGCTACAGCGCTGGCGGAACGACCTTTGCCCACAAGGCCGTTAATCCGAACCTTGCAAGCCATCTGTACGAAAGCGGACGTGACGTGATGATCGCTGACATGCGCACGAGCCCATATTTCGAGCAAACGGCCAAGCAGCCTTGGGCCTTTGAGCAGATCGCAAAGCAAGATGTTCACTGGGTTATCAACAAGGCGCTGGAACTCACCGGGGCTCAGAAAGTTGATGTGGTGGCGCATTGCATGGGCACGATCGTCGTCAGTCAGGCGATTTTGGACTCTGCGAAAGGGACCCCCCCAGCAGACGCCTTGTTCAAGAAAATCGGACGCATGGCCTTTACACAAGTGGGGCCAGTTGTTGTGTTTTCCCCCATCAATATCCTGCGCGGCTACGTTATGCGCTATTTGGTGGAGTTCTTGCCCGACGCTTACGAGTTCCGGCCTGAAAACCCTACGCTGGCCGACGATCTTTGGGATCGTGTTGTCGCCACCTTGCCTTACCCGGTTGAGGAATTTGACATCGAGAACCCGATCCTGCCTTGGAAGCGGACACCTTGGACACGCACGCGGCATCGGATGGATGCGCTGTACGGGCGTGACTTCAGTGCGGCACGGATGGAAGACGGGGTCCTTAATCATATCGACGATCATTTTGGCGCTCTGAGCCTGCGCACTGTTGCATCGACCCTGCATTTTGCGCGCCATGATCTGATGACCGACCATCGTGGTAGTAACACGTTGGTGTCCCGGGATCTGCTTGAGAAAGGTTTGGAAGAGATCCCGATTTTGAGCGTGCATGGTAGCGACAATGGGCTGTCCGATGTTGCGACGGTGGATCGGATGGAGCAGATCCTGCATGATGCCGGTGTGCAGTATCTTGCCCCCAAGATCATTGAGGGCGCGGGACATCAAGACTGTCTGATCGGCGCGGATCGATTGGAAACGTTCGAGAACATTCGAACGTTCCTTGATGCGGATGTGGGCCAAAACGACCATGTTCGAAACGACGAGCGCGTCGCCTACCCTCCGTGGATCGGGCCGGTCATGACACTTGAGGAACCGGACAATGCCACGGAAGAAGGCTACATCGCGCGGATCGGCGCGGCGCCATCGCATCGCAAACCCGAAGGGGTCGTATTACTTCGGGTCCATGTATCCGGAAACAGCATCCTGAAACCGGACCAGACGGGCCCGTGGACAAAGAACGACATCCTAGATTCCATGGCCGTGTACCGTTCGGATCAGCTTGAACAGAATTTGTGGGATGCGTTCGAGATCCCCGCAGCGGATGTCATGCCGAACCATGATCCTGCGAATCCCGGGAACGCGACACTGATCCTTATCGTCTACGACGAAGCGCGGGTCCTCGCACCGGTCGTCGCAGCGCGTTACTACATGCTTGAAAACAGGCAGACACTGAAGGAATTCGATCGCACAGGCAAACGGTCTGATGTGGTGTCCCGCGAAATCACGCTAGAGAGCTTTCAGGCCATGCGCGATGCGGTGTCCGACGCGTTGGCCCGCCGACTTTCAATGGAAAGACCAGAGGGTGAGAAACCGGACAAAGGCAAAAACTATAAAGGTTTGCGCACGGTTAACCGATTGATGATCGACCCTGCCGCAGCGACCGGCATGCGTCAGCAGGCGGTCACGGAAATGCAGTTCGGTCCTGATACGGTTTTTGGCACAGCCGCGCTGGAAAGTCTTCGCGATCAGAGCTTTGATTTGCACGATGGAATTGTGCCGGATCGCAAGCCGCCAATCGGGGCAGAAACCACACGGTTTATGTTCGGATCCTGTCAGTATCCTGCCGGGTTGTTCGACGGGCCGACGGCCTACAGGTCATACGCGGGTCTGGCACATCGCCTACGCGGTCCTGCCGCGACTGCCCCGCGTTTCATGTTGTTTGTGGGTGACCAGATTTATTCTGATGCGACCGCAGGGGTTTTCGACCCCAGAGATCAGGATGATCGATATCGAACACCTTACGAGAATTGGCTGCGCGCCAACCCGGTCAGAACCGCGCTTCGGTCTGGGCCATCTTACATGTTGTTGGATGATCATGAGTTGGTCGACAATTGGGAGCCGTCGGGACAGCCGCCTGCAACATGGTTTGGGACCGCAGTTGAAGCGTACGAGAAATACCAGCATGGCTTGCGTGCGAACAGGGTTGAATTCGGTTTTGACGGTTTCCCATTCTTCCTTCTGGATACGCGCAGGTTCCGAAACAGGCGACAGGTCAACAACCTGAGCGGTGCCAAACTATTCGACGCCAACGACCCCATGAACACGACAATGAACGAACTGAAAGCGTTCCTCAGTGGACACGATGGGCCAAAATTCGTCATCACACCTTCGCTCTTTCTTCCGCGACACAGGCGGGCCGTGCAGCGTGACACGTCGCTTGATCCAACGAACCTCAGCGCAATTCATTCCGACGGTTGGGATGGCTATCTAGCAACGATGCAAGAGGTGCTGCTTTACATCGCAAAAAACGAGATCTCGCATGTTGTTTTCCTCTCTGGTGATGAACACCGTGCGTGTTTCGCGACCGTCGACCTCAGCGAGACGAACGGAAACCATGTGGCGCGGTTCGTTTCGGTTCACACATCGGCGTTATGGGCACCGTTTCCTTTTGCAAACGGGAAGGCCGAAGACACTGTGGATCATGAGACCTTTACTGTGTCTGACAATGTCGATCAGTTCACCTGTTCGGTAACCACGGACAGACCAGCACCAGACGATGGCCCGACCTACATATATGTGGGTCGCAACGGTCAGGATTGGAGGCTGGAAGTCGAATATGCCGATGGAACGACGCAGAGCACAATTCTCAACTAGCGCGCGATTGGCAACGTTTGGAGGGTGGCATGGGAAATGGGACTAATGGCCGAGATGGTAGGTTTTTCCAGCGTGTGAAAATTCAAAGCTGTGTATGCGGTCAAAAGGAAGTGTTCAGTAACCGGGTCGAGCCCAGTTTCGTTTCGCCTTTTTCGGCTTATTATTTCTTTCCGAAGGCCCGTTCGCGTTAGGGTTTGTGCGAGAGCGCGGAATGGCAGAGCGTCACCACAATCCTGACTATCCAACTCAAGCGTATGGCGGTGACCGGCACATGTCGCCCAGGTGATTGGCCCCGGCACGTTGGTATCGCCTGTCAATTCGACCGAGTTGATACCTGCACCCGCCCGTCCAACATCGTAAGTCTTGGGTTATCGAACATGCGATGTTTTCAGGCATGGCAAGCTTGAATCCCACCGCCGGACGCATGTGCTGCATGTCGGCTTGATGGGGAGGGTTTCCTCTTGTTTTGTTGCTCTTTCGGAGAATGGTGGCTGGGGTGGTGGGAATCCTTGCCGACCGATGAAACCTAAGAGCTTTTCCTACCGGTGGCCAGAACTGGGGCGGTTTCGGGGGCATTTTTTACCGCTAGAGAGGTATTCAACGAGTGCTGACGAGACCGCTGATTGGTGCTGACGTGACAGCTTGCGAGACCGCTGGCAGGACCGCTGACGAGACGTTCCGTGTGCTGAAGGCTGGTCGCTGGTGCTGAGCAAACGTTCAATCCTAGCGCAGCGAATGATTGTTCTGAGCCCAAAGCGACCCTGAGAAATAACGCATATCATCGCCCGAGGTGAAAGTAGT
>NZ_WQGD01000015.1:0-104188 GCF_013034475.1 Ruegeria sp. HKCCA6837
CAGCTTCAGAATGTCTTCGTCCGAGTATCGCTTCCGAGCCATCCCTTGTTCCCCCTCTCGACCAAAGTAGTGGCCCAATTTTACGGGGCAAAGACACCGTCGCCCGCGAACTCTACGATCGGCCAAGAAAGTCCTTGAGTTACTTCTCACCCGCAGAGACGTTCGAAGAGTGTGTCGCATCGATCGTTTGAATCGTACCGCAGAGCGGACGCCACCCAGTCGCACTTTAGCAAGGCTGCGATCCCACGCGGCTGCGTAACTCGAAAAGGCTCGGCCATCCTTGTGTCAGTGACTGGAAGAGCGGGCTGCCGACGAGTCGTTACGGGGGCTGGCGGGTGTTCGCTACTACTGGCGGGTGGGGTCCGCAGCGGAAATTTGTAATGGCGCTCTGTGTCCAAGTTCACAGAACCGCTCATTCATCCAAGTTAACGTAGCGTCACAAGAGGAGGTCGAAATGCTTCTTAAGGCTTTAAATACTAGGCACACTCGCACCGAACACGCTGTAACCATGATACACCCAGTTGTGCGTATCTTGCGTCATTGCAAGCAAATGCAACGCCAAGTGAACCGCTATTATTGAATTCGAGCGTGGGTAACCGTTTTTCGGAAGTCTGCGTAGGCTTCTGTGCGGTGCGAAAAGGTTTAATAATTGGTTGTTTTGGACCCCAAGCGGCTAAGCCGATCCGCTAACGGCCGTTGCCGAGCGTTGGTACATGCCTGAACGCAAGAGCTGAAGCGGACTTTCGAGCAAAGCGCAGCGAAAGACTAATTTGAGCCCTTAACAGAAATGCTTGAGGGGCAGCGCACCTAGGGTCTGCTGTGCAGTTTAATTGCAGATAGGTAACTCCAATGGCGGCTGTTTGCGCAAGGATGCTCTCCAACTATTTATAATCGGTTGGAGGCTGCTTTTGGGCCAAAACTTTGGGGTGCCAATTGCTTGTAGACATGCTGCGTTCCAATAAACTCCAGCTCGAGACAGTGATTTGCCTTTTTGTACCGCCTTGGCGACAGCGTTTATGTCTTTGGATTCTGGGTAGATGTAGAGCGTCGTCGGGTTCCCCTCTACAAGTGCCAAAATCTCTTTTGAGGCGGACTGAGACCAGGTTGTGCAACCATTGCTACGACCCCCCGTATAGTTCACAAGTTTTCCGTAGGGGACATAGCCGTCGTTGTCTGCATGTGTGCTTCTAGGATTCTTGAATCTACATTGCCACTTAAGGAAGACTGCTGGATGGCCTCCGATGGCGCGCTCCCGAGCATTGCTCGTTTCTCCTTCCCCATCGAACAAAAGAAAAGTGCGGTAAAACGGCTGCGTTTTGCCGGAGCGACTGTAATAACCTTTGAACGACGTGCGGGTTTCAGCCGTCACATAGGCACCGCCGGCGGTAAGTTTAGATCCTTCTGCATTGCTGAAGTTCTTCGCGCATTGCCGACCATTCGAAAAATTGGCGTTCTTTAGTTTTCGGCCATTGCCATAGCCGGACGAAACCGCACGGAAGGACTTTTGTGACTCGCAAATGACGTAAAACCGCTTGCCCGGATTGCCGTTTCTTGCAGTGCTGGGGCGGGTTGCATCCTTGGCAAGGTAGCAGGGGTTCTTTACTTCGCCTCGTCGTACTTTCTCGATGTAAAGCGCACGCGCCCTGTTCAGAACAATTGGTGCGATTTGCCCATCACCTGTTCCCACGTGTTTTTGTAACCACGCTGGGATATCTTGCGAAAATGCTTCGACGCGGTCCGGCAAGAAGCCTACCGAGATGGCAATTGCCGCGGCAGAGAGTGTGAGACGGAGTGAATTCTGTAGCAACGGGAGATCTCCTGCTAGAATGTCCTCAAGGTCAGTCTACCACAGTTCTTACGCCCGAGAATGCCGGCCAAGTGTGTGACGAAGCTTTCTGTTGCCTGAAATCCCGGTGTTCGTTTTGGGAGGCATTTTGAGCATCTTGGACAAAAAAGCTTTGATGTTGCTTTAGTAACTGGACATTCGGATATTTGCTTCCAAATGACTGTCATGATCACACGTCGAAAGTTCCTGTTGGTAACGACAACCGCAATTTGTGCGCCGTATATTGGACGGGGACAAACGGTGGCGCTGAATGATGCAATCAGCGATCTTCAGCAGTTGCATTCACTTCAAATTCAACGCGGAGACGACGTCATTTTTGCTCAGGCTCGACAGGGTGCAGGCCTGGATAAACCAGCGAATATAAAGTCTTGTTCGAAAAGCATTGTGGCTTTGTTGCTTGGGACGGCGATCGACCGGCAGGAAATCCCGTCTGTGAATGCCACCTTGCAGGAGGTCGCTCCGCAACTCTTGCCCGCCAATGCCACACCCGGTTCTGAGAGCATTACAATGGAAGATCTGGTGACACTGCGGGCAGGGCTCGAAAGAACCTCTGGCAGCAACTATGGAGAATGGGTCAACTCTCCCAACTGGATAGCGGATGCTTTGACACGACCCATGGTTGCAGAGCCAGGACAACAGATGCTCTATTCTACCGGATCGACCCATCTGCTTGGCGCATCATTGACTGTGGCGACCGGCCAAAGTCTTTTGAGATTGACGCGTGAGAGGCTGGGTGCACCGCTTGGTATCGAGATACCTGCTTGGACGAAGGATCCACAGGGTTACTACTTGGGTGGGAATGAGATGGCGATTACGCCGAGGTCGATGTTGAAGATCGCGGTGTTGCTTCGGGACCGCGGGGCTTTTGCCAACAGGCAAGTCATTCCTGAGCGTTGGGTCTTGGAATCGACCAAGCCACACGGCCGTTCGCCTTTCTCTGGATTGGATTACGGCTATGGCTGGTTTCTGTCCCCTTCAGGATATGAGTTGGCGCGTGGGTATGGGGGCCAAATCATAGCGGCCCATCCTGATCGAAACCTTGCTGTCGCAATTACATCTGATCCTACGCATCCGGCGCGTTCTGGAGGGTATTTTGGAGAATTGGTCAGGTTGTTGGATGGTCCGATCCTGAACGCCAATTAGATAAGTACTTTTTAGAAACCCTAGAGTGCGCTGTAACGGTCAATGTCCGAAGCGGGCGCGTGAAGCATTCAAGTCGTCCAAATAACTTGATCCAGACTCATCTGGTTGAGGAAATTGACGCCGAATTTACTGGCCACGTCGACAACAAAGTCATTCCCAGTTTGGATAGGGCTCGCCGGACTGTCTCCACCAACTCGGGCTTGCTATTAAAAATTCTTTCCAGAAAAACTATTACCGATTGGCCTTTGCGGCCAATTTTGACCAAGACTGTAAGAACTCAATGAATAGTCTGCTCAGCCCTGCAAAGTGGGCATCCGCCCCGATTATGCGAACGCCTGCATTGAACCCAATTCGGTCATTTTTCTACTCAGCACAATCGCAAGTGGCGGTTCAAAACGAAATTGAGCTTAATTGTTGTTGTCAGGCAAGAGCAGCCTCGACTTAGAACCGTAGACCGAAGCCTATCGAAAAACCGGAAAATTCTTCGGCAACTATACCGTTTAACATTAAGCGTCCCGCTCGAACGGCCGGTAGGCCGGTCAAGCGAGTATCAATCTCAAGTCCGAAACCAGCCGTTGCTAGCCAATCGGTATCAAGAACGGTTGCGCTGTCACCGTGATACAGCACTACACCGGCATCCAGAACAAGTTGCGTTGGGAGTTCGAAAAGTCTGACGTTGTCCAGCGGATAGCGATGACGTGAGAACAAGGTTGTTTGATTGGAACTCGCACTTGCGTTTCCAGCCTGCGGCTCATTGATCGGGTTAAATTCCAAGAAAGTTTGACGGAAACGGTATTCCACTTGCCACGGCCCAAATTGCGCCTCTCGGAAAATGCCAAGCGAAGCACCGATCCCGAATGCGTTTAAATTCCCATCGATCAGTTCGTTGGAGTTAGATCTCGGGCCCAGCAGTGGAAAGTCGGCAAAAATGGCATCTGCAGTCACTTGGCCAAGTGAGAGATGTCCGACCGGCCGAATCTTCCACTCGTTTATCAATGGAAACTCCCAGCCGACGCCAACCGTTGCTGCCACGCTCGACCAAGTTACATCCAACTCAGTGCCGGTAGCGATTCCCGGGAAGAAGATTACCGGGTTGTACTTTTGGTAGGCAACAAGACCCTCTAAATAAAGTCCGTTTTCAAATGGCTTGTATCCTCCTCGCAGCTGGGTCGAGCGTAGACTTTTGGTACCTCCGGAAGCATCAAGAAAAGAAAACGAGGATAAAGTCTCATTTGGGGTGGCGGCGATACTCAAGACAGACAAAGCCGCTTGTGCAGCGGCCTCGGAGGCATCAGGGTTTATACTTTGAGCAAAGGTTGGACTGGTCGTATTTGCAGCCGATAGTGCAGCGAAAGCAAGAATTCGTCTCAAGGTATCGGCTCATTTACCAGAAAAAAGAAGACCAAGCGATATCTCTTCATCTTAGCACTACAAGAACAAGAATACCGCGCCTTTTGCTGTAAATATTTTGTTGTTAGTCAATTTTGTCTGGTTTGTGACGCCTTGAGAAAACCCGTTCGAGTTCTTTCTGGGTTGATGGGTTGATCTCCCCGATTGATCGTTGCCGAAGCAAACGACAGCTTTGTCCGCAATTCAGTCGCAGCACAAATTTTGTCGAACGACCGCAGATTCGTGTGAAACTGCAGTTGAAAATGCTTGTTTCTAGGTCTTGCCCCCAGAGTGCACTAAAATTGCTCCGTAAACGAACCGAGCCGCCACCGATCTAACCGCGAAGCTGCACGACCTTTGCCTCAGTCTGGGTCGCATAATCGGCCCACTACTGCATGAGGATGCGCCGCTTGGCTGTTCTCCGTTTCAAGCCGCTGACGCTAACGTTCCGAAATTGGATCTGCCCCCAGCGCTAGAACACCAGCCCAATACACACGTTGCTTTCTTGTGTCGGCCAAAGATACCTCTGGGATGTCTGACATCAGCACCTGTAGGCCTGATTGAAGGATTTGCATAACGGAAGGTTTCTGGCTCATCTGAACCGTTAAGGAGTGAAGATGAGACGGAAAGCTGGAACAGACAAACCGACGGCTGAACGGGTCGTCAAGGACATTCGCCGCAAGACGCGCAAGCATCATTCTGCGGAGGAGAAGATCCGCATTGTGCTGGAGGGTTTGCGTGGCGAGGAGAGCATCGCTGACGCTCTGCCAAAGGAACCGACGATGTTCTTCCTCAAGCCATTTCTGCCACCAGGGTACTCCGACCTACTGGATGCGCTTGCCCCAACAGAAGGCTTTTAGTCGCGAGGAAAAGTAGCCAGGTAGCCGTCATTTGTCTGTCTCAAACTTTTGTCGGGCTGGTTGGCGGCGTGTTTACTCGTTTCTATACAATCTGGAGTGGAAAAATGTTCAGATACGGTGGTTTACAAGTTTAATCAGTTCGTGAAAATATCAACGCAGTGCTTGCCACACATACCACGCAAATTTCATTTTTTATTGTTATAGTTCGATCGTTGCTCTGAAACCGATCATACCTGTCTGATCTAGACCGGATACCCAAGATCCTGGATTAACTTCCAAATGTCTCTGTTTGCCGCAGACAACTGATCAACAACTCCTTCGATCTCGCGCAGGGCTTTATCGTCTACTGTGTCTTCGCGGCCGAGTTTGATGTCGGTTTTGCGATCCGCGATGCGCATCAGGATGGTCTTTGGATTACCGCTTTCGGGGTCGAAAGAATAGATACAATGATTGTATTTGTTGCGGATGCCCGACAGCTTTGTCAGACGCTGCGTATGCGCAAGGATCGGGTCGCGGATTTGTGGCGGACGCCCCTCCATCTTGGCCAAGCGTTCGACCAAATCAATTCGGGCACGGGTGGTGTTCAGAGTTAGAAAGATGATGACGGAGACGTCTTTGGATGCCCCTGTTAGGCCAGCTATCAGATGGATCAACAGGCTTTCGGTGTTGGTCCACATATAGTTCAACCTACCAACCAATAAGATCAGGCGGTCGAACCGGGTTTCGAACGTGTCAGTCAAGGGCGGGCTGCTGCACCGCATGAGGTGCGACCTCGAAATAGAAATGAGCTGCTGCAGTTCGGTTGTTGACGCCAATCTTGCCGACGACATTGTGCATGTGCAGCTTAACCGTATGTTCGGTGATGCCCAGCTTGGCTGCGATCAGCTTGTTGCTTTTGCCTTGCGAGACTAATTGCAGCACCTGTTTCTCGCGGCGCGTCAGCTTGGCGTAGCGTGAATTCAGATCGGTACCATTTTGTGTGACTGGGGGCGAATGTACAGCTGCCGGTGTCGGGTTCTGGGGGGTAACTTGTACACAATCGGCCAGAAAGCTGGGCAAGTACAATTCTTCATGCATCAGCAGTCTGAGGATCGCGCGCCAGGCATCCGGTGCAACATTCATAGGTAGAAAACCGATCTCACCCAACCGGGCCCGATCCCACTGCTGAAACAGGCGACGCGCCAAACCTTCCTTACGATAGGCAAATGCAATACAGCCCGAGCCTGTACAATTGGTGTAGACGTCGGGACGCGACAGCAGATCTTCGATCATCATCTGGTCGACAACTATGATCTTGTTGCTGTTTTGCGCATTCGCGCTCATCGCTTCGAGGGATTCAAAGCGTTCGGCGCGGACGCCAAATTCGGTTTGAACGCTTCTGAGTGTTTGGTTGGAATAGAACAATTCTTTTCCGACAAAGACGATCGACAAATCTTCGGAATAATTGCCCTGAGTGGCAGTTTCATTCTGCAAAGACTTACTCATTATTGCCCCCTACAAAACAGGCGTAACTGGAATTTGATTCTTAAAAAATGGAACGAGTAAAAAACGTTAACTAATCAATAAATTATAGTCCTTTTATTATAACTCGAATCTTGAATGCCTACAACCTGATGGCGCAAGCCCACACTGGGATTCATAGAACTTTCGTTTAGGATTTTGCGGTCTCTTTTGTGTAACCGGCGGAAACAATTGTGTTTATTTTTTGTCAGTATCTCCGTCTAGAACTTTTGCCCCGGCTATGTGCTGGCTGAGATTGTTTTTGTAAAAAATACAATAAAAACAATAAAATAAACTTGTCAGAACTTTTCACTAGCTAGGCGCGAATCGGGGTCGCTGCAAACATGGGCGGGCTTCAATTTCAGAAGTGACTATCCCTGACGTGATCGCCCTCAGCGTATTTTTGCTTTGATTTGGAGGGTCACGTTTTCGGCTTGGCCGGGAAAGGAGGTGGCCCAGAGTAAGAAAACGAATACCGCATTCAGCGTCTTTTTCGCTGTGTGTGCTTTTTTGTTTCAACCGCGCCTGATACCGCTTTGTAGATGAATGGCGGTCTGGCGTTCCAGAAATGGGAATTTGTCATGAGACGTAATGTAAATAATACAAACGTAACGACCGTCGATGAAATTAACGTCGAAAATCTGGATGCACCGGTCAATGTTGAGATCCCTGTAGAAGAAGCCTTTGTCGAGGCCGATCTGACAGCGCAACAACAGCAGCAAGACCAGAATGTCGACAACTCGAATGATCAAGGTCAGGGTCAAGACCAAGGTCAAGGCCAGGATCAAGGTCAGGGACAAGACCAAGGCCAGGATCAGGGTCAGGACCAAGGCCAAGGTCAGGATCAGGGTCAGGGACAAGACCAGTCTCAGTCGCTGGATGCCGGTGACGACAGCAACGACAACTCCAACAACAACGCCATCAATATCGATTTTGGTGGTGGCGAGTGGATTCCGCGCGACGATGATCAAGTTGATCTGGATCTTGGGGATTCCGCGACAGTTGGCGATGTGATCACCGCAGGCCGTAATCTGAACTATGATCCCGGCGATGACATGAATCTGGACATCTCAATGGATGGTGCGGGCACCGCGATGTCATCAGTTAACAACCAGGTTGCCAGCCTGAGCGATGACGACACGCTGGAGTCAGCGAGCGTTGCGAACAATTCAGGTTTCTACCAGAACGGCGACGCCAATGGCGGCACAGCCACGGCTGCAGAAGGTATCCGGGCGAATGCAGATGGCGGAACATCGGGTGACGGTGGAACCACAGTAGGCGGTTCGGCAAACTCGTCAACGCTTGGCAGCCACGCGTGGGCCGCAGGTGGAGACACCGGCAGCGCCGATGCGGATTCGGCAGGCGGTGACGGTGGGTCTTCGGGTGACGCGTCCAACGCAAGTATGGGTATGGGTACATCCGATGCCAGCTCGACCGGCGATAGCTCGGGTGGCAATGGCGGAGATGCTGACGGCTCGGCCTCGTCGGACAACGACGGCAGCACAAGCGTAGACGGTGATGGAACCGGTGGCGCTGGTGGTAGCGCGGATTCGTTTGGTCTGGGTCTGGGTCTGGGTCTGTCCGGTGCAAGCTCTTCAGGTAACGCCGACGGTGGAGACAGCGATTCCGATTCCACCGGCACCGGTACCGGTACAGCGGATAACGCAACGGATGCGTCCGGAGCTGATGGTGGTGACGGCAGTGCTGCGACAGAAGGTTCAGCTTCGAACAGCAGCGACAGCGACACTGAAGCCAATGACGCCTCGGCAGGCGACAACACGGCGGATGGCACTGCAGACAGTGGTGCGGACAGTTCTGCTGATGGTGACGGCGGTGATGGCACAGGCGGTGACGGAACCGGCGGTGATGGCACTGGTGGTGACGGAACCGGTGGTGACGGAACCGGCGGTGATGGCGAAGGTGGCTTTGCCGCGATGCTTGAAGCTGCGATCATGGAGTTGCAGGAACAGCTGGGCATGATTGATGCCGAACCTGGCGAAGGCGGTGACGGAACCGGCGGCGACGGAACCGGAGGAGACGGCTCTGGTGGTGACGGAACGGCTGGCGATGGCTCGGGCGGCGATGGTTCGGGTGGCACTGCAGAAGCAGATTCCGACGCCCAGGGTGTTGGCGATCAATCGGCAAGTGGTCCGGATATTGATCAAAGCCCAGGCGATGTGAACGGTTCAGCCAGCAATTCGCAAGCAACGGATGGCAGCGGCGGTGACGGCGGTTCAAATGCGGCTGACGGCGCGGCCGATGCGATGGGTTCCGGAACATCAGCTGCAGATGGTGACGGCGGTGCAGGTGGCAGCACCACTCCGACGTCTACTTCCAGCGGCAACGGAGCTGGATCTGCCGATGCAGCCAATACTGCAGGCGGCGGCGGTGCAGCGGATGTCTTCGGAGACGCGGACACAAACGGTGCGGCGGACAGCTTGGCCGAAGCGATTGCCGGTTACGGTGGCGCGGGTAGTTCCGACAACGACTCGACCTCGACCGGATCCGGTGACGCAATGGGTTCGGCTGATTCAGGGAATGCTGGTGCCGGTGGCGCGTCTGCTGCAAACGGCGGAACCAGCGGAGCCTCGATGGGCAGCGCAACCTCGGGTGACACCATGGGTGGCACCATTACGGGCGGCAGCGCAGCCGGAGCCTATTCGGGTGACGGTGGCGCAGGCGGCTCGGGCGGCAACTGGGGCGCAAACAATGGTGGCGACGGCATCGTGACCGGTGAATCCTACGCCTCGGCTGCGGCGGTTGTCGACACCTCGGCCTTCAACCAGTCGATCGTCATGGGTGCCAATGTACTTGGCAACTCGGTTGATACGACCATGGTTGGCGGTTCGATGACGTCCTCGTACGCAAGCGACGACACCGACACCTAAGTCACAAAAGCGGGGCCCGCATTTCCGGGCCCCGTATGTCTTTTGAAACCTGCCGAGGCCGTTTATCGCGGCCTCGGCCCAACTGAACCCAAAGCGGAAATTGTGGCCGGTGCGGGTGTAAAGGAAAACCGACATGGCCCTTGACAGTATTTCCGAGACGATAGCGCATTTTGTTGGAACATTTGAGCTTACGATCGAACAGTCCCGGTTGCGGGATCAGTACGAGGAATTCACAGCGCTGAGGCGCAAAGCCGAAGTCGAAGGGCTGGACGATCCGGCCTCGATCCATATCAAGGCAGACTTGGATATTCCGGCAGGCGAGTACAAAGCTCTGCCCTACAGTTTTCAACCCTCTGAACCCGAAATGCCGCTGCCGGCTGCACCTATTGGGCCGGTGTCAGAGGCGGTGATTGTTTTGGACGGTCCCGGAGAGCCTGTGCGTTATGTGCCGGAAAACGAAATAAGCGATACAGGCCCGTCTTCCTTTGTCCAACTGATCATTCTGCAACCGGAAACCGTGCCGCTGGGATCGGCCGTGACCGTTACCGTGCAGACGGTTTACATGCGCGACAATGACGTTGTGGGCGACGGAGATTTTCGAGACCCCGAAGCGCTAATGGTGCAGGGCGAGCAGATGCTAGACATGGCTCTGTCGCTTCACGCCATTGCCGCGCCATCATTTTCACTCGCGGACTACCAATCGACCGAAATGCTCGCGGCACTCGCCGATCAGATGGCGAACCCGATGATCTCGGACATTGAAGGCGTAACGGTGCATCAATTCCACGGCGACGATGCGATGGGTGTGATCGTCAACGGCGAATACGTCACGGACGCTCCGGAATGGAAAGATCTGCTTCCTGAATATCATCAGCCCGTTGACACGGAAAACACGGCTGAGCTGCCGTATCCTGAAGAATGGGATCAGTCAAAGGACCCGGAATTTGATGACGGGCACCTGGTTGTGACCGGTGGCAACGTTGCGATCAATGCAATGGCGGCCACTGTGGCTTGGGTGGATGCCCCAATCATCGCGGTCGGAGGGCAGGCGGTCAGCCTGACGGCCATTAGTCAGGTCGCAGTTGTTTCCGACTGGGATCAAGGTGAGCCGGGAACGGGCAGTGGCACAAACATCGTGCAGACCTCGCAAATCGAGGTCGAATCCAAAACGGCACCTTGGCTGGGTGCATCATCTGGCGCTGCGGCTGCGGCACCGATTGTTATCGTGGACCATGTTCAGGGTGATCTGGTCGTCGCGAATTTCATCAAGCAGGATATCGATGCCACGGATATCGACCAAATCGAGACCGAAATTTCTGCTTCGTCAACCATGTATGCGCTGGGCGACAACGAGATGTACAACGTCTCGGACCTTATTCAGCTGGGCAATTATTATGATGTGATCATCATCGACGGAAACATGATCTCTGTGGACGTTGTAAACCAGACACTCGTGTTGGTTGACGACGATGTCATTAGCGGCGGCATGGACCCGGCAATGGACGAAGACGAATCGGGTGGCGACGAAAACCTCGTGATGAACGAAGCCTCTGTCAAAACGGTAGGGGATGACACCGATCAGGACATGTCCCAAGAAATGTCGGACACTATGGCGCTGGCTGATGAAGACATAGCCGCGCTTGAGGATGCCTTGATGAATAATCCTGATTTCGCCGGGATGGAGCAAATACGCGTTCTCAAGATCGACGGCGATTTGGTGCAGGTCAATGTCGTGGAACAGACAACCGTGGTGCAGGATCAGGACGACATAGAGCTATCCGGCCCCGATGCATCCCAGACAGAAGTGGTTGCTGGCAGCAACGCCCTGTTGAACAGCGCAAGCGTGACCAAGATGGGTGTGGATTCGACAATCATGGCCGCAAACGGAGCGTACTCGGATCTGCTTCTGCATCAGGCCAGTCTGCTCGACATGCCCACCAATGAAGACATAACGGCAATGACCAATGAAGCCATCGCCGCAATCATGAGCGATATGAGTGTCGCGCAGCCTGATGCAGCGTTGGCTTTGACCGCTCCAACAACTGATACCACGACCAACGACGATGGCCTTCAAACCGTGCTGGCTTGATTTTTTCGTTTTTTACCGAGTGACCAGAAAGTTAGTAGATGTCGATCGTATTTACGTCGCACCGCCCGTACTTATTCAGCCCCTTGGACAGGCAGGGCGGAGGAAGGCCGCAAAGCCAAAATCTTGGTGAAAAGGTGAAAGCCACGCCCGAAGGGCCCAAAATTGCGCCGCGTCTGCATCTGACAAAGCAAATGCGCGTGTCGGACCCGAAAGCAAAACAGTCAGTGAAACCTGAGAAACTGAAGCAATCCGAAGATCACGACCACTCACGCGAACAACTGCGCGCTGATCCTCCCCATCAGTGTGCAAAGCCGCAACCCGCGCAACACAAAGACCCGACGGGTGGCGGCAATGGGGTGGCCGATGCTGATGGCCCCGGTCAGGTAACCGCCGAGGAAACGACTGCGCGCAAGACCCCCTCTGCGCGCGCGGCCGGCGAAAACCGCATGGGCACCACGATCGAGGCCAAGGCAAACCAACCTCTGCCGCAAAATCAGACTGGTGGCGGAGACGGCAAAGGGCCACCCCAAACCTTTCACAAGCGCACCCCGCCCGAGGACTTTCAGCGCACCCTGCGGGTGTCGATCCGCGCGATCTGGCGCAACCTTGCATTTGTGTTGGTTCTGACTTGCGCCACGAACATTTTGATCCTGGCGATCCCGATATACCTGTTTCAGATCAGTGACCGCGTTCTGACCAGCCGGTCTCTGGATACATTGATCATGCTGACCGCAATTGTTGCGGGCGCGGTGATCTTTCAGTCAGCCTTCGACGCGGTACGCCGTTTCATGCTGATGCGCACCGGGGTCGAAGTGGCGGCCCGTTTGGGTGCGCCGGTGCTCAGCGCGGCGGCCCATGCGTCGCTGCATGGCAACGGGCGCGAATACCAGACGTTAGGCGATTTGCAGCAATTACGTGGCTTTCTGGTTTCGGGCACTCTTATCTCGTTCCTGGACGTCCCCTTTGCGCCCTTGTTCATCCTGATGATTTTCCTTGTGCATCCGCAGTTGGGCATGATCGTTGTCGTGACCGCACTGCTCTTGATGACGATAGCACTGATCAACCAGAAAATGACGGCCAAACCCTTTGCCGAAGCCAACAAGGCGCAGTCGCTGGCGAACCAGCATCTGGATTCGATGTCACGCAACAGCCAGATCATCAACGCGCTGGCTATGATCCCCGAAGCTGTGCGGATCTGGGGCAGGGATACCGCTCAGTCTTTGACTTGGCAGGTGCGTGCTCAGGACCGCAACGTGATCTTCGCAGCGGTTTCGCGCGCTGTCAGGCTGCTAACCCAAATCGGTATTCTGGGGTGGGGCGCCTATCTGGCGTTGCAAGGAGAGATCACCGGCGGGATGGTGATTGCCGCTTCGATTATAGCAGGACGTGCGTTTGCACCCATCGAAGGCTCGATCGAGGGTTGGAACAGCTATCTGCTGACACGCGGCGCTTATGGGCGGATCAAGGCTTTGCTGTCGACCTCTGCCCTGCAATACGAAAAGCTGCGCCTGCCGCGTCCCGAAGGCCGTTTGGATGTTGAACGCTTGCTCTATGTGCCCGGCGGGACCAAGCGCGTGGTTTTGAACGGGATCACATTCTCGCTGACACCCGGAGAAACATTGGCCATTATAGGCAATTCCGGTGCGGGGAAGACGACGCTGGGGAAAACACTTGTCGGGTCTATCCTGCCCACGTCGGGCAGTGTGCGGCTGGACCTGATGGATATTCGCAACTGGGATCCGCGCCAGTTTGGAGAAAGCATCGGCTACCTGCCGCAGGATGTCCAACTGTTCCCCGGCACGATCAAGGACAACATTGGTCGGATGCGGGCAGATGCGACCGACGAACAGATCCACGATGCTGCCGTTTTGGCCGATGTTCACAACATGATCGCGACCCTGCCGCAAGGGTATGAGACGGTGGTGGCCGCAGATGGCGCGCCTTTGTCTGGTGGGCAAAAGCAACGTATAGCGCTGGCGCGGGCGTTCTTCGGCAACCCGAGAATGGTTGTGCTGGACGAGCCGAACTCGAACCTCGATGTGGCTGGTGACAAAGCGCTGGCCCGGGCGATTGAGCAGGCGCGCGAAAGCAAGATCACCGTAGTTGTCATCACGCAGAAACCGACGCTGTTGAACGTGGTCGACAAGATCATGTTGCTGACCGATGGGCGCGTGGCCTTGTTCGGTCAACGCGATCAGGTTCTGCAACAAATCAACGCGCCGCGCAAACAAACCGGAATTGAAGGCCAGCAGGGGGGCTGAGCATGAACGACCTCGTACCTGTGAAGAATTCTGCCGACGAACCTCAACTTTGGTATGCCGAGGTTCCACGCTCAATCAACCGGCTGATTGCCATCGGACTGGTCATGCTACTGGTGTGCTTTGGCGGTTTCGGGGTCTGGTCCTTCAGCGCCCCTCTGGCGGCTGCGGTGATTGCGCAGGGCAGTTTTGTTGCAACCGGTCGAAACAAGATCGTTCAGCATCTTGAGGGCGGGATCATCGAAGAAATTAAAGTAGTCGAGGGGCAGTCGGTTCAGGCCGGGCAAGTGCTGATGACGTTGGACCAGACCTCGGCGCAGGCCAACGAGCGTGAACTGTTCATCCGCAAGATACGCCTGCAAGCCATGACCCAACGGTTGCTGGCGGAATATGGTGAACGCGAACGCCTTGTCTTTTCTACGGACCTTCTTGAAGCTTCCCAGGATGTCGAAGTCATGGCCATTCTTGACGGGCAAAGGCTCAGCTTTGATGTATCGCGCAAGACGCTTCTGAACGATGTCGCCTTGCTTGAGAGGAACATGGAGGCGCTGAAGATCCGGTCAAGTGGGTTTGAGGCTCAACTGGACAGCATGGTGCGGCGCGCCGAGATTTTGCAGGAGGAATATGAGGCCAAAAGCCAGCTGTACGAAAAAGGTCTTGTTCGCAAAGGTGAACTCAACACGATTCGACGTGTCCAGGCCGAAGCTGAAGGGCAACAAGCACGGTTGCAAGCTGAGGCAGCCGAGATCAACCAGATGCTACTGAAATACGAAGAACAGATCACGCGCACCCGATCTGCTTATCGCGAGGCTGCGCTGGATGAACTGGGCGTGATCGAGGCCGATCTGGAAAGTGTGCGCGAAAAGTCTCGTCAAGCGCGCAACGTTCTAGAGCGAGCCGTAGTTCGGGCCCCTGTGACCGGCACGGTAGTGCGATTGCACTATCACACGCCGGGTGGTGTTATTGAAACCGGCGAACCCATTGCCGAAATTTTGCCCGCCGATGCGCCCCTGATCATCGAGGCGCAGATTCCCCGCACGGAAATCGACAGCGTAATAACAGGACAAACCGCCTCGGTCCGTCTGATTGCTTTGAACCAACGCACGACTCCGGTGTTATATGGCGAGGTTTTCTATATTTCTGCTGACGCTTTGCCTGAACAGACCTCGGGCAGTCCGCAGGAAGTGTATCTGGCGCGCATTTCTCTGACACCGGATGAGTTGCAACGGGTCAGTGGCTTTATTCCTACGCCTGGGATGCCGGCCGAAATTATGATCCAAACCGAAGAGCGGACCTTTGCTGCCTATATCGCCAAGCCCGTGTCAGACAGCATGTCACGCGCGTTTCGCGAGCATTAGGATAGGGCTTTCAGGTCACCTCTACACCTTCCAAATTTCGCATGTTACCCTTTGCCGGTGAGGTGAAGGAGAAGACACATGCCGGTGACGGTCAAAGACATGATGGAGGCCGCTAATGCGGTGGTCGCGCGGATCGATACCGCGCAGGCAAAGACTATTCTTGAGCAGGGCGGGCTGCTGCTGGACATTCGAGACGCGGCAGAGCTGCAAGCCACGGGTCGCGCCGAAGGCGCGCACCATATCTCACGGGGAATGCTGGAATTTCGGGCTGATGACACGTTGCAATCCCATGATCCGGAACTGCGTAAGGATCGCCCTATCGTTCTACATTGCGCCTCGGGGGGCCGAGCGGCGTTGGCTGGCAAGCTGCTGAAAGACATGGGATATCGACAGGTCTACAACCTTGGCGGCTTGGCGGACTGGGTAAACGGGGGCGGTGAACTTGTGGGGGCTTGATACAAAACCGTTCTGCATCTGACACAAATCAAGGCAAAACACATTCGAATCGCATGATATATGGCCGGAAGTTACCTAAAGGAAATCCGGACATGTTTCGTCTTGCCGCAATGCTGTATTCACTGATTGCAACTGCCCTGTCGGGTTCGGCTGTGATCGCAGTTTTGACTGCTGGGATGGTTTCGGTCAGCGCAATTGTTGGGGCAGCAGCAGCAGGGGCCGTGATTGCCGCGCCTGCGTCTTGGATGGTAGCCAAGCGGCTGTATCAGGGCGCTTGATCAAGCATTCAGAAACGTTCTGACGGCCGCTTCGAACTCGCGCGGTTTCTCGGCGTGCAGCCAATGCCCAGCGCCTGGGATTTTGGCAAATCGGGCGCTGGGAAACAGCGCGCGAATTTTGTCGCGATGCTCTGGCAGGACGTAATCCGATGCACCACCGGACAGGAACAATGCAGGTCCGGTCCATGATGCAGTTAGCTCGGGAAAGCCCATGATATTGGGCATTTGGTCCGCCAATACATCTAGGTTCAGCAACCAACGTTTGCCATTGATGTCCAGGGATTGCGTAAAGAAGTTTTGCAACGCTTTTTCAACACCCTGTTCGGCCATTTGTTGTTCTGCGTCCGAACGGCGTTCGATGCGTGAAAAATCAACCGCCCGCATGGCCTCGATGAACTGGATTTGACTGTGCGTGTATTTTACCGGCGCGATGTCGGCGACCACCAGTTTGTTCACCAAGGCCCCATGGTGCAGCGCTAGGGTCATCGCAGCTTTGCCGCCCATGGAATGTCCAAGCACATCGGCCTTGCCGCCGATATTTGCGATCACTTCGGCGATGTCCTGCGCCAGGTGAGGATAGTCGTGCTCGGGGTCCCACGCGCTGCGGGCGTGGTTGCGCATATCCACGGCCACAACTTGCCGTTCGTCCGATAGCCGTTTGGCTATCACACCCCAGTTGCGGGCAGAACCATATAGGCCATGTGCAATGATGAGTGGGGGAAGGGCGGTTGGTGCGCCATGTACAATCGTATTTAGCATAACCCGAGTGATACTCGCGCACATCGCGGACGACCACCCCCATTGTAGGTCTACGAACCAGTCGTTAGATTGCGCGGCAGGAGGCCACCCATGTCGCAAGACCCAGACATTCAGACCCGGATCGCCGATACCGTGGCCTTGTTGCGTGCCAAGCTGGGCGTGCGAGACAAAACCCTTGAGGCATCAATCCGAAAGGCCAAGCGGCGCTTACCGCGCCGTGTCTACAAACAGGCTATGGTGCTGGCCCGAGCCGAGGCGATGGCGGCACATCCGAAACTGAGGCAGGTTCTCGACACACCCAAGCTGATCCGGGCAGCAGATGTGGTGCAGGGGCATCTCAGCGCGATCAACCTGGCCGACCGCAGATGGGGGTGGTTTCTGGGGATGCTTGGTGGCTTGGCTTTTAACCTGCTGGCCCTGACGACACTGCTGCTGGTCTTTCTGTGGTGGCGCGGCTTGATCTGATCTTGGGTTTTAAGCTGCGTACTGTAGCCCAGATGGAAGAAAAGACTTGAAAAGGCCCTCAAGTGAACCAGCGACGCGCACAGTAGTACTGCGGATAATCACAAAAAAACGGCGCCTCGGGGGCGCCGTTTTCTGATGTGCTGAACTTCTTACAAGTTCGTATAGATCGGGAAGCGTGCGCAGAGTTCTGCGACTTCGGCTTTGACCTTTGCTTCGACAGCAGCGTTTCCGTCTTCGCCATTGGCGGCCAGGCCGTCGACCACTTCGATGATCCAGTCGGCGATCTGGCGGAACTCGGTCTCGCCAAAGCCGCGGGTGGTGCCGGCGGGTGAGCCCAGACGGATACCCGATGTCACGGTCGGCTTTTCAGGGTCAAACGGCACGCCGTTCTTGTTACAGGTGATATGCGCCCGGCCCAGGGCTTTTTCGGTCGCATTGCCCTTCACGCCTTTGGGACGCAGGTCGACCAGCACCACATGGGTGTCGGTGCCGTGGGTCACGGTGTCCAGACCGCCCTTGATCAGTTGATCCGACAGCGCCTGCGCGTTGGTGATGACCTGCTGGATATAGGTCTTGAACTCGGGGCGCTGCGCCTCACCAAAGGCCACGGCCTTGGCCGCGATCACATGCATCAGCGGGCCGCCCTGAATGCCGGGGAAGATGGCCGAGTTCACTTTCTTGGCGATCGCCTCGTCATTGGTCAGGATCATGCCGCCGCGCGGGCCGCGCAGGGTCTTGTGCGTGGTCGTTGTGGCCACATGCGCGTGCGGGAAGGGGCTGGGATGCTCGCCTGCCGCGATCAGACCGGCGATATGGGCCATGTCCACGTGCAGATAGGCGCCGACCATATCGGCGATCTCGCGCATGCGGGCAAAGTCGATGGTGCGCGGGATGGCCGAGCCGCCGGCGATGATCAGCTTGGGCTGGTGCTCTTTCGCCAGCGACTCGATCTGGTCATAGTCGATCAGGTTGTCCTGCTTGCGCACGCCGTAATGCACCGCGTTGAACCACTTGCCCGATTGGTTCGGGGCCGCGCCGTGGGTCAGGTGGCCGCCTGCATCCAGGCTCATGCCTAAAATGGTGTCGCCGGGCTTGATCAGCGCCTGGAACACACCCTGGTTGGCCTGGCTGCCCGAGTTGGGCTGCACGTTGGCAAATTCACAGCCAAAGAGCTGCTTGGCGCGGTCGATGGCCAGGTTTTCGGCGATGTCGACGAACTGGCAACCGCCATAATAGCGCCGACCGGGATAGCCTTCGGCATATTTGTTGGTCATCACCGAACCCTGCGCTTCCATTACGGCGGCAGAGACGATGTTCTCGGAGGCAATCAACTCGATCTCGTCGCGCTGACGGCCCAGTTCCGACGTGATCGAGCCAAATAGCTCAGGGTCGCGGTCAGACAGGGATTGGGTGAAAAATCCGGTGTCACGAAGATTGGCGTTCATGGGCGCTCCACATGGCTGGGTAAAATCTTGCGGATTTCCTATCGGAAACGTTGCTTCTCCAAAAGGCTTAAAGCGACGAATTTCTAAGCTGGCGCGTCAAGACTGGCCTATTGGGGAAAGGTATGTTTGTTTCGGAACCAAATGCGTAGGACCGGAAACCGTAAAACATGAAAAAGAGAATCGCCTTTCTTGCCAGTGAGGTCAAAGTGGCGCAGACGGCCCGGGATGCTCTGGTGGCTAAACACGGAAACGCTGCACCGCGCGACGCAGATGTTGTGGTTGCTCTCGGCGGGGATGGCTTCATGTTGCACACCCTGCACAACATGCAGCATCTCGACACACCGGTATACGGTATGAACCGGGGCACGATCGGCTTTTTGATGAACGAATACCACGAAGACGACCTGATCGCGCGTCTCGAGGATGCCGAAGAAGAGGTTATCAATCCGCTGGCGATGCGCGCAATGGATCAGTCCGGTAAGCTACACGAGGCGCTGGCCATCAACGAAGTGTCGCTGCTGCGGGCTGGCCCACAGGCTGCAAGGCTGAAGATCAGCGTTGACGGTCGCGTGCGGATGTCGGAACTGGTCTGCGATGGAGCCCTGCTGTCGACACCCGCCGGATCGACGGCCTACAACTATTCGGCACACGGGCCGATCCTGCCAATTGGTTCGGACGTTTTGGCGTTGACTGCGATTGCCGCGTTCCGTCCCCGCCGTTGGCGTGGCGCGCTGCTGCCCAAGATCGCAAAGGTTCGGTTCGACGTTCTTGATGCCGAAAAGCGCCCGGTCATGGCGGATGCCGATTCCATTTCTTTCCCGGATATCGACTGGGTCGAGATCAGGTCGGAGCCGGCAATAGCCCACCGCATTCTATTTGATCCGGGCCACGGGCTCGAAGAACGCCTGATTTCTGAGCAATTCACATAAAAGCGGGCCGCCGTGCACTTTTTTTCGGTTTATGTGAACCAGTTCACATGGAATTGATTGCCGTTTTAGTAATCTCAACTTGCCTGGAGAACACGCCAAGGTGGGAGTGAGTGGCCACCTGAAAGGCGTTTTCGAATGATTGTGCAAATTTTGCGCTGGCGAGGGTGGGTGGTGCTACGCTCGTCATCAGATTTCCAGGCTTATTTAAGCAGTTGGACCTCGGGCACAATGACCCGAGGTCTATTTCTTTTGGGGCCAATTATACGCTTTTCATTTGATCCCAAAGCGCGGTGCACATTTGACCCACGCGGGCTTCGATTGCCGCAGCGGCGTCTACCGCCAGATCTTCGCGCCATCGCTGCGCTGCAATTTGAACATTAATCGGTTGTGGCCCCTTCGGCAGATCGGCCAAGTGCGCGGGTACGCAGGCTGCCGGAAGCCCCAGGAAGTTCATCGCGTAAGAATACACCGCGCAGCCCAGAACCTCATGCACGCCTTCAGCCCCTTCCGTATCGCGGTCGGGCTTGAAGAAGGGCTGCGGCAAGAAGGGTGACAAAACCAGCGGATAATCATGCATGAACAGCGACCATTCGCGCGCGTAGTGGCTGCGTTTGGCCAGCATTTTTACCAGCTCGGTTTCGACGATCGGCGGGAATTCCTGAAAGTAGACGTTGAAAATCTCTTGGATGGTTTGCGAACCGGCCGCTTCGATATCCGATTTCATCAGGGTCAGCACTTCGCCCATAAGTGCGCGATAACCGACCCGCCCACATTCGAAAACGTCCGGCGGATCGACCTCATCTACGGCATAGCCAGCATCAACCAATGCGTCGCGCGCCGTATCAAGGGCCTTTTCAACTTCGGGATGCAGAGCATATCCAAAAGTGTTTTTTGTGAATGCCACCTTGATCGGACCAGCCGGGGATTCACGGCGCCAAGGCATTGGCACATGGAATGGGTCGCGTGCGTCTGCCGAGATCAGGCTGGGCATCGAAAGATGCAAATCTGCTGCCGTCCGGGTTATCAGGCCCTGAACAGACATTGACTGGGCCAACAAGCCGCGCTCGACCTTTTGGCTTGGGTTCCAGGCGGGAACACGCCCCAGCCCTGGTTTCACTGTGACCGCCCCATTGGCAGCTGCGGGAAAGCGTAGGCTGCCGCCGATATCATTGCCATGGGCCAGCGCCCCGATACCTGCCATCACGGCCGCGCCCGCTCCGCCCGATGATCCGCCGGGTGAGATATGGCGGCCCCATGGGTTATGTGTGCGCCCGTAAAGCGCGTTGTCCGTATCGGCCCGAAACGAGAACTCGGGCGTGTTGGTTCGCCCTATTACAATGGCCCCGGCCTTTTGCAGATTGCTGACAACCGGTGCGTCATCCGGCGCGATGACGTCTTTCAATGCCACAACGCCATTTGTGGTGGCGTGACCTTTCTGATCCACATTCACTTTTATCGTGACCGGTACACCATGCAGTGCTCCGCTTGGTCGCCCGCTTGCACGGGCGTTATCCAAGGAATGTGCACGTTCCAACGCCTCTGCGCGCAGATCTTCGACCACGGCATTCAGGTCGGGGTTGACTGCATCCATCCGGTCAATCGAAGCCTGTACAACCTCAGTCGCACTTAGATCACCGCGTCGCGTCAGGGTGGTCAAGTCTGTGGCGCTGAGACGCCAGATGTCGGAATCTGTCATGGGCCCTCACTGTGTTACAGCGACAGTAGGGGGCTTTGTTCCGGTTGCAAGGGCAGACGTGAAAAGGGCGGCCTGCGCCGCCCCAAGATCACTTTGCGTAACCGATTGTTTGTAAGGCGTCCTTGATTTCATCAAGGATGGCAGGATCGTCGATGGTGGCGGGCATTTTATAGTCCTGACCGTCAGCAATCGAAACCATCGTGCCGCGCAGGATCTTGCCCGAACGGGTCTTGGGCAGCCTGTCGACGATCACAGCCAGTTTGAAAGCTGCAACGGGGCCGATCTTTTCGCGCACCATCTTGATGACCTCCTGAACCACATCACCGTGGTCCCGGTCGGCGCCGGCATTCAGGCATAGGAACCCGACAGGCATCTGACCCTTCAACTGATCCGATACACCGATCACAGCACATTCGGCCACGTCCGGGTGGGCGGCCAGAACCTCTTCCATCCCGCCGGTCGAAAGGCGATGACCCGCCACGTTGATGACATCATCAGTTCGCGCCATGATATAGAGGTATCCGTCCTCGTCGATCATGCCTGCATCGCCTGTTTCATAGTAACCGGGGAAGTGCTCCAGATAGGATTTCTTGAACCGTTCCTCTGCGTTCCAGAGGGTCGGCAGCGTGCCTGGAGGCAGCGGTAGCTTGACCGCAATGGCACCCAGTTCTCCCGCTTTCATCGGGTGGCCGCCTTCGTCCAGAATTTGCACGTCATAGCCCGGCATCGGTTTAGCGGGTGAGCCCAGCTTGATCGGCAGTTCTTCGATGCCCAGGGGATTGCCAGCGATGGCCCAACCGGTTTCGGTTTGCCACCAATGGTCGATCACAGGAACGTTCAGCGCATTTTGGGCCCAGATGATGGTGTCGGGATCAGCGCGTTCGCCTGCCAGATACAGGGCGCGCAAATGCGACAGGTCGTATTTGGCGATCAGTTCACCCTTTGGGTCTTCTCGTTTTACGGCGCGGATCGCCGTGGGTGCGGTGAAAAAGCTTTTGACCTTATGCTCTGATATCACGCGCCAGAAGGTGCCAGCGTCGGGGGTGCCAACCGGTTTGCCTTCGAAAACGATGGTTGTGTTCCCATGGATGAGCGGTGCGTAGCAGATATACGAATGTCCTACGACCCAGCCCACATCGGATGCCGCCCAGAACACATCGCCGGGATCGACGTTGTAGATGTTCTTCATCGACCAGTTCAGCGCCACCAGATGTCCGGCAGTGGGGCGCACAACACCCTTGGGCGCACCCGTGGTGCCAGAGGTGTAAAGGATATAGGCCGGATCGTTACCATCGACCGGTACGCATTCTGCAGGTTCAACGCCGTATTGAAAACCGTGCCAGTTGAAATCGCGTCCTTCAATCAGTTGAGCAACCTCTTGTTCACGCTGGAATATTACGCAGAATTCTGGCTTGTGATCAGCCAGGTCGATCGCGCCGTCCAGCAGAGGTTTATAGTGCACCACGCGACCGGGCTCCATCCCGCACGACGCGGCGATGATCGCTTTGGGTTTGGCGTCATCAATACGAACGGCCAATTCGTTACTGGCAAACCCGCCGAACACAACCGAATGCACCGCGCCCAGTCGTGCACAGGCCAACATTGCCTCAAGCGCCTCGGGGATCATCGGCATATAGATGATGACGCGATCACCTTTCTCGACGCCTTTGGCTCGCAGCGCACCGGCAAGGTTGGCCACACGGTTGCGTAGCTCAACATACGAAATCTCGCGCTTGGTATGAGTGATGGGGCTGTCATAGATGATGGCCGTTTGCTCTCCGCGACCGTTTTCCACGTGACGGTCTACCGCGTTCCAGCACGTATTTACCCGCGCGTCGCTGAACCATTCATACAGTGGGGCATTGTCGTCGAACAACGCTTTGCTGGGTTCTTTTACCCAGTCGATCCCTTTGGCGGCGTCCATCCAGAACGCTTCGGGGTCAGTTTTCCAGCTGTCATAAACGTCCTGATACGCCATCTCGTTCTCCTCACAACGACTTGAATATTGTGTTAGGACCCAGAAAACTTTCGGGCAAGCGTGTCAAATGGCGACGCGTCAGTTTATCGCAAAATATTTGCAGGAAACCGCTGAAGAGGCTGCAAAGTTTTGCAAACCCCTTTTCTGCCAGCGGGAAACAAAGATCTCAAGGTCGAGTTTGCAAATCTGCAAACCCTGCGCTGCAAAAACAGGAACGGGCTACGACTCAACAAAACTCGAAGTGTTAAGCGCGTTTGACTACTGCCGACAGAACAACCTTTAGACGGCCACAAGTTATCGGCCATTCGTAAATTGCTGGTAAACCGCACCCCATTCCAGAGTGCGGTCCGGGTTATCATTGCGATTGCTCAGCCGTAATGCGCAACCGGAGTGCCAGCGATGGCAGCCATATTCAGCAAGCCGCGCGCGGTGATCGACGGCGTTACAATATGAGCTTTGTTGCCCATGCCCATCAGAATGGGGCCAACTTCGATTCCATCAGCTTTCATCTTAAGGATATTGCGCACCCCGCTGGCAGCGTCCGCATGAGCGAAGATCAGCACATTTGCTGCGCCTTCAAGACGCGAAGCCGGGAAAATGCGCGCCCGAAGGTCTCCGTCCAAAGCGGCATCCAGGTTCATTTCACCCTCGTACACGAAATCACGCGGCTGTTGATCCAGAATGTTCAGCGCCGCACGCAGCCGTTTGCCGGACCCTTCGGCTTGATTGCCGAATTGGGATTGCGAACAGAATGCAATTTTGGGCTCGATCCCGAACCGGCGCACGTGCCGTGCCGCACCAATGGTGGTTTCGGCCAGCTCTTCAGGGGTGGGCAATTGACGAACATGGGTGTCGGCAATGAACAGGGGCCCGTCTTCCAAAATCATCAGGGACAACGCACCATGCGGACGCAGGTCGCCATCGTCCAAAACCTGTTCGACATAATTCAGGTGCCAGCGATACTCGCCGAATGTACCGCAGATCAGACTGTCCGCTTCACCGCGATGCACCATAATGGCGCCGATCGCGGTGGTGTTGGTGCGCATGATTGCCTTGGCCAGATCCGGTGTCACGCCGCGGCGCTGCATGATCTGATGGTACGAGTTCCAGTAATCGTAATAGCGCGGATCGTTTTCCGGGTTTACGATCTGGCAATCCGTTCCAGGGCGTATTGTCAGGCCCAGCTTTTCACAGCGCGCTTCGATCACTTCCGGGCGCCCGATCAGGATTGGTGTCTCTGTTGTCTCTTCCAGGATGGCTTGTGAGGCGCGCAGCACGCGTTCATCCTCGCCCTCGGCAAAAACGATCCGGCGGGATGCGACCGCAGCGGCCTCGAACACAGGGCGCATCAGAAGGGCGGATTTGAAAACGGTCTGGTTCAGCTTTTCTTTGTATGCCTCAAAATCTTCGATTGGTCGTTTGGCGACACCGCTTTCCATGGCGGCCTTAGCCACGGATGATGAAACGACCCCAACCAAACGAGGGTCGAAAGGTTTGGGGATCAGGTAATCCGGGCCAAAAGTCAGTTGTTCACCTTTATAAGCGGCCGCGGCTTCTGCGCTTGTTGTCGCGCGTGCCATTTCCGCGATGCCGTCAACGCAGGCGATCTGCATCTCATCATTGATCTCGGTCGCGCCCACATCCAGCGCGCCTCGGAAGATAAAGGGAAAACACAGTACATTGTTGACTTGATTTGGAAAATCGCTGCGACCCGTGGCTATGATCGCGTCTGGGGCAACGTCGCGCGCGGCCTGTGGCAGGATTTCCGGCGTCGGGTTGGCCAACGCAAAAATTATCGGACGGCTGGCCATTTTTGCAACCATCTCGGGTTTAAGGACATTCGGACCGCTGAGGCCGAGAAACAGGTCTGCTTCTCCGATGACCTCATCCAATGTCCGCAGATCCGAGTTCTGGGCGAACTGGGATTTCTGCGGGTTCATATCCTCGGCGCGGCCTTCATAGACAAGCCCATGAATGTCGCATAACCAGATGTTCTCGCGCTTGACACCCAGTTTCACCAGCATGTTCAGGCAGGCAATCCCCGCAGCTCCACCTCCGGTCGAGACAACCTTAATGGTGTCAAAGGACTTTCCGGCCACGTGCAGGGCGTTTTTGGCAGCGGCCCCAACGACAATGGCGGTCCCATGCTGGTCGTCATGGAACACAGGAATGTTCATGCGCTCACGGCAGAGCTTTTCGACGATGAAACAATCGGGGGCCTTGATGTCTTCCAGGTTTATTGCGCCAAATGTTGGTTCAAGCGCGCAGACGATATCCGCCAGTTTTTCAGGGTCTGGTTGGTCGACTTCGATATCAAAGCAATCGATGCCTGCGAATTTTTTGAACAGGACGGCCTTGCCCTCCATCACCGGCTTGGACGCAAGCGCCCCGATATTGCCCAGCCCCAGAACCGCTGTGCCGTTGGACACTACCGCAACCAGATTGCCGCGTGCGGTGTAGCGTTCTGCATTTGCTGCATCTGCCTTGATCTCAAGGCTGGCCTCGGCCACGCCGGGCGAGTAGGCGCGGGCCAGATCGCGCCCGTTGGCCATCGGCTTGGTCGCCTTGATCTCAAGCTTTCCGGGTTTGGGATGGGCATGATAATCAAGCGAAGCCTGTCGCAGGCTAGGGGTGTCGGACATTGGCGTTTCTTCTCCCTGGGAAATATAATTTAACCTTAAACTATTTCTTTTAGCTTGGCTACGTTGCGTCACTTCGGCGAGTTGTCGCAACCGTGAAGTGTATAAAGCTTGATTTTTGTCACAAAACATTTACGTCTAGGCAACTTTGCAACCCATAACAGCACTCAGGCAAGAACAAGCAGTTATGACAATCAAGTTAAATGAGCAGGTCGGTGGCCTGTCCTACGGCTTTATGTCGCGTGCCCAGTATGCTCGGCTGGCGCTGTGGGGTGCAGCGTTGTTGGCGGGTGCTCTGGTCAGCGTTATTATTGTGTGGCCCGAGTTCGCGGCAAAGTTCAACCATGAAGGCGGCCCGATAGAAACAGTCTCGGCCGCAGGTTTGTTTGTCGCGGGTCTTTCGGCGCTGTGGCGGTACCGGGGCGTGACCCGTGCCTATATCGGCCTCACATGCCTTTTGCTTGCTGAGCGAGAGTTAGAGGCTGACATCTATTCCGAAGGAAGTCTGCCATTTGCGATCCTTCATGGGTTGGACGTGTTTCTGGATATCGTATGGGTCAGGGTTGCGCTGATCCTGTTGGTGCTGGGCGGTGCGATCTGGCACGGCATTCCAACAGGGTGGCGTGCGTTCAAGCAACGCAACCTGTCATTGATTGTGTTCGTTGCGGCGGGATGCGCGGCCGTGACTGCTCAGCTGTTGGAAGAATTTGTCGGGCTGTACAGCGGTGCCTTGTCTGACCTCATGCAAGTGCGGCTTTTTGTTCTGGAAGAAACGCTCGAGATGTTCTTTTCGATTGGCATTTTGGCCTCTGTTCTGATCGGATGGCCGAAAACGCAATCCAACGGAACGCCCCATGACCAAGACAGCCGAGCCATCGCAGACATACGCTGAATTTCGCCTGCCCACGCAAGAGCTGCGTGACGACATCCCCTTTTACACAAAGACATTGGGGATGAAGATGGACATGATCTATCCCGCAGACGATCCGCGCATTGCGGTGTTCTCAGGGCATGGTTTGCGGTTGCGCATCGAAAAGGATGCACCCGAAAGCGCCGGAACGCTGCGTATTCTGACCGATGACCCAGAAGGTTTCGCCAACGGTGAACGGGTTCTTGTTGCGCCAAACGGGACCCGTGTCGAAATCGAAGAGCGTAGCCCGCCGCTTGTGATGCCTGAAACGGTTCATTCCTTTGTGGTGCGCAGGCTAAAGGATCAGGCTCCTTGGATCATCGGGCGCGCCGGAATGTATTACCGCGATCTGGTGCCGGATCGGCTCGGCGGTTCAATCATCGCAAGCCATATTCGTATTCCAGACGGCGGCCCCGTGCCTGACATGGTGCATTTTCACAAGGTTGGGTTTCAACTGATCTTTTGCATCCACGGTTGGGTCGATGTGGTCTATGAAGACCAGGGCGAAAAGATGCGGCTGACGGCTGGCGATTGCTTTATCCAACCACCGGAAATTCGTCATCGCGTGCTGGAAGCATCCGACAATGTTCAGGTCATTGAGATCGGTGTGCCGGCAGAACATGTCACGGAAATCGACCATGACATGCAGCTCCCAACCCCGCATTTTCGTCCCGATCGGGAATGGCAGGGGCAACGCTTTGTCTACAATCAGGCGAAGGATGCCGAATGGGGGCCGTTCCGTTTGCCGGGGTACATTTGCCGCGACACAACAATTGCCGAAAACACCAAGTGTGTCGCCGGGGTTCAGGTTGTGCGCAAAGGGCAGGGTGAACCGGAATGGGCCAGCCATGACACCGATATCCATTTCACCTTCGTGATGGGCGGCCAAGTTACGCTGGAAGGCGAAGGTCGCGAACCCTACCGGCTGGAACAAGGGGATGCTTTTGTCATTCCACCGGGCATGCGTACGCGTTTGTCCGCACCATCGGATGATATGGAATTGCTGGAAGTCACCTTGCCCGGTACCTTCAACACAACACTGGGGTGACTGAAAAACAAGGTAAGGGGGCTTCTATTCCCCCGCCTTTTTCCGGTAGGGTCCAATTTTCTGACCAGATGATCAAAAATGAGGAATCGCCATGTCGCTGAAAGACGCTGCCTTGTCCGTCCGGGAAAACGCCTATGCGCCTTATTCGAGCTTCAAGGTAGGCGCGGCGCTGCGGTCTTCCTCGGGTCAGATTTATTCTGGTTGCAATGTCGAGAACGTCGCATACCCTGAAGGCACCTGTGCCGAGGCCGGTGCGATTGCCGCGATGGTTGCCGCAGGCGAACAGGACCTCACTGAGGTCTATGTGGTCGCCTCGAGCCCGCAACCCGTGCCGCCTTGCGGTGGTTGCCGACAGAAACTGGCCGAGTTCGGCAAGCGTGATGTGAAAGTCACTTTGGCAACCGTGGATGGTGCCGAGTTCGAAACCACCATCGGAGAATTGCTGCCTGGCGCGTTTGATGCCTCTCATATGGAAGATGTCTGACGCATGGATGCCCGTTCGATCATTGCAAAGCTGCGCAGGCTTGAGGTGCCAGGGCGCGAAGAATTGATCTGGTTTGCACAGGGGCTGGCCGACGGCAGTGTCAGCGACGCGCAGGCCGGGGCCTTTGCCATGGCCGTCTGCATGGGCGGTTTGGGCCCGCAGGGGCGCGCGGATTTGACAGTCGCGATGCGCGACAGCGGTGATGTGCTTACTTGGGATGTCGACGGGCCGGTGATCGATAAACACTCGACCGGCGGAGTCGGGGATAGCGTTAGCCTTGTACTTGCTCCGGCGCTGGCGGAATGCGGGGCATATGTTCCAATGATCTCGGGCCGTGGGTTGGGGCACACCGGCGGGACACTGGACAAGCTTGAGGCGATACCGGGCGTCAGCACGCAGATCGGGCAAGATCGTCTTGCACAGATCTTGGGTGAAACCGGTGCTGCCATTGTTGGCGCAACGGGGCAGATCGCTCCGGCCGATAAGCGACTTTATGCGGTGCGTGATGTAACCGCGACTGTCGAAAGTTTGGACCTGATCACGGCTTCGATCCTTTCCAAAAAATTGGCGGCCAGCCCGGACGCACTGGTTCTTGACGTCAAGGTCGGCAGCGGTGCCTTCATGAAAACGATGGAAGATGCTCAAAAGCTTGCCACAGCATTGACCGAGACTGCAAACGCGGCGGGGTGCCGGACGTCAGCGGTGATTACGGATATGAACCAGCCACTGGCCCCCGCGTTGGGCAATGCGTTGGAAATTGCAGAAGTTATGAAGGTCCTGACCGGATCGCAATCTTCACCGTTGGCAGACATCTCTGCCGAGCTGGGGGGGGTATTGCTGACGGATGCCGGAATGTGCGGGTCGGTCGCGGAAGGGCGCGAACAGATCGCCGCAGTCATCCGGGACGGGCGCGCCGCAGAACGGTTTGGTCGCATGATGGCTGCGGTCGGCGGCCCCGTACAGTTTGTCGAAACCTGGGCCCGGTTCCTGCCAGAGGCCAACGTCATCCAAGAGGTTCCCGCCCCCAGGGATGGTTACGTCTCGGCCATCGACGGAGAAGCGCTGGGTCTTGCCGTGGTGGCGCTGGGCGGTGGTCGTCAGGTCGAAAGCGACCAGATCGATCCAGCGGTTGGGATCTCTGGTATTCTCCGGCTGGGGGATCGTGTATCCAAAGGGGCACCCATCGCTGTAATCCATTCAGCACGGGAGGACGCCGCGCTTCGGGCTGCAAAAAGCGTTCTCAGCGCTATTACGATCAGCGATACACCTCCATCGGTTCCTGATCTGGTGCGTGAAAGGATCAGCGTATGACCCGCGCGTTCCTTGTTGTCATGGATTCCGTCGGTATAGGCGGGGCACCTGATGCCAGTCAGTTCTTCAATGGCAGTATTCCGGATACAGGGGCGAATACTCTGGCCCACATCGCGCAGGCTTGTGCCGAGGGGCGAGCAGAAGGCGGGCGATCAGGCGATTTGAACTTGCCGCATCTTGACGCATTGGGTCTGGGTGCGGCTGTGCGCTTGGCGTCCGGGGACGAAATTCCGGGGTTGGGCGCAGAACCCACCGGCCTGTGGGGCTGCGCGCGCGAGCATTCGCCCGGCAAGGACACGCCCTCGGGCCATTGGGAACTAGCAGGCCTGCCAGTGCCGTGGGACTGGCATTATTTTCCAGACACGGTTCCAGCCTTTCCAGCGGACCTGAGCCGTGCCGCAGCTGAAGCGGCAGGGACCGAAGGCGTCCTTGGGGATTGTCACGCTTCGGGCACTGCGATCATCGCCGAGTTGGGTGCCGAGCACATGCGGACCGGTTGGCCGATCTGCTACACCTCTGCCGACAGCGTGTTTCAAATCGCCGCTCATGAAGAAAGCTTCGGGCTGAACCGGCTGCTGGACATGTGCCGCGCGCTTGCACCGCGTCTGCATGAGATGAAAGTTGGGCGTGTCATTGCGCGCCCCTTTATCGGCACGCCAGAGACGGGCTTTGAACGCACGACCAATCGCAAGGATTTCGCTATTTTGCCGCCCGCACCAGTGCTGACCAATTGGGCGCAGGATGCGGGACGAAAGGTGCACGCCGTGGGCAAGATCGGCGACATCTTTTCGATGCAGGGCATCGACACGCTGCGCAAAGGATCTGATGCCGAATTGATGCAGCACCTGTCTGATCTCGTGGACGAGGCGGAAGACGGCAGTTTGACCTTCGCCAATTTCGTAGAATTCGACAGCTTGTATGGCCATCGCCGCGACATCAGCGGTTATGCCCGCGCGCTTGAATGGTACGACCGGGAAATCGGGAAGATTCTGGCGAAACTCCGCCCTGGAGACCTATTGCTGCTGACCGCCGATCATGGCAATGACCCCAGCTGGACCGGAACGGATCACACGCGTGAACAGGTGCCGGTTCTGATTGCAGGGCAGGGCGCGGGGAAGATCGGACAAGTGGATTTTGCCGATGTCGCCGCCAGCATTGCTCATCACCTGAACATTCCGGCGCAAGGGCCGGGTAGGAACTTTTTATGAACGTCGCCGACCTTCCAAAAATCGAACTGCACCTGCATCACGAAGGCGCAGCGCCTCCGGCATTCATCCGTCAACTCGCGCATGAAAAGCGCGTGGACCTGAGCGGTATCTTCAAGTCGGACGGATCTTATGATTTCCGCGACTTCGCGCATTTCCTGAGCGTGTACGAGGCCGCTTGCGAAGTTTTGAAAACGCCCGAAGATTTTCGACGGCTTACTTTGGCCATTCTGGAAGAAAGCGCCGAGAATGGTGTGGTTTATTCCGAGACTTTTCTCAGCCCGGATTTCTGCGGTGGCGGCGATCTGCACGCGTGGCGCGATTATCTGAACGCCATCCAGGATGCCGCAGGCGAGGCCGAGCGCAAGTTTGACATTACGCTGAGGGGCGTCATCACCTGCGTGCGCCATTTCGGCCCCGAACAGGCCAAGCGCAGCGCCCAATGTGCAGCTGAGACCGCTGGCGACTGGATCACCGGGTTCGGTATGGGCGGGAACGAATCCATCGGTGCGCAAGGTGATTTCAAATGGGCCTTCGATTGTGCGCGCGAAGCCGGTCTGCGTCTGACCACACATGCGGGTGAGTTCGGTGGCCCTGACAGCGTGCGCGATGCCATCCGTGATCTGGGGGTCGAACGCATCGGTCACGGCGTTCGCGCCATCGAAGACCCCGACCTTGTTCGCGAATTGGTGGATCGGGACATCACTCTTGAAGTCTGCCCAGGGTCGAACGTGGTTCTGGGCCTTTTCCCGGATTTTGCAGCGCATCCGATCGCACGCTTGCGCGACGCAGGCGTAAAGGTCACGGTGTCCACAGACGACCCTCCGTTCTTTCACACGACCATGCGGCGGGAGTATGAGATGTTGAACGCAGCTTTCGGCTGGGAGGCCGAGGATTTTGCGACACTGAATGAGATGGCCCTGAACGCGGCCTTCTGCGATGAAGATACCCGTACGCGGGTCAAGAAAAGACTGGAGACATCATGAGCGAACACCTGACCGTCGTCGATCACCCGTTGGTTCAACACAAACTGACGCTCATGCGAGACAAGGGCACCTCAACGGCTGAGTTTCGGCAGTTGCTGCGCGAAATTACGCTTTTGCTGGCCTACGAGGTCACGCGTGAAATCCCTCTGACCACGCGCCATATCGAAACGCCGATGGAAGAGATGGACGCCCCGATCCTAGCGGGCAAGAAGATGGCGCTTGTGTCAATCCTGCGCGCCGGAAATGGGATGTTGGATGGGGTTTTGGAACTTGTGCCCTCCGCGCGCGTTGGCTTTGTCGGGCTGTATCGCGACGAAGAAACCCTGAAGCCCGTACAGTACTATTTCAAGGCACCCGAAGGCCTGAAAGACCGTTTGGTCATTGCCGTGGATCCGATGTTGGCCACCGGCAACAGTTCGGCCGCTGCCATTGATCTGCTGAAAGAGGCGGGCGCAACGGATATCCGCTTCCTTTGCCTGCTGGCGGCACCCGAAGGTGTGGCGCGAATGAAAGAAGCGCACCCGGACGTGCACATCGTGACCGCTGCACTGGACCGCGAGTTGAACTCGAAAGGCTATATCATGCCGGGCCTGGGCGATGCGGGCGACCGCATGTTCGGCACCAAATAAGCCTGATTATTCGCCGCAAATGTTCTGAAGCCGGACCCAGTCGCGGTCCGGCAAAACCTGTTCCAGGGTGCGACCTGCCATCGGGTCCGCCTCGATCAGTCCCAAGACAGTTTCACCCGTTATATCTCGAGCATATGCATAAGGCGTCGAGGGCAGGGCGGCTTGTGCAAAGACCGCCAAAAGCTGGTCATCCAAAAGCGAAGGCCGAGGGTCTGATACAACTTGTTCGGTGTAGTTGTCGATGATGGCAGGCGTCAGTCCGCCGGTTGTCAGCAAACGGAAAGCCGACGATGCACCGGTTCGATCCAGAAGATCATCAAGTGGGTCCGTCTGTTCCATGCGGGCGCGTTCCGCGATGACATAACCCGCGGCGACGGCAGGGTCTTCATAGTCTTCCACCAACGATTTGTTCAACACAACCGTGCCGCCGGGAAGGCTCAGACTGTCCTGTACGCCTGCAGGCAGGATAATGATCTGGCGTACACCAGTCCGCTTGGCCAGCCGATCCAGCGACCCCTGCGCATCCACCGAAGAACAGGCGCGCCCCGAGACACGTTCGATCCTGTGCAGTATGGTCTCACCGATTTCCTGCCGTTTCACCTGTGGAACGACGGAAACAACGTGGCTCTGCAATGCGCCGGGCAACCAAAACAGCAGCAGGGCCAATACAGCGACAACAACGCCCCCGACACTCAACCACCGCAGACGACCGGGGTGCGGGCGCGCGCGATCAATGGCGCGTTGCAAGCGGTCAATGGCGTCCAGCATCGTGGTTTCGGTTTCCGCCAGTTCCAGCGTTTCGTCCGGGTCGCCGTTGGGGTTGAAAACGGCCGGAAAAGACCCTGGGTTCTGTCGTTCCAGTGCAGCCAAAGACCAATGGGTCAAGGCCCTGTCATTGAAGTCGGAAATCGTCAGAGTGGCTTCACCGATCGATACCACAACCTCTCGCCGCTGTTCATCGGGCGAAGGGCGCCACAGACCGGTGGCTTCGATCCGCTGGTACTTTTTCAGGGCCGTCATCTTGATGGGGTCTGCTCAGAATTGTTTTGCCACAGCTTAGCATGGTGCATTCGTTAGGCGCAAACCTGTTGCGCAGCTAAAGCAAAATGTGCTGGATACCCGACAAGAAAAAGTCCCAGATCTTTGATCGCAATCGAGGCACTTACATGCAGGATCATTCAACAACTTCGCCGGTTTTGGCTTCGGGTTTGATGATTGGCTCCATGGCGATCATTGGCGTGATCGACAATGTGGTGGTGCTGTTGGCCGAAACGGTTGGCTTGTGGCAGTTCCATCTGACCCGTGCCTTGCTGATGTTTCCATTGATTGTCGGTCTTTCTGTTGTGGGTTTGGGTCGGCTGCGCCCACGCCGTTGGAGATCCGTCATTTTACGTAGTGTTTTGATGACGGTCGCCATGCTGTGCTATTTTGCATCTTTGGCGATGATGCCCATTGCGCAAGCGTTGGCAGGATTGTTCACGTCGCCGATCTTCGTGCTGTTGATTTCATCTCTGGCGCTCAGGCAGACGATTGGCCCCTGGCGCATTCTGGCCGTTCTGATGGGATTCACCGGTATTTTGTTGGTGCTGCAGCCAAACCCGAGCGACTTTGATACGCGGACGCTGTTGCCGGTTGTGGCCGGTTTTTTCTATGCGTTGGGCTCGATCCTGACACGCACACATTGCTCGTCAGAAAGCACGGTGGCCATGTTGGCGGCCATGGTTATCACACTGGGTACAGCCGGAGCGATTGGCGCCATGGCTTTCACGCTTTCCCCTGTTGACACCCCTGACGGACCGGAAGGCTTTGTCACGCGGGGCTGGGTTTGGGCATTCGGACCTGCGATGCTTTGGATCGGTATCCAGGCCGTTGGTTCGACGGTCGCGGTCTTCATGTTGATCAAGGCGTATCAGGTGGGTGAGCCATCTTATGTGGCTGTCTTCGAGTATTCAGTCATGATCTTTGGCCCGCTTTTTGCTTTTGTAGCACTTGGGCAGTCCATCGGCGTCATGCAAGTTTCGGGCATTGCCTTGATCGCATTGGCGGGCGCATTGTTGGGATGGCGGGCTAAACGCTCTTCCTCCTTGCAAGAGATGGCCTAACGCTCACAAAGGGCCGAATGGCGAGGATTCGCCACAGCCCGCACGGGTCTTTCGTTTCAGAAATGGCAAAAAAGCTCGAATTTACGGAGTGAATGTTTACAAAAATACAAGGGGATGGGGCAAATATTGCTCAAATCAGGCGCAATTATGTCTGAAATAAGACAGCCTTCATTTTTTGGTGCTAGCTATTGGGCATAACCAATTTGTGCCAAAGGGGGTTCGGCACGTGTCTGAAGTTACGAGTATTTCTGTTTATCTAAATCAATCGCCCGAGTTTGAGCCAATCAATCCAAGTCACGCGATGAACGCGCGCCGTGGCGGATTTTTGCAGGGCACGAAGATTGCCACCACCAGTGGCTGGAAGCCAGTCGAACGGATCGCTGTAGGTGATCTGGTTCGAACACTCGACCACGGTTTCAAAGAGGTGCGCCGCATCTCGACCAGTACCGTGGTCATTCCAGCAGATGAGCGGCGCGCTGAATATCTGCCGATCTTTGTACCGGCCCGTGCTGCCTTTAACGGGCGACCAGTTTGGTTGATGCCTGAACAAGGTATGGCACTTAGCTTGTCCAAGATTGATGAAGGGGCCGAAGGAATTTCGGTGGTGCCCGCACGTGTTCTGAATGGGGCTGGGCGCATGATGTCTCAAGCTCCGGGATCATCTTTTGAAGTCAGTTCGCTGTTCTTTGACGAGGATCAGGTGATCTTTGTCGAAGGGGGCTTGCAAGCGTTTTGCCCTTCGGGTCGCTTTTCGATGCGGGGGACAGCCCAAGTGCAAGCATACAAGGTCGTGGACGAGACTGCCGCAGAAGACCTTGTCAATTCGATTGCTATCAAGGGCGACATGTCGGCCCTAGCAAACCCATTGGGTGCACTGCCTGCGCCCATTCCGCAGGACCCGATATTTCCGATCCGCCCGCCATCTGGGGTCAGGCGGCCTGGTCGACCGGGGCGCCCGAACGCGCCGGTTCTGTTCCTGCGGCCCGAATGGCAGATCTAACCAAACACTGACAAGAACGATGCAGGCGCGTGGTTTCACGCGCCTGCATCATTGTTTCAAGCGGCTTTTGCTTCGGGATTGAAGCGGCCATAAAAGCTCTGACCTTTTTCGGCCATTTCACGCAGCAGCGGCGGGCAGGTGAAGCGCTCGCCGTAGGTTGCGGCCAGTTGATCGCACCGCTCGGCCGCATAGGGCGTGCCGATGATGTCCAGCCAGCTGAGCGGGCCACCGGACCAAGGCGCAAAACCCCAGCCCAGAATCGCGCCCACGTCACCTTCACGGATGTCTTCCAGAACGCCTTCTTCCAGCGCGCGCACCGCTTCTAGCACCTGCGCGAACATCAGGCGTTCCTGGACTTCGATCAGGTCAGGCTGCTCGGCGGCCAGCGGGTACTTGTCTTGCAGACCCTTCCAATATTCGACGCGCTTGCCCTTGTCGTCATAGTCAAAGAAACCCGCATTGGCCTTGCGACCCAGTCGGCCCTGTTCCTCCATCCAGAAGATCAGATCGTCCGAGGGGCTTTCGGGATAGGCATCGCCCATGGCCGCCTTGGTGGCGCGGGCAATCTTGGCACCCAGATCAATCGAAGTTTCATCGGTCAGCTGGATCGGGCCGACCGGGAAGCCAAGCTGACGCGCGGCGTTGTCGATCAGGATAGGGCTGACGCCCTCGGTGATCATGCGCGCACCTTCGTTGATATAGGGGATGATGCAGCGGTTGGCATAGAAGAAGCGCGCATCGTTGACCACGATCGGTGTCTTGCGGATCTGACGGACATAATCCAGCGCCTTCGCCACTGCGCGATCCCCGGTTTCCTTGCCCTTGATGATTTCGACCAGGAACATCTTCTCAACCGGCGAGAAGAAGTGGATGCCGATGAACTGTTCGGGCCGCACCGAGGCTTTCGCCAGATCCGTGATCGGCAGCGTCGAGGTGTTCGAGGCAAAGATGCAATCCTCGGGGATGATGGCCTCTACCTTCTTGGTCATCTCAGCTTTCACACCGGGGTCTTCGAACACGGCTTCGATAATCAGATCGCAGCCGTTCAGATGTTCCAGATCGGGGGTCGCGGTGATGCGGGCCAGCAGGGCTTCTTTCTTCTCAGCCGTGGCTTTACCACGCTTGATGCCCTTGTCCATATAGCTTTGGCTGTACGCCTTGCCCTTGTCGGCGGCTTCCTGATCACGGTCGATCAGAACAACCTCCATCCCGGCCTGGGCGGAAACCAGAGCGATACCGGCACCCATCATGCCCGCGCCCAGAACGCCGACCTTTTTAACGCGCTGATCTGGTACATCCTTGGGACGCACAGCGCCTTTCTCCAACGCTTCCTTGTTCAGGAACAGCGACCGGATCATGGCCGACGAAGACGGGTTCATCAGGACATTGGTGAACCACCGCGCCTCGATCTTCAGGGCGGTGTCGAAGTCAACCAATGCGCCTTCATAGATCGAGCTCAGCAGAGCTTTGGCCGCCGGGAACGCACCCTGCGTCTTGCCGTTCACCATCGCGCTTGCACCCACGAAGGTCATGAAGCCAGCAGGGTGGTAAGGTGCGCCGCCGGGCATCTTGTAGCCTTTCGCGTCCCAAGGCTTTACCAAATCGGCATCCTTGGCGTTCAGAACCCATTCCTTGGCTGCAGCAACCGGGTCATCTGAAACTGCGTCGATCAGCTGTGCACCCTTAGCCTTCTTCGGGTCCATCATCTTGCCTTCCAGCAGGACGGGAGCCGCCGCCATCGCACCAACCATGCGGCTATAGCGCATTGTCCCGCCGCCACCTGGGAAGATACCCAGCAGAATTTCGGGCAGACCGATCTTGGATTTCGGGTTGTCGGTCATCACGCGGTGATGGCAGGCAAGGGCGATCTCGGTCCCGATCCCGGCGCATGTGCCGTTGATTGCGCAGGCAATAGGCTTGCCGCCCTTCTTGGTCTTGGGGTCCATACCTGCCAATTCCAGCTTGCGCAGAATGTGGTGGCCACCCATGACGAAATCGAACAGCGCTTGCGCCGGTTCTTCACCCGCCTCCTGGCGAATGGTGGCCAGCGTATTCAGGTCCATGCCGCCTGCAAACGAGCCCTCTTTGCCCGAAGTGATGACGATCCCCTTGATCTCATCATCGTTCAGGGCCTGATCGATCAGCTGGCTGACCTCCTGAAACGCCTCGCGGGTCAGCACGTTCATGGATTTGCCCAGGGCGTCCCAGGTTACGAAGGCGACGCCGTCCGCGTCTTTGCTCAGAGTGAAATCAGTCATTGTCATCTCCAATCTGGTCAGCCGTCAGCGGGCTGCCGTCTTTCCGGGTGAAAGAGAATCCGTTCTCATCATCCTTCACCATCATGTCTAAGTCGCTGTAAAAACAGGTCTCGGTCGGGGTCCGAGTGCCCACCACCAGAAAGGTCGCAGGCGCATCGGTTTTGTTCACAAGGTGATGGCCGTTGGTTTCACCAGCGGGCCAGGCGGCGCAATCACCGGGCTGCATCTCATGCTCACCATCGTCGTCGATCAGCACGCATGTACCGCTGAGCATGATGGCAAACTCGTCCTGCTCCATGTGGTAATGACGCAGCGAGGACAGAGCTTGTGGCTCAAGCCGCACGATGTTGACCCCGAACTGGGTCAGCCCACCCGCATCTCCAACGCCCTTTTTGAAACGGCCTCCGACCGCCTCAGCCAGCTTGCCAGGATAGGACGAGCCACCATTGAACGGGATCTGAGAGAGATCCAGCTTAGGCATCAGACCCGCTCGATAATCGTTGCCGCACCCATACCGGACGCGATGCAAAGCGTGGCCAGACCGGTTTCCTTGTCCTGACGTTCCAGCTCATCCAGCAGCGTGCCGATGATCATCGCGCCGGTTGCGCCCAACGGGTGACCCATCGCGATCGAGCCGCCGTTCACGTTCACAAGGGCCGGATCGACGTCGAATGCCTGCTGGAACCGCAGCACGACCGAGGCAAATGCTTCGTTCACTTCGAACAGGTGAAGATCGCCGATCTTCATGCCGTTGTCAGCCAGGATCTTTTCGGTAACCGGAACCGGGCCGGTCAGCATGATGGTCGGATCGGTGCCGATCTTGGCGGTTGCCTTGATACGGGCGCGCGGCTTGAGGCCGTATTTTTCACCGAACTCTTTGTTGCCAATCAGAACAGCCGCCGCGCCGTCCACGATGCCCGAACTGTTGCCCGCGTGGTGGATGTGGTTGATCCGTTCCAGATGCGGGTACTTGATCATCGCCACCTTGTCGAAGCCGGGCATCTGCTCGCCCATCATCTGGAAGGACGGGTTCAGCGCGCCGAGGCTCTGCATGTCAGTACCGGGGCGCATGTATTCGTCGCGATCGAGAATGGTCAGGCCGTTCTGGTCAGTCACCTTGATGACGGATTTCTCAAACCGGTTGTCTTCCCAGGCCTCTGCCGCACGCCGTTGCGATTCGACGGCCAGCGCGTCTGCGTCGTCGCGGCTAAAGCCATACTCAGTAGCGATAATATCCGCTGAAATACCCTGCGGAACGAAGTAGGTCTCCATTGCCAGCGAAGGATCAACTGCAATCGCCGCGCCGTCGCTGCCCATAGCCACACGGCCCATCATCTCAACACCGCCAGCGATATAAGCATCGCCAGCGCCGCCTTTGACTTGGTTTGCCGCCAGGTTCACGGCTTCCATGCCCGAGGCGCAGAAGCGGTTGATCGCCAGTCCGGGGATCGACTGATCCAGGTCCGAGGCCAGAACCGCCGAGCGCGCCAAACATCCGCCTTGCTCCATCACCTGCGTGACGTTGCCCCAGATCACGTCCTCGACGGCGTGGCCTTCAAGGTTATTGCGTTCTTTCATCGCGTTCAGGGTCAGGGCGGACAGGCGCACCGAGGTAACCTCGTGCAGGCTGCCATCCTTACGGCCCTTGCCGCGCGGGGTGCGCAGGGCGTCATAAATGTAAGCTTCGGTCATGGGTCTTCTCCTTAAGCTCGATCCGACGGGTTGCCGGGCATCAGGTCATAGGGGTGTTTCCAGCCGGGCTGCTCGGATAACCGGGTCAGCCAGGCGTCGATATGGGGCCAGTCGGCACGGTCAAAGCCGAATGGTTCGGGATAATAAAGGTAGCCGCAGCAGCTGAGATCGGCGTTCGTCACGCCGTCACCGACGATCCAGTCGCGACCGTCCAAATGGGCGTTCAAAACTTGGTAAGCTGTCTTCAGGCGCCCCTGGTTAAAAGCAATTACGTCCGGGTTCCGGTGCTGTTCGGGCAGGAAATTGATCAGGAACCGTGTCAGCCCGGCCATTGAACTGAGCTTGTGGTTGTCCCACAAAACCCAGCGCAGGATGTCGTAGTTCTCATCCCGATCCTTGCCACCGAATTTACCGGACTTCTCGGTCACGTAAGCCTGAATGGCGCCGGACTGGCTGGTCCGAAAAACACCGTCGATCAGGACAGGCGCTTCGCCCATCTCATTCACTTCGGCGCGAAACTCCGGGGTGCGCGTCGCACCGTTGAAAAAGTCGACAAAGACCGGTTCCCAGTCCAACCCGGACATTTCAAGAGCGAGTGCGGCCTTGTAGCTATTTCCGCTTTCTCCGAAGCAATGCAGCTTTATGGTCATTCAATCGCCCCTCCCGTGGCGTTTGTGGATAGGTCGGTAGTTCCGAATTTGAAACGAGAAGAAGGGCGGGTTTACACTTTTCTCGTAACGGTTTCTTAAGGTTAATGCGGTTTCGTCCTCTTGCGGTACAGGCTGCCGAGCCGATGACCGTACGAGGAGAAGCCCCGCCGTCCCGGCTGAGTGCCACCTAGTGAGATCAGTTCCCGGATGGCGGGGTGGACGCGCATCCATATCTTCCTCTTGTTCCAAATACGGCCGCCGGAGGCGGAGTGATCGGTTGGCTTGTGTGTGCCATAGACTTGGCGTTCCGACGTCACCGCTTTCGCGCTTCAAGTTCAGAGTTGAAAATCCGCAAGCGATGGGTCAGGTTTTCCTCATCAATCACGCTGTTGAAATTTTCGAACAGAAAAGACAGTGCTTCACCTTCGTCCAAACCGGCCTCACGCGCGAAGGCTTTGAGTTTGCGATATCCGTCTTCCGTCATGGCGACGGGAAAACGGCGGGTCAGGCGAAAGCGTTTTGGCATCTTTTCTCCTCCGGGTGCGGGCTCGGGCAGCTTTGCCCGAGCCAAGATTGAGATCAGAAATTCGCTGCGTCCAGTGCCATGACCGTGTCCGCGCCTGTCCGGATGCGCGCAAGGTGCATCGCCGTCGCAGGCAAGCGGCGTGCCATGTAGAAGCGGCCGGTGTTGATCTTGGTCTCGTAGAACTCTTTGTCCGATGCACCACCGTCCAGAGCATCTTGTGCAGCTTTCGCCATCTGCGCCCACATCAGGCCCAGGCAAACATGGCCGAACATGTGCATAAAGTCGTACGAACCAGACAGCGCGTTGTTCGGGTTCTTCATGCCTTCCTGCATGAAGTACATACCAGCGGCCTGCAGGTCCTTGGATGCAGCTTTCAGCGGCTCGATGAACGCTTTGTCATAGGCTTCGTCCTTGCCGCCGTTTTCCTTGCAGAAGGTTTTGACCATCTCAAAGAACGCCATGACGTGCTTGCCGCCGTCCTGCGCCAGTTTGCGGCCAACCAGGTCAAGCGCCTGAACGCCATTCGCGCCTTCGTAGATCATCGCGATACGGGCGTCGCGGGTGTATTGCGACATGCCCCATTCTTCGATGTAGCCATGGCCGCCATAAACCTGTTGCGCCTGCACGGTCATGTCATAGCCCTGATCCGTCAGGAAACCCTTGATGACCGGCGTCAGCAGCGAGATCAGACCATCCGCGTCTTTGTCACCCGAGCGATGCGACTTGTCGAGCATCGTCGCGCCCCATAGGATGAACGCGCGCGCGCCCTCGGTAAAGCTTTTCTGGTCCATCAGGTTGCGGCGGATGTCCGGGTGCACGATCAGCGGATCGGCGGGACCATCGGGGTTCTTCACGCCGGTCACATCGCGGCCCTGAAGGCGGTCCTTGGCATATTCCAGAGCGTTTTGGAACGCGGCCTCGGCCTGTGCCAGACCTTGCATACCCACACCAAGACGCGCTTCGTTCATCATGGTGAACATGGCGCGCATGCCTTTGTGCTCTTCACCCAAAAGCCAACCGGTGGCCTCGTCATAGTTCATGACGCAGGTCGAGTTGCCGTGGATGCCCATTTTCTCTTCGATCTTGCCGACCGAGACGCCGTTGCGCTCACCCGGTGTGCCGTCTTCGTTGACGATGAACTTCGGCACTATGAACAGCGATACGCCCTTGATACCCTCGGGGCCACCGGGGATCTTGGCCAGCACCAGATGGATGATGTTGTCGGCCATGTCATGGTCGCCGGACGAGATGAAAATCTTCTGCCCCGAAATCTTGTAGCTCCCGTCGCCCTGCGGTTCCGCTTTGGTGCGCATCAGGCCCAGATCGGTGCCGCAATGCGGCTCGGTCAGGTTCATGGTCCCGGTCCATTCACAGCTGACCATGTTCGGCAGATACTTGTTCTTCTGCTCGTCAGTCCCGTGCGCCAGAATCGCAGAGGCCGCGCCATGCGTCAGACCCTGGTACATGGTAAATGCCTGGTTAGACCCCGAGAACATCTCGCCCACGGCGGTGCCCAGTACATAGGGCATGTTCTGGCCGCCATACTCTTCCGGCATGTCGAGGCCAGTCCAGCCACCTTCCTTCATCTGCTCGAAGGCGTCCTTGAAACCGGTAGGGGTGTACACAATACCGTTTTCCAACCGGCACCCCTCGGTGTCACCCACGACATTCAGCGGATGCAGGACGTTGGTGGCAACCTTGCCTGCCTCTTCCAGAACCGCGCCGGTAAACTCGGCTTCCAGTTCGCTGTAGCCGGGAATATCCGACTGAGAGATTTTCAGAACGTCATGCAGGATGAACTGCGTGTCTTTGGTTGGCGCGTTGTAAACGGGCATGTGAAGCTCCCTTAATTCATATGTCCGGATGGCGGGGCGAGGTTACTCGGCCGCCTTCTTTTCCTGTTTCATCGAGGCGATGACTTTCTCGCCCCAGCGCAACTGCTCTTTCAGATCGTCGATGGCTTGCGTCAGCTCGCGGCGGCGTTCTTCCATATCCGCCAGACGTTCCAACGCTATTTCATAGGTGCGGGTCATCTGCGTGACCTGCTGGTCGCCCACATGGTACAGATCCAGAAGTTGGCGGATCTCTTCCAGGCTGAAGCCAAAGCGTTTACCGCGCAGGATCAGTTTCAGCCGCGCCCGGTCACGTTTGGTGAACAGACGTTTTTGGCCTTCGCGAATCGGGAACAAAAGTTCCTTGGCCTCATAGAACCGCAAAGTGCGTGGCGTGACATCGTAAGTCTCGCACATCTCGCGGATTGTCATCACATCTTCGGTCATTCGTCATACTCTCGTCACTGGCGTCATGAGACATGAGTTGCGCAGTTGCTTTGAGCTTTACAACACGTGAGTGACGTTTACGTAATTCAGACGCTGCGTCACTTCAAAGTTGACGTAACATCCAAACGCGTAAACGCTGATTGATGAAATTTTCTTTCCCTAAGGTCACGCGAAAACCCAGCCTTTTGCGTGTGTGAAAGTTGCCATCACATGCCTGGGGTGTGCTGAGCCGCGCTGACTTGGCGAAGCAGACTTAAGAATACGGGGGGTTATTCCAGAGACTTTGCCGTCTGATCGCGCAGTCGCTTCAGTTCATCCATCGCTTCGTCCAGTTGCTGGCGCTGCTGTTCAAGCTCGCTCATCTGACGATCAGCCATTTCGACAAATGTGGCCATTTGCGCCGCGTTGCCCTGATCTTCATAGATCAACAGCCATTGGCGAATCTCTTCCAGTGGGAAGCCAAACTTACGGCCACGCATGATCAGCTTCATCCGGGCGCATTCCCGCGCACCGTAAAAGCGGGACCGACCTTCGCGGTCCGGCTGCAAAAGTTCGATATATTCGTAATAGCGCAGGGTGCGCGGCGTTACGTCGAACTCGGCACACATCTCTTTGAATGACAAACGATTGTTGGACATTCCTGATCTCCTCGCCAGCAACCTAGGCGGTCCCGATCCCAAGCGCAACAGGTGGGCTTGCCCTTTGCCAGAACAGCGGCTCATAAAGGGGGCGCTAAGAACAGGACAGATAACGATGGTCGACAAGACAGTTTTAGCCCGCCAGTTTATCGAGGCGATCCCTCATGCGCGGGCTTTGAACCTGACGCTGACCCATATCGGCGAGGGTGAGGCAGAGATTACCCTGCCATATAACGAGGACCTGATCGGAGATCCGCGCACCGGCGTGATCCATGGTGGGGCGATCTCGACCATCTTGGATACATGCTGCGGCGCTGCTGTCATGAGCCACCCTTCCGCGCCCGGCGGGACAGCAACTATCGACCTCCGGATTGACTACATGCGTGCGGCAAAGCCGGGTCAGACCATTACCGCCAGCGCGACCTGCTATCACATCACGCGGAACGTTGCCTTTGTTCGGGCCACTGCAGTGGATAACGACAAGGACTTACCGGTGGCGACTGCGGCCGGCTCTTTCACGGTTGAGGGGAAGTAACATGGCAAGACCGCGTCCAGAACCCGTGCAGGTGGTCAAGCAAAGGCGTGATGCGGCATTGCGCGCGCTGGTTGATGGTGTTCCTTACATCCGTTTTCTCAACATCGGCTTCGACCGACGCGGTGATGAATTGACCGGTGTTCTGCACTTTGATGACAAGCTGATTGGCAATCCGTTTCTGCCTGCGATTCATGGCGGCGTGACAGCTGCGTTTCTCGAAGTGACAGCCGTCATCACGCTTAGCTGGGAACACATGTTCCCAAGCATAGAAAGCGGAGAGATAGACGCCGAAGCCATCGTGACGGACAAGAGCATTCGCTTTCCCAAGACAATCGACTTCACCGTTGACTACCTACGCTCAGGCTTGCCACGCGATGCCTATGCGCGGGCCTTTATCAGCCGATCCGGTCGGCGCTATGCCTCGGTCCGGGTTGAAGCCTGGCAGGACAACCATGCAAAACTTTTTGCGCAAGCGTCCGGGCATTTCCTGATGCCTCAACCTCCCAGAGATAAGGGCTGACCATGCAGGACGCCTCGGCGCCCATCACGCATAGGCGGGTGCTGAAGATCGCAGTCCCGATTGTTCTGTCGAACGCAACCGTGCCCATTCTTGGCGCGGTCGATACGGGCGTTGTGGGGCAAATGGGGCAGGCCGCACCGATTGGTGCCGTTGGCGTGGGCGCGGTCATTCTGGCCTCGATCTATTGGATATTCGGTTTTTTACGCATGGGCACGACCGGTTTGGCTGCCCAAGCGCGCGGGGCAGGTGACGTGGTGGAAACCCGTGCTTTGCTGATCCGGGGCTTGATGTTGGGTGCAGCGGCCGGTGTGTTCTTTGTTCTTGCGCAAGCAGCGGTCTTTGCCGGGGCATTTGCCCTGTCACCTGCCAGCCCCGAGGTTGAGGCACTGACGCGCACCTATCTCGAGATTCGTATTTGGGGTGCTCCGGCCACCATTGCTTTGTATGCCGTGACCGGATGGCTGATCGCGGTTGAACGGACGCGTGGCGTTTTCGTTCTGCAAATCTGGATGAACGGGCTGAATATCGTTCTGGACCTGTGGTTTGTTCTGGGGCTGGGGTGGGGCGTGGAGGGCGTCGCTGTGGCCACCCTGATCGCCGAGTGGACCGGTTTGGCGCTGGGCCTGTGGCTGTGTCGCGACGGATTCGAGGGCAAGATTTGGCGCGACCGGGCCAGGATTTTCGATGCTGCGCGCCTACGCCGAATGATGCAGGTCAACGGTGACATCATGATCCGATCGGTCCTTTTGACGGGCTCGTTTACGACCTTCCTTTTCGTGGGCGCGGATCTGGGCGACGTGAACCTGGCCGCCAATCAGGTTCTGCTGCAATTCCTTGAGATCACAGCCTTTGCCCTGGACGGGTTCGCCTTTTCAGCCGAGGCGTTGGTCGGCAGTGCGGTTGGTGCGCGGGACCGATATCAACTGCGGCGCGCCAGTATCATGGCGTCGCAATGGGGGCTTGGTGGGGCCGTTTTACTGAGTGTTGTTTTCTTTTTGGCAGGCCCGGTTTTGATCGACCTGATGTCAACCTCGCCCGAAGTGCGCTTAGCCAGCCGTGACTACTTGTTTTGGGCGGCGTTAGCGCCAGTTGTCGGTGTGGCCAGTTGGATGTTTGATGGCATCTACATTGGTGCCACTTGGACCCGGGCCATGCGCAACGCGATGATTCAATCCGTAGCGATCTATGTGGTCGCTCTGTTCGTTCTGGTGCCGAGCTTTGGCAATCACGGCCTTTGGGCCGCGCTGATGGTTCTGAACATCGCGCGGGGTGTGACGATGGGCTGGCGCTATCCCAAGCTTGAAGCGCAAGTGGCCTAAAGCAAGGCCAACAGGTTCTCCGGCGGACGCCCGACGGCAGCTTTGTCACCGGCAATGGCCAGAGGCCGTTCGATCAGAATGGGGTTCTCGCCCATGGCGCGGATCAGCTCGTCATCCGATGCGGTTTTTGTCAGCCCCAATTCCTTGAACCGTTTTTCGCCGGTACGCACCATGTCAATTACAGGCAGTCCCAGTGCTTTCTGAGCGGCCCGCAACGCATCGGCCGAGGGCACATCTTCAAGGTATTTTCGCAATGTGATCTGCGCACCCTTTTCTTCCAAAAGCGCCAGTCCGGCGCGGGATTTGGAACAGCGGGGGTTATGCCAGTATTCGATCACAGCCAATCCTCTCGTTTGCTGCCCACGGCCTGGGCAACGCTGTCATAGCCATCACGCGCCAGCAATTGATCCAGCCCATGCGCGATATCAGCAGCAAGTGAGATCCCACCGTAAACCATGGCGGTATAGAACTGTACAGCAGACGCCCCGGCGCAGATCTTGGCGTAAGCCTGTTCTGCGTTGCTTATGCCGCCGACGCCGATCAGCGGGATTTCTCCACCGGTCAACTGGCTCAGCTTTGCCAGCACGCGGGTGGATTTTTCGAACAAAGGCGCGCCAGACAATCCTCCGGCTTCACCTTTATGCGCGCTACGCAACCCGTCACGCGACAGGGTGGTGTTGGTGGCGATCACCGCATCCACGCGGGTTTCGCGAGCAACCTCAGCAATGTCCTGCAACTCAGGCTCGGTCAGATCAGGCGCAATTTTCAGAAAGATCGGAAGCGGGCGGGGCAGTGCATCGCGTGTTTCGATCACACCATTCAACAGCGCGGTCAGCGCGGCCTTGCCCTGCAAATCGCGCAGTTTTTCCGTGTTCGGCGAGGATACGTTTACGGTGGCGAAATCCAGATGTGCCGCGCAATGTGCCAGAACTTTCGCAAAATCACCTGCTCGGTCTTCGCTGTCTTTATTGGCCCCAAGGTTCAGACCGATCACAGCATCTTTGGGGCGCTCTGCCAGCCGTTTGGCCATCACCTCCATGCCTTCGTTGTTGAAACCAAAGCGGTTGATGGCTGCCTTGTCTTCGGTCAGGCGAAACAGGCGTGGTTTGGGGTTTCCTAGCTGCGGACGGGGCGTGACTGCGCCCACCTCGATAAAGCCAAACCCGGCGCGCGACAGAGGTGCGAGGACCTCACCGTTCTTGTCGAAACCAGCGGCCAGGCCGACCGGATTTGGCAGATCCACACCCGCCAAGTTGGTTTTCAGGCGCGGTGTTGTCACAGGCCCCGGCGCGGGCGTTAGACCGGATTTCAGCGCCTTGATCGACATGCCATGAGCAGCTTCGGGGTCCATGCGGTGCAGAGCGTTCAGCCCCAGTTTTTCAATCAGTTTCATCCGAAGGCCTTTCCGCTTTCCCCTGATCCGCACCGGATCAGGCGCGAGGTTTCGACCGCAGCCTGACGATGGATCACCGCCGCCCGGTACACCGGGTCTGTCACCATTTCAAGGAACGCGTGTGCTGTCGGATAGCGTGCGATAAAGACGGCATCCCATGTTTCATCCGACGGCCCAATGAGAGTTGTTTCAAACACCCCACGCCACAAAATGCTTGCCCCGATACGTGCAACAATCGGCGCAGTTTCAGCGCCGTATTTCTGATAGGCTTGTGCCCCGGTCAGCCCCGCGCCCGCCAATTCATGCGCAGCAGGATACTGCGCTGTGGCCCTGAATTTCACCAGATTGAGCATTTCAATTGGCTGGTTCCGGTCCAGAGCCTTAAATGCCTCGAACTGATCCCGTTGCGGGTCGATAAAGGACGTCATTCCATATCCTCGGGGAACTGGTGAACAGCACCGTCAAACGGCAGGGGGCGTGACCAGACAACGTCGCTAAGCCGGATCTGGCGATAGAGATGCGGGAACAGGGCACCGCCGCGCGATACTTCCCATTTCAGATCTTCGCCCATGGCATCAGCATTGCAGGCCAGCAATGTCAGACCGTCCACGCCAGCAAAGTGTTTTGCCGCTGTTTCTGCGGCTTGCTCTGCAGTTGAAAAATGAACAAACCCGTCAGCCAAGTCGATCGGTGCGCCATCTGTTGCGCCCTTGTCCTGCAAGGCGGCCCATTCATCGGCCCGGAAAATTTTGTAAATCAGCATATCGATCTGATGCCCCGCGCAGCGCTTGGAATCAAGCTGGATTTCCTCTTTGACTCTTGGGCGTCATAGGCGCACGATCTCTGAAAATATAAACAGGGAGATTCAGTATGTTGACCCGATTTCTGGCGTCTACAGCAATTCTTGGCCTGACTGCCGGCGTGGCAGCGGCCGAATACAAGCTAACCATTCTGCACACCAACGACATTCATAGCCGCATCGAGTCGATAAACAAATACGACTCGACCTGCGATGCTGAGGATGAAGCAGAAGGTAAGTGTTTTGGCGGGGTTGCGCGCCTCAAGACGATCGTTGATTCCCGCCGTGATGCGCTGGCGGATCAGAATGTTCTGCTGCTGGACGCCGGGGACCCGTTCCAGGGATCGCTGTTCTACACCACCTACAAAGGTTCAGCAGAAGCCGAATTTATGGAAGCGATCGGCTATGACGTCATGGCCGTGGGCAACCACGAATTTGACGACGGCCCGGAAGGGTTGGCGTCGTTTATTGAAACGGTCAGCTTTCCGGTGATTTCAGGCAATCTGGACCTGTCATCGTCGGCCGAGCTGAAGGGCAAGGTTGAAAACCATGTGGTGCTTGATGTCGGCGGACAGAAAGTGGGCATCATCTCGGCGTTGGCTACGGATACGGTCGAAACGTCAAGCCCCGGCAAAGATGTCGTGTTTCAGGACGAGATCGAAAGCCTGAAAGCGGATGTGGCCGCTTTGCAGGATGAAGGCGTCAATATCATCATCGCGTTGAACCATGTGGGACTGGCCAAGGATCTGGAAATTGCAGAACAGGTGCCGGGGCTTGACCTTGTGGTCGGTGGCCATTCGCACACGCTTTTGTCAAATACACAGGAAGGCGCCGCCGGGGCATACCCGACGATGGTCGGCGATGTGCCGGTTGTTCAGGCGTATGCCTATTCCAAATACCTGGGCGAAATCACACTGACCTTTGATGACGATGGCAATCTGATCGCCGCAGAAGGAGAGCCCATACTGCTGGACGCCTCAGTCACACCTGACGAAGGCATCGCGGCCCGCGTGGCCGAAATGGGCGCGCCAATTGAAGAGATGAAGCAACGCGTTGTTGCAAGCTCGGCCGCCGCGATTCAGGGCGACAGGTCGGTCTGTCGGGTACAGGAATGCGAAATGGGCAACCTTGTGGCCGACGCGATGCTGGCCCGTGTCGCCGATCAGGGTGCGCAGATTGCGATCGCCAATTCAGGTGGCCTGCGCGCTTCGATCGATGAGGGCGACGTGACCATGGGTGAAGTTCTGACTGTGCTGCCGTTCCAGAACACGTTGTCCACTTTTGAGATCACCGGTCAAACCGTCATTGATGCGCTGGAGAATGGTGTTAGCCAAGTTGAAGAAGTAAAAGGCCGCTTCCCGCAAGTCGCGGGCCTGAGCTACACTTGGGACCCAAGCGTGGCCCCGAACGAAGGCCGCATCAGTGAGGTCATGGTGGCCGAAGGTGATGGGTTTGTTCCGATTGACCCGAACAAGACCTACCTCGTTGTGACCAATAACTATGTGCGCAACGGCGGCGACGGGTACTCGATGTTCGAAGGCGACGACAAGAATGCCTATGATTTCGGCCCCGATCTGGCCGATGTCACAGCTGAATATCTGGCGGAAAACGCGCCGTATCAGCCTTATCTGGATGGGCGTATCAAGCAGAAGTAAATCTGCCGTCTGAAACAAAAAAGCCGCATCCAGGTGATGCGGCTTTTTTTGTTTCGCTGCGTGTCAGCTGAAATCGTATTCCGGCCAGAGTTCCGGGTCAAATCCGTCCAGCATTGGCGTTATGTGATCGGCCACTTCGCGCCAGCCGCCAATTGACTTGGTCGAGATCTTGCTTCGCACTTGATCCACACTGGCCGTGCGAACCTGTTTTGTGTTTTTCTCGGGGTGTACCATCGACTCGTGCCAGTCTACCCCGCAAAACTCAGCCACGCGCTGGCTGTGGGCTTTTGGATCTGCCACCAACTCTTCGTAGGGCAAAGTTAGGATCTGACCTTCGAACACCGTGTCCCAGTGCGCCATATAGCGGCGATAGAGATTGGCGGAATGTGCAATGGCGTCCAGACTTGAGGCGTAGTTCATGCCGCCTGCGGGAAAACGTCTGATCCATTTCGACAAACCGACGTCTCTGGGATCGCGCAGCATGTTGACAATCTTGGCGTTGGGGAAGGCGGCCAGAATAAACCCAACGCGCTGGTAATTGTGCGGCAGCTTATCGACAAACCCAATCGAGTTTTCCGGTATGTTCGGCATGTTTTCCCGATACGAGCGCGCGATGTCTTTTGCGGCTTCCGCGTCAAACACCTTGTCGGTTGCGTGGAACTTGTTTGTCAGTTCCGGGATCAACATCAACTCACCGCACCCGGCGATGTCGGGGGCCGAACTCAGCATCATTTCCATCAGGGTCGTGCCGGATCGCGGCTGTCCAATCACAAAAATCGGCAGTGGCGCATCGGACGGAATACCTTCAAAGGATGATGCCCCTTCAGGGAACAGCTCGATGATCTTGTGCAGCTTTTCTTCTTCCGCTGCAAAGTCATAAGGCACCGCATCGTGCTGTACGGCATTTGCTTTTGCAAACTGGGGCAAAGCCGCGGCGATACCGTCGGTTTTTTGGACAAGATGCGCCTTGGCAAATTCTAGCTCTTGCAGGGGTTCATCTTTTTCAGCCGCCGCAGCCTCGACCGCAGACATCAATTGCGGCACGTTCTCTTTTGACGCCATTGTGGCCGCTTGCAGCAGAGCATTTGCGTGATGGGGTTGAGTGTTCAGGATGTCGTTTAAGATACTGAACGCCATTTCCTTGTCGCCAGAATGATGCAGATTGAGCGACTTTTGGAAAGCGACCATGATGTTTTCCGGTGCCAAGTCATAAGCGCGTTCTATGTCACGCGTGCTTTCCTCGACAAAGCCCATCTGAAGATAAGCCCGCGCCCTTTTTGCAAGAAGTTCCGGGTTGTCAGGGTCCGAAGCAAGGCTATGCGTTGTGAACTCGACAATCGAACGCCAGTTTCGGCCTTCGCGTTGAATCTCGTCAATAACCCGGCGAAGCTCTTTGTTGTTGGGAAACTGTTCAACCTTTTGTTCGGCATATGTCAGTGCGCGCGTGATTTGTCCCGTTTGCATCAGGGCATTTGCCAGGTTTTCGGCAAATTGCGGATCATCGGGTTTCTTGCGCGAGGCTTCCAAAAAGTGGGGTATGGATTTCTTGTACTGCTTCAGCTCTGTCAGAACAAAACCGGCGATTGCATGAAAATCCGAGTCCTTGGGGAATTTCTTGACCCCAAACTGGGCTTTCTTCAAGGCCTGTTGCAGTTTGCCTGTTTCCAAAAGGGAAATTGCTTTGCTCTTGAGGGTTTGAGCGGTTTGGTTTTTCATGTGACCCGAAAGATCCTGCGCCTGTATCAAGAATATATCGATGGTTCATTACCTATGTGCGGACGGTTTGCAATAACTCTTCCCAATGACGCCATGGCGCAGCTGTTTTCTGCACGGCCTGCAAACTCATTACCTGCCGTTCCAAATTACAATGTTTGCCCGACAAATCAGGTACATGTGGTGCGCAGTGGCGAGACCGGTCGTCATTTAGATGCGCTGCGTTGGGGGTTTTTGCCACATTGGTGCAAATCCGAAACAGCCGGACCATTGTTGATCAACGCCCGGTCAGAGACTTTGGCTGACAAACCAGCCTTTCGCGACGCTTGCCGATCGCGCCGTTGTTTGATCGTGGCTACGGGGTTCTATGAATGGACCAAGACCGAACAGGGAACCCGCTTGCCGTGGTACATCCAGCGCAAGGATGGGGCACCGATTGCCTTTGCTGGGGTTTGGCAGGACTGGGGCCCTCAGGAAAGCCGACAGGGCACCTGTGCGATCGTGACGACAGGTGCAAATGAATGCCTCAAGGGCATACACCATCGGATGCCCTTGATCCTTGAGCCTGAAGATTGGCCATTATGGCTGGGCGAGGCGGGAAAAGGGGCCGCGCGATTGATGCAGCCGGGGGCCGAGGATGTGCTGACCTTTCACCGCGTCGACCCGGCGGTAAATTCGAACCGGGCCAGCGGACCTGAACTGATTGAACCTTTTGGCGGGTGAGGGCGCGTGGCCTTTCCTTTCGAAACACAGCAAGCTAGACCTCTGGTATGGCTTTGAAATTCCCCGATCTGTCCCAACTTTATGCGCATGGTTTTGACACGGTTATCGACGTGCGCAGCCCGGCTGAGTATGCCGAGGATCATTTGCAGGATGCGATCAACTTGCCGGTTCTGAATAATGAGGAACGGGCGCGCGTCGGGACCATCTATGTGCAGGAAAGCCCCTTTCTGGCACGGAAACTTGGGGCGGCGCTTGTGTTCCGCAATGCAGCCAATCACATCGAACAGCACCTCAGCCAACACGAGGGCAGTTGGCGCCCCTTGGTCTATTGCTGGCGCGGTGGCCAGCGTTCCGGATCGTTCACCTGGATGTTGCAGCAAATCGGTTGGCGCGCTGATGTGGTCGAAGGCGGCTATCGCACCTATCGCCGGTTGGTGAATGCGTATTTGTACGACGATCCTCTGCCGCATCGATTGATCGCCTTGGATGGCTATACCGGAACGGCCAAGACGGATCTGTTGGCTCTGTTGCAAAGGCGCGGCGTACAGGTTCTGGACCTTGAGGCATTGGCCAATCACAGGGGATCTTTGCTGGGGGAAAGGCCAGGTGGACAGCCTGCGCAAAAGGCGTTTGAATCGGCATTGTCCAGCGCGCTGTGCGCAATAGATCCAGCGCGTCCTGTTGTAGTCGAGGCGGAGTCTTCGAAAATCGGCAGTCTGATCCTGCCGCCCAGCCTTTGGACGGCGTTGTGTGCGGCCCCCAGGGTGCAAATCACAGCGCCGATTGAAGCGCGGACCGCTTATCTGGTGAGGGCCTATGACGATATCCTGTCCGACAGTGATCGTTTGCGGGATCGGTTGTCCCCGCTGCGTTTTCATCGCGGTCACGAGGTCGTCGACGGGTGGATGTGCCTGATCGATGCGGGTGAAAAACACGCGCTGACACAGGCGTTGATGGAACAGCACTACGACCCGGCCTACACCAAATCACGGCAATCCCGGTCGGTTGAGGTGCTGGCCAATCTCGACATTGCGTCCTTGGACGACGGCGGCCTTTCAGCGGCCGCGTCCCAAATCGAAAGCCTGCTGGATCAACTTTGAAGCCGCAGGCCCGGTGTTTCAGTCAATTCGCCTATGATCACAGCCGGATAACCCGCGGCCTTCAAATCCTTGATCAGGGCATCGGCCACTGACGGATCGACAGCGGCAAGCAAACCACCAGCCGTCTGAGGATCAAACAGCAAAGCGGCTTTGCCTTCGGCGGGCAGGTCCATGGCAATCACCCGGTTGTCGGCAAAGATGGTCGAGCGCACGCCCTGATCTGTCAAAGTCAACGCGCCGTCCATTACCTCGACCGCGTTCAGATCAAGTACTGCACCACAGTTTGACGCGTCGCAGATACCGTGCAGGTGCCCGGCTAAACCAAACCCGGTCACGTCGGTCATCGCATGGGCCTTGGCCAGTATTCTTGATGCTTTCCCTTGCGATTGGGTCATGTGCTGATAAGCGGCCGCGACCCAGGCTCCATCTGCCAGACCGGCCATTTCGGCAGCCATCAGAACGCCGCTGCCCAAGGGCTTGGTCAGGATCAAACGGTCTCCCGGTTGCCCGCCCGACAAAGTGATGGGCGGCGTTTCACACAGGCCGGTTATGGTAAAGCCGATGGTCATCTCATCGCCCATGGAACTGTGGCCACCCACGATCTCAGCCCCGGCCTCTCTCATCACGTCGCCTGCCACTGCCATGATTTCTGACATGGTGCGGCCCTGAAGACTGGCAGACATACGAGGAAGGATGATCGTCGCAGTTGCGGCCTGAGGTGCAGCCCCCATGGCCCAGATATCCCCTAAAGCGTGAACAGCAGCGATACGCGCCATCAGGACGGGATCATTGGTGAAAGCCCGCAGGTGATCTGATGTCATGACCTGCTGAACGCCACCTGTTTGTAGCAAGGCTGCATCGTCTCCGGGCAGGGGGATGATGTCTGAACGGTCAGGTGCGGGCTGGGATTTCAGTGCTGTCTGCAACGCATCGCGCCCGACCTTGGCGCCGCATCCTCCGCACATGGGTTTTTCCCCAAGCGCCTCATCCAGCCCGAAGGCCCGGTCGTGTGGCAATGCAGAAAGCTTCATTTGCGGCAGGTCTCGAAACCTGTTCATGAAAGTTTGGTCGATGTGGTTCTTCCATTTCCACATGATCGGGCCGCTCAAGGATGTACCTAAACGCTCACCCAACGCGGATTTGCCGCCCAACGAAATCAGTTTGAGGTAATCCTTCTGCGGGACATATCTGCGCATCCGTCCCGCACCTAGTGCAGCACGCAGATTGTCGAAAAGAACGGGTGCTTCGCGCACCGCGTAAACGCCTGCCTTGGGGCGCGGATTGTCCGACAGATAAGCGCAATCTCCGGCGGCAAAGACAGCAGGATCGCTGGATTGAAGATAGCCGTTCACCCGGATGTACCCGTCATGCAGATCCAGCCCTGTATGTGCGATCCAGTCATAAGGGCGCGCCCCGGCAGCTCCGGTGACGAAATGGGCGGGGATAGCGCGGCCGTCCTGCAGTTCGACGTGATCAGCGGCGATCCGGGTAATCACTGCGTTTTCGATGACTTCCACACCCAGATCCTGCATGGCGCGACGGATCGTGGCCTCCGCCTTGGGTTTGGTAGCCGCCAGGATTGAGGCATTGTCGATCAGCGTGATCCGCGCAGCGCGCCCCTTTGCTTTGAGAGCGTGGGCCATGGCCATGACCAATTCGGCCCCGGCAACGCCCCCGCCGATCACCGCGACAGACGCAGGGCCATCATGACTCAGATAGTCAGCCCATCGCGCGGCAAATCGGCCCAGAGGTTTGGCTGGAATGGCATGTTCGGCAAAGCCCGGCAGAGCGGGCATGTCCGAGGTGATCCCAACATTGACCGAAGCCACATCGAACCCGACTGGCGGGTGCCCGGAAACATGCACCTGATGGCTATCAGTATCGATCCCTTCGACGGCACCCAGTATGACCCGCGCATCTGCAAAGCGCGCCAGTTTTACCAGATCGATGTCCAATTCCCATCGGTCGTAGTGCCCGGCGACATATCCCGGCAACATACCGGAATAAGGAGCAGTAGGGCCTGGATTTATTACAGTGACCCGCGCACCTGCAAGAGGAGTCATCCCCCATTTTCGCAAAAGCAGCGCGTGGGTGTGACCTCCGCCAACAAGAACCAAATCGCGGGTCAGGGGCAGCGGAGGTGAATGCATAGGAATTAGTTCGCGCTATGGTCCGGGACGTCTTCGACCTGCTCGACCGCGTGGGTGGCCCAAAGCTCATCCTCACCGGCATCCGGCAGACCTTGGGGTTTTTCATGACGGTGAATGTGCCATTTGGCAATGAACAGGGCCGTGATCGGAGCGGTCAGGAACAGAAACAGCGTGATCAGCAGCTCGTGCATGGACAGTTTACCCTCCAGCAGCACCGAATGCGCAATCGAAGCCAGAAGCACACCGCCCACTCCCAACGTTGTCGCCTTGGTCGGCGCGTGCAGGCGCGACATTGGATCTTTCAGTTTGATCATCCCAAACGAGCCGACAAATCCGAAGATACCTGATATGATCAGGAAGGCGGCGATCAGCAATTCGACGAGAAATGTCATGTCGCTCTCACTCGATGATGTTGCCGCGCAGCATGAAACGCGCATAGGCCACGGTTGAAACAAAACCCAGCATGGCAATGATCATGGCGGCCTCGAAAAAGATCTCGGTACCTTGATCCAGACCATAAAGGATCATCAGGGCAATGGTGTTGATCACCATCGTATCCAGCGCCAGAACGCGCGTGCCGACGCCGTCAGCGGTGATGATCCGCCACAGGCACATCATGATTGCGGCGCCAAAACAGGCGAAGGCGAAGTAGATGGCGTATTCGATCATTCGAAAATCTCCTTCAGGCGGCGTTCATAGCGCTGTTTGATCTGATCGCGCACCTCTTCGGGGTTGGGGGCGTCAAGGCAATGGACCAGCAGGTTATGCCCTTGTGCAGACAGATCGCAGCTGACCGTGCCAGGGGTCATGGTGATTGTTCCGGCCAGCACGGTAATCGCCTCGGGGGTGCGCAGCTCCAGCGGAACGCAGATCCAGTTGGGTTGGCGGTCGGCATCCCGCTTGAACAGGATGATCCGGGCAACGGTCACGTTTGCAACCACAATGTCCCAAAGCACGACCAGCATATACTCTGCCACCATCCGCCAATTACGCAGTTTGGGGCGATCCGGCCAATAGGGCTGCGTGATGAAAGGGATGATGATCCCCAGGATCAGGCCAAAAACCAACGAATTCAACGATCCGTTATTGGCCAGCAAAACCCAGACGAATGTCAGCAAGAAAGTCAGATGAGGGTGCGGAAAAATCCGGCGAAGCAGTTTCATCATTCTTCCCCTCCCAATACGGCAGAGATGTAGTTTTCAGGCGCAAACAACTGACCCGCCGCTTTGCTTGTGTATTCAAGGGCTGGGCCCGCAAACAGGGTCAGCAGGATCAAACCTGCTACCAACCCAAACACAGCTGTGATAGCGAGGCCCGGTTGCGGTTCCGGGGCAACCGGTGCGGGTACCTCTTCACCATCGACAGGGTCTTCTACGGTAACCACCTGCGTGTCGTGGCTTTTCCAGAAGATCAATGTGCCCGCGCGCGCCAGCCCAACAATGGTGACAAAAGACCCGATCAGAATAACAGCCCAGACCGTAGTTGCGTCCGATGCATCGCGAGACGCGTCCAGCACCAGCAGTTTGCCGATGAAGCCTGAAAGCGGCGGCATACCTGCCATCGCGATGGCCCCGACAAAGAACAGGGCCGAGATCAGGCCGCTTTGCGGTATGGGCGCTGTTGGTGCAATTGCCCCGCCGCGACGCTCCATCACCAGATCAGCAACAAGGAACAACAGCGCAGTCGCCAAGGTCGAGTGGAACACATAGTAGAGTGCTGCAGCCGTCGCATCCGGCGTGAATTGTGAGATCGCGATCAGCAAGGTCCCCATCGAGGCGATGGCGCAAAACGCAACCATGCGAGCTATGTGTTGCGATCCCAAAATTCCGATGGCCCCAACGGCCAAAGTCACAAGCGCTGCGGGTTGCAGCCAATCGCCCACCAAACCTTGCGTCGCTTCGACCTCGGGTCCGAAGGCCAGCGTATACATGCGAATGATCGAGTAAGCACCAACTTTGGTCATGATGGCAAATAGGGCAGCCACGGGTAATGGCGCATTGGCGTAGCTGGCTGGAAGCCAGAAATGCAGCGGCAAAACGGCGGCCTTGATACAGAACACCAAAAGCAGAAGCACCGCGCCAACCCGCAAAAGGGCGGTGTCCTCGGCGGGGATTTCGGCAACGCGCACAGCGATGTCTGCCATGTTCAGCGTACCGGTGACGCCATAGATTGTCCCCAAGGCAAACAGGAACAGGGTCGAACCCAAGAGGTTGTACGCAACATATTGCACGCCGGATTTCAACCGGACCGAACCGCCTCCATGGGTCATCAAACCGTAAGAGGCGATTAGAAGGACCTCGAAGAAAACGAACAGGTTGAACGCATCGCCTGTCAGGAAAGCTCCGCAGACGCCCATAAGCTGGAAATGGAACAGCGCGTGGAAATGTTTGCCGCGCTCATCCCAGCCCGACGCGATGGCATAAAGCACAATCGGCAGGGCCAGCAGTGCCGTTAGCAGAACCATCATGGCCGACAGCCTGTCCAGCACCATGACGATGCCAAATGGCGCTGGCCAGTTGCCAAGCTCGTAGACCAGAATTTCACCGCCCGAAGCTTGCGCGGTAATGGTCAGCGCTATGCCAAGCAGGGCAATAACGCCCGAGACCGAGAAGATACGCTGCAGGTCCAGATGATAGCGCAGGACCATGATGATAAACGGGGCCAGGATCGCGGGAAGGACGATCGGCGCAACGATCCAGTGGTTCATGCGTCTTCTCCCGGCGCGTCTACGCTGTCCTGTGGGCTCATGTCGATATGGTCATCCTTCGAGGACAAATAAGCCGAGAGCGCGATCATCACGATTACGGCTGTCATTCCAAAAGAAATCACGATGGCCGTCAGCACCAGCGCCTGTGGCAGCGGGTCGGTATAGGGCACGTCTTCGTATTTGTTCAGAACGGCAGGCGCATTCAGCGCGAGTCGCCCGGTGGCAAACAAGAACACGTTCACAGCATAGGTGATGAGTGACAGGCCCAGAATGACCGGGAATGTCCGACGACGCAGGATCAGGAAAATCCCGGCGGCGGTCATAATGCCTACGGCAGAGGCTACGAGCGCTTCCATCAGGCCTGCTCCTTCTCTTTGTCTTCATCTTCAGAGGAATCCCGCAGCGGGTTGATATCCATTGGGAATTCCTGCGCCATGCCCGGCCGCCAGGCAAAGCGTGACAGGCTGTCCAGCGCGAGCATCACCGCCCCAAGAACGGCGAGAAAGACGCCCACGTCAAACAGCATGGCCGTGGCCCACTCGAACTCTTCCAGCGGCGGCCAGTTGATGTAGCCAAAATCGCTGGTCAGGAAGGGGCGTTCGTTGAACCAGGCCCCCAATCCGGTCGCCGCAGCTATCAGCACGCCCCAGCCGATAGTTCCGTGATAGTAGAACCTTTGCCGTTCGATGGCCCAGGTGTAACCGCTGGCCATGTACTGCATCAGGAACGCAATCGCGACAATCAAGCCCGCGATGAAGCCACCCCCGGGTTGGTTATGTCCGCGGAAGAAGATGTAGGCGCCCACCATCAATGCGATTGGCATCATGACGCGAGTGACCACAACCATCATCAGCGGATGTGAGTCCCCAGATTGAGGCCAGTGCGGTTTGCGGTTCAGCAAATAGCCGCGCACATTTGTACCCAGAACCGCTTCGGTCAGGGCAAAGATGATCAGCGCCGCGATGCCCAGTACGATGATCTCGCCAAAGGTATCAAAGCCCCGGAAGTCGACCAGAATGACGTTCACGACGTTCGTGCCGCCACCACCTTTGTAGGAGTTCGCCAAATGGAAGTCCGAGATCGTTGGGAACGCGAAATCCCGCAGCATGATCGCGTAGATCAGTGCGCCGGTCCCGATGCCCGCGACGACAGAAATCGCAGCGTCTCGCCACCGCCGTGCGGCTGAACTGTCCCACGGCGTTTCCGTGGGCAGAAAGTTCAGCGACAGCAGAAGCAGGATCATGGTTACAACTTCAACCGAGATTTGCGTCAGCGCCAAGTCCGGCGCGGATAGATAGTTGAAGGCGACTGACACGATCAGGCCCACAACGCCAATCAGAACAAGCGAGAGCAGGCGGTTGCGGTGGAACCACATGATGCCCAGCGTCGCGCCGACCAGACAGAGCCAGCCGACGATCGGGATGATTTGCGCAGGCAGTGGAACGCGGGTTTCAACCCCAATGGTACCGGTCGAATAGGCGTAGTAGCCCAGCCCGACCGTAAAGGCGATGAAGATGATCGCATAACGGCTGAGGACACCGTTGTGCAGCTCATCCGTAACCCATTGGCTGAGGCGCGTGAAGGCGTGGATGATGGTTTCGAATATCACCTTGGCTTCAGGGCGAGGTAGGGCATTCCAAAGCTGCTCTCCGCGTTTGTGCATCGACAGCAGGAACAGACCGCCCAGCGTTGCTACGATCGACATGTACAGCGCGGGCACAAAGCCGTGCCACAGTTTAAGCGAATAGTATGGCAGCTTTTCCCCACCGATCACAGCGCTGGACACCACGGCGACCAACGGACCGACAATGGCGGCTGAATAGAGACCGATCAGAACGACCAGCACGACAAGGAAAGCGGGGGCAATCCAAAGCCCAACCGGCGGATCATGCGGATGTGCAGGGTAATCGTCGCGCTGCGGGCCAAGGAACACGTGGCTCACGAAACGGAAGGAATAAGCTGCGGAAAACAGAGATGCGAGCAAGGCCAGGCCCGGCACCAGATAGGCTGAGTTCAGCCATGTGGTGTGCACGGTTTCTTCCAGCATCATCTCTTTCGACAAGAAGCCGTTCAGGGGTGGCAAACCAGCCATTGAAAGCGCGGCGATGGTGCCGATTGTGAAGGTGATCGGCATCAAATGACGCAAACCGCCCAACCGCTTGACGTCGCGTGTTCCGGTCTCATGATCGACAATCCCAGCTGTCATAAACAGCGCTGCCTTGAAGGTCGCGTGGTTGATGATGTGGAACACCGCTGCCACGGCTGCGAATTTCGTGCCGAAACCCAGCAACATGGTGATCAGGCCCAGATGCGACACAGTCGAAAACGCCAGCAGCGCTTTCAGGTCATCCTTGAACAGCGCAATCACCGCGCCCAGCAACATCGTCACCAGACCGGTAGTGGCCACGATATAGAACCACGCATCCGTCCCGGCCAAAACCGGCCACATCCGCGCCATTAGGAACAGACCGGCCTTCACCATGGTGGCCGAGTGCAGATAAGCAGATACGGGTGTCGGTGCCGCCATCGCGTGCGGTAGCCAGAAATGGAAAGGGAACTGCGCCGATTTGGTGAAAGCGCCCAGCAGGATCAGGATCAGTGCGGGAAGGTAGTAGGGCGAAGCTTGGATCAGCTCTTTGTTCTGTAGAATGACACTCAGGTCATATGAGCCCACGATGTTTCCCAGGATCAGCATCCCGGCGATCATTGCCAACCCGCCGCCTCCGGTGACGGCCAGCGCCATCCGCGCACCTTGACGGCCTTCGGGCAGGTGCTTCCAATAACCGATCAGCAGGAACGAGCTGAGCGATGTAAGTTCCCAGAAAATAAGCAAAAGCAGGATGTTGTCTGACAGAACAATCCCGACCATAGCACCCTGAAACAACAGCAGATAAGTGTAGAACTGCCCCATCGGATCTTCGCGCGACAGGTAGAACCGCGCGTAAAGGATGATCAGCAGACCGATACCCAATATCAGTAGTGCGAACAGAAAGCCCAACCCGTCCAGCATGAAGTTGGCGTTCAGGCCAAGCCCTGGAATCCAATCGAAGCGGGCGGTCACGACGTCTCCGCGCATGACAGATGGGATGTGGATCAGCAGACCCATTAAGGCCAGAAATGTGGTTAACGCCGCAGCGGATGCTGCCGCGTTTCTGCCCGCACGGATCAGCAGAGCAGGGAATACAGCACCAAGGAAAGGAAGGGCCGCGATAAGGAATAGGGACAAGTGCGATACTCCGGTCTGAGCGGTCAGGATGAAGCCTATTTTGTAAAGATATTTTCTAGACTGTCCAGATTTTGTAACTTCTTAACTGATAACTAGCGAAACATTTAACTGTAGGGTAGCCCTGTGAAAAAATGACGCAATCTTGATCCTGTGCATGGGTTTAAAGGCATCCGTTTCCACCCAAATGTGCTAGATGAATGGGCATCGAACAGGAGGCTATCGGTGATCGAAAAAGTGAACCGAACCCGAAGGTGGGTGTTGATCGGCGGTGGTGTCGCGATCGCCGCGGGCTTTGCGATCCGGGAATATCGTTTGATCCCAGAAGATCACGGCGGCGGGCGGATCAGCGTTGAAATGGCGCATGAACAGGCCCGCGAAGGAAAAATACTGTTGGTCGACATACGAACTCCGCGGGAATGGCGCGCATCGGGCATTGCCGAAGGTGCATCGCCGCTTGATATGCGGCGCGAAGACTTCGTTGAGACCTTGCAGCAGATGACCGGCGGGAGGCTGGATACGCCAGTGGCGCTCATATGTGCGCGGGGGGTGCGCTCAGCGCGTTTGAGCAACCAACTTATTGCAGCGGGTTTTACCCAGATCATTGACGTGCCCGAGGGTATGCTGGGCTCGGCCGCAGGCCCGGGTTGGGTCAGGGCCGGGCTGCCGGTTCGAAAGTTTAACGAGGATGCAGGATGATACGAACACTTAGTCTGGCGGCACTCATTGCCGCCGCCGGGCAGGCCGCTTGGGCCGGATGCGCTGGGCAGGACGCGGTTTGCGAAACACCGATGGGCGCGTATCATCTTGAGTTGCCCGAGGGGGACAACCCTCCGATGGTGGTGTTCCTGCACGGCTATGGTGGCAGCGGATCGGGCACGATGCGCAATCGCTCGATGGTCGAACCTCTGCTGAAGCGTGGCTATGCGGTTATGGCGCCTGAGGGTTTGGAGCGACCGGACCGTGGCGGCACCAAAAGCTGGAACTTTTATCCGGGTTTTGGTGATCGGGACGAAACCGCCTTTCTGACCGAAGTCATGCAAGATGCCGCAGACCGGTTTGGCGTCGATCCTGATCGGGTTCTGCTGGGTGGATTTTCGGCAGGCGGCTTTATGGTCAACTACCTGGCCTGTGACGCACCGGATACATTCTCCGCTTACGTACCGGTGTCCGGAGGGTTCTGGCGTCCGCATCCTGAGACGTGTGAAGGCCCGATCCGCATGTTCCACACCCACGGTTGGACAGACAATGTCGTACCGCTTGAAGGGCGATTGCTGGGCGGTGGGCGCTTTCAACAAGGCGACATCTTTGCCGGGCTTGAAATCTGGCGTGAAGCCAATGGCTGCGTCGATCACAAACCAAGCAGTTTCACTGTGACGGACGACTTCATGCGTCGCCGCTGGACCGGTTGCGCCGAAGGCAGCGCGTTAGAATTCGCGCTGTTTCCCGGGGGGCACAATGTTCCTGCCGGTTGGGCAGACATGATCGTCGATTGGTACGAGGGGTTACCCGGCAGCTGATTATTCTGCCGGGGTCATGTTGCCTTTGCCTTCGACCAACCGCTTCAACTCATCCCGATAACGGCGGGCTGATCGAGTGATGGCGGGTTCGCTGAAGTCTTCGCGCATTCCGACCATTCTCCGGGCCGCGCTTGCCGAAACACCGCTGAGGGCCGAAAGCGGTATGGCCAGCGCGAGGCTAATGGCAATCGGGGACAACCAGATCGAAACCAGACCGGACAGGATACCCACGCTCAGCGCGATGCCACTGATCGTTTCCAATGCGTGGCACAGCACCAACGTACCGAGCCCATAGCTGCCGCCATCGCGGGCTTGCGGAGACCAGCCGCGTTGGATGCCAAAGGCCGTGCGGAAGACCGCAATCATCTGCTGCACCATCAGAATAGGCGCGTACAGAATAGAAAGTAGAACCTCGGCCAGGAACGACGTCAGAAACTTGCGCGCACCACCAAAGTCGGAATAGCGCACACCGCTGAGTGGCAGAGCCAAAACACCCAGCACTTTGGGGGCCAGCAGCATGGCGTACATGACCAGAATAATCAGCACATGACGGGTTTCCGACATCTCGGGCCATTGGGGGAACAGCGGATTGTCAGGGCTGAAATAGTGTAGGACGGATGCGTCCTGACCTTGACCAATCAGCGCCCACATCAAGAGCAGTGCGAACCACAAGGGTGACATCAGATATCCGATGGCGCCATGGAACATGTGAAAGCGCGACACAGCGCGGAACCCGGTTGACCCCAGCAGTTTCAGGTGTTGCAGGTTGCCCTGACACCAGCGGCGGTCCCGCATGGCATGATCGATGAGGGTGGGTGGTGTTTCTTCGTATGATCCGCGAATACGCGGCAGAAAGCGCACGGCCCAACCCGCGCGGCGCAGCAATCCCGCCTCGACAAAATCGTGGCTCATGATCAGCTTGTCCTGACCGCTGAATGAACGCAGCTTGGGCAGGCCAGCGCTTGTGGCAAAAGCCTTGGTGCGGATGATGGCGTTGTGGCCCCAATAGTTGCCTTCTTGCCCGCACCAGCGCGCCAGACCTTCGGCAAAGGCGATACCATAGACACCGTTGGCGAATTGCTGCATCCGGGCAAAAACTGACTGCGCGCCAATGAGCTGCGGGTAGCTTTGAATCAATCCCGCACCGGGATCACGCGCCAACGCATCGGTCAGACGATAGATCGCGCGTCCGGTCATCAGGCTGTCGGCATCCAACACCAGCATCGCATCCCAGTCCGCACCCCAGCGGCTCACCCAATCGGCGATATTGCCTACCTTTCGGTCAGTATTCTGTTCACGGCGTCGATAGAACAACTCCAGCCCCGGTGCCAAAGTGGTGCGCAACGCCTCGACACTGGCCTGTTCCTGCGCTGCTATCTCGGGGTCCCGCGTATCGGAAAGGATGAACATGGCATAGTGGTGCCGCCCACCACGGGTTTGTAAATCTTCAAGCATGGTGCGGGCGTTGCCCAGTACGTTCCACGGCACCTCGTTGTAAACCGGGGTCAGCAAGGCCACACGCAGCGGCTGCGCGCTGTGGCTTTTCTGAGGGCGATCCTGCCGCGACAGAGACACCATACCCAACAGCACTGTGCAAACCGTAAACGAGATCCAGAAGAAATTGAACGAGATCAGCGCCAGCAGTATCGCTTCGACCAGATTGATACCCTCGGCGCTGAACCAGTCACTCATCACCCAGAGCAGACCCAGTGTTGCCGCCATTGCCGGGGAAAACGCCAAAGCACGCCAGAACCTAGCCGACGAGCCGCGCTTGCCGGAAGGCGCATCCGCATCCCGGAACCGCGCGCTGAAGTTCTGCGCGGGCATCGCCAGAGGGGCTTCTGGCGGCATGATATGCAGATCGCGGCTCATGTGGTCCAACGGTAAAGCCAGACCTCAGAGGCAGGCTGTTTGTCTTTCAGAAGCTGAGCGCGCAGTTCGACATGATTGCGATCTTCGGGCTGGAAAGAAAAGGCTAGACGCAGGCCACCGGTATCGGGATTGCGTTGCAGAACACCTTCAGAAGTTTCGGCATGAGGCGAGCCAACAAAGATCGAGATCGCGTCGATGTCCTCGAACAGTTCACTGTCTTCAAAGTCGATGACTGCCAGACGACCCTCACCAAAGGTATTTTCGCCCATCGCGCTGTTGATGACACGCGGCATTGGAGTGCGTTGGGGTTCTTCCCCCCAGATCAGGCGATAGGACAGGTCGACTTGACTGCCCGCCGCATAGGGCTCTGATGGGCGCCAATAGGCGACGATGTTGTCATAGATTTCCTGATCTGCCGGGATTTCAACCAGCGTCACGGTGCCTTTGCCCCAATCCTGGTTGGGTTCGACCCACAGGCCAGGACGTTTGTGATAGTTGGCCTCAAGGTCTGCGTAATCCGAAAACTCGCGCTTGCGTTGCATCAGACCGAAACCACGTGGGTTCGTGTCCACAAAAGACGAAATTTGCAGACGGGTCGGATTGGCTAGCGGCCGCCACAGAACTTCGCCTGCGCCATTGCGGATCAGCAGCCCGTCGCTGTCATGAACCGCCGGGCGGAAATCGTCGAACCGGCTGTGGTTGGTCTGATCGAACAGGAACATCGACGTTCCCGGTGCGATACCGACATGAGACAGATCTTCGCGTGGGAACAGCGTAGCTTCGACATCCATGATGCAGTCTGCACCTGCGGTAACGTTGAACCGATAGGCACCGGTCACGCTGGGGCTGTCCATCAGCGCGTGGACGACCATATTACGCTGGCCGGGTGCGGGACGTTCCAGCCAGAAGCGGATGAATTCGGGGAACTCCTCACCATCCGGATCGCCGGTTTTCAGCGCCAGACCACGCGCGGACAGGCCGTAAACCTCGTGCAGACCAATAGCGCGGAAATAGCTGGCTCCCTGCCAGACGCAGAATTCATCTGTCTTGCCGGGGCGGTGCATCTCGGTCCGAAGGCGCAAGCCCGAAAAGCCAAGCGTGTCGTCGATCGGCAGTTGCGGCACATCTTCGGACTTGTCGAACATGTCCAGATCGAAGGCGACCGGTTTGGTCATTCCATTCTCAACCGTTTCAACTTTGACAGTGCGCGGGAAATAGAGACCTGGCGTGAAGAAATCGACGTTGAACGGCGTTTCGGTTTCGTACCAAAGAGCACGATCCAGCCTGAACCGGATCGAGCGGTACTGCTGATAGGTCAGATCCTGCCATTCCTGCGGCACCATCTCGCGTTCTGCATAGGGGCGGCTGGCCAGGTCGCGGGCCATTTTGATCACATAGTCGCGGTCAAACGGAACCTCACCGCCCGTTGCATAGGCAGACGGGGCAAAGGCCAAGGCGGTCGTCGAGACGAGGAATGCGCGACGGGTAAAGTTCATTTCTTTGTCTTCCAGGGTTGTGACTTGAACCACGCGGCCAGATAGGCCACGCCGATGATCATCGCAAAGCCAATCATGTTGGCGATAAAGACACTGGCAACATCCCGCCCAGATTGGTCTAGCGCCACGCCGATCAAGCGGGCTGCGGCCATGGAAAACACAAAGACGGCAAGGGATTGCTGACCGACCTTGGTGATAACTGCCAGCAGGAATTGCCAGACACGCGCGCCCATGCTGTGGCCGGTTGCGATCAGGTGATGGCCATGTTCGCCGGCTGCAACCCAGCCCAGATAGGCCAGTGACAGAAAGTGGACATAGCGCAGAAGGCCAAATTCGGTTTTGCCGCGCAGCTCTTCAGTCAGGGGCCAGCCCTTGCGGATCACAGCGCCAAGCTCGGGCGCGGCAGTGTTGATCCAGGTAAAGACCTTCCACGACCCGAATGGAGCCGACAAGACAACAAAGGCGATTGCCGCCCAGATCAGTGCCTTTGATACCGGCGGGGCTGGAATCCAACCGCGCATAAAAGCGAACCCTGTGAAGAAAAGCAGCTGCCAACCAAATGGATTGAAGAACCACTGACGGTCTGACCACGGTTCGGCCGGCAATGCCAGCGCACCGGTCTGAGCGATAAACCAGATCGCCACGCAAACCGCCGCCATCAGCCAGAAACTGACACGGTAGAGCGCCATGTACAGCGGCATCAGCGCCAGGACCACCAGATACATCGGCAGGATGTCAAAGTAGTTTGGCACATAAGTCAGCGTAAAAATTCCAACCATCTGCGGGGCCGGATCGTTGAAGAAATGCTGCAGGTTGAGGGATGAGATATAGGTCTTTTCAAACCACCCTGTCTGATCTAGCGCGGCCATGGTCATGGCTACAAAGAAGAACAGGCAGATATGCGCCCAGTAGACCTGCCAGATACGGAAGGCGACACGCGCTGTTCCCATCCACCAACCTTTACGCAGAAATGCGCCGCCAAAAGCAATGGCCGAGGCCATGCCCGAACAGAACACAAAGATCTCGGTCGCGTCTGAATAACCGAACCGCGCGGGTATCCACCTGGCCCAGGGATCGTTGGGAATATGGGCAATCAGAATGATGAACATCGCGATGCCGCGATAGAAATCCAATCGCGGATCACGCGTGCGGGCAGGAGCTGCGGCCGGGGCCGATGCAGATGCAAAATCAGAAGCGGGCGATATGGTCGCCATACGTTTTCTGTCCTTCTTGGTCGTCTTGTTATTCTGCGGGAACGCTTTGAACGTCGCCGCTGTCTCGGGCCGCGTCGATCAGGGCACGGCGCGCGACGGCATAATTGTCTTCGCCTCCGGCGCGTTTGGCACGGCGGTCGTCCAGAATGCGCTCGACCGCGTCCAGGCGTCCGGCGCGCAGGCCAGAATCGATGGTAATGCGTTCAAATACATCACGTTGCGCGTGGCTGCCACCGGCCAGTTGCATCGATCCACGCGCCGTTAGCAGGTGATCGAAGGCGGTGCCATAATGGCCGTCTCCGAAGGCTTCCAATCCCATGGCGGCTGAAACACCCGGATCAGCCATACGACGGGTGGCGTCATCATTGGCTTGGGCGGCATCACGGTTCATCCGGCTCAGCATCTTGGCGGTGGAATCGGCGCGGTTATCGCCCGTCAAGGCCAGCAGGTAATGCAGGTCCGCAAAGATCAGGCAGCCATCTTCGGTGCGCGCAGCACTCAGATCAGCCAGTTCTTCCCAGCGGTTTCCAACATTTACGCCCTCAAGCTCAAGCCGAGACAACAGCGAGGTTGCATTCGAAATGTCGCGGTAGTCGTCGGTTTTATCCTTGCGGATATGGGCGTCATACAGCTCCATCACCTGATCGACCTGGCCCAGATCAAGATGCATCAGGGCTTTGTGCCACCAGACGTGATAGCGGAAATTGTTACAGTGCGCCCAGGCGTCTTCGCGTCCGGCCAACCAATCCAGACCCAGCTGTGCGTTGCCGGTCATCTCATGAACATGGGCCACCGCGTGCAGACCCCACGCATCATCCGAAACCATCCACAACGCCTGACGGCCAGCGATCTCGGCTTTTTCGTAGGCACCAGTTTCCTCCAGCGCAAAGGAGTGGCAGCCCAACAGATAACCCCGACCGGGATGGTCGGGATCATAGGATGGCATCACGCGTTCAATCGACCGGCGCATCCCATCGGCATCACCCAGTACGAATCGTGTCGCATGGCTCAGTTTCATCGCCAATGTGTCCTGCGGGTGTTCGCGCAGAATGGCTTCGAATTTCTGAACCGCCTGCGTCTGTTGGCCTGTCAGAAACAGCGCCAACGAGTCTACGTACAGCTGCTCTCGGGCCGAAATCGGTTGCCGCTCGGACGCGGCATTGGCCGCAGCCAGCGCCTCTACCGCGACCGCCATCATCTCGCGCCGACCCAGCAGAGCCATGAACAGACCTTTGACCGCATGACCCAGCGCAAAGTCGGGCTCAAGCTCAAGCACCTTGCCCAGATGTTGGGGCGTGACTGCCGCATGCGCCATGAACCCAAGCAGAACACCATTCCATGCATCCACAGCCGCTGGCTGCGTCAGGGTGTTCATCTGTCCAAAAACGTCTTGTTTCATACTTTGGTCCAATCTGATTGCGGTACTTCACACTGTTCGATGTAACAGAGTGTGAGGGAGGGGCGTAACAGTATCGACCCTGCTCTCGAATTGGTGAAATGCCGTGTGCGAAAAAGGCGAAAAAAACCGCCGATTCAAGAGCATGTTTCAGCGAGTTGCTGCCTAAATGTGCAAGTATTTCAATCTTCGAAAGGGTTTTCGGCGCTCAGAACCGCCTGAGTATCCGCCCCGCAGACCGGTGGCGCGCTGCGATATGTTACAGGCGTACGAGACAAGTTGAGTGGATTCCCGATCAGGTTGACCTGACCAGGTTGGGCTTGCATTGCGATCTGCATCTGCCGCGCGGCCACCTGTTCAGTATCAAAGACCTGATCAAGCGTCTGAACCGGACCAACAGGAACTTTGACGGCTTCAAGTCCAGAAATAACGGCCTGTGTGCTCAACGTTTTAACCGCAGGACGAAGAACCGCGTTCAGCGCATCTCGATTTTCCAAACGGGCTGGATTGGTTGCAAATCTGGGGTCGTCGGCCAGTTCTGCTCTTTCGATAAAGCTGCAGAGTTTTCTGAACTGACCGTCATTTCCAACCGCGAGAATGACGTGCCCGTCAGCGGTTTCATAGACGTCGTAGGGTACGATATTCGGGTGCCCGTTGCCGCGCCGCTGCGGGACATCGCCTGAAGTCAGATAATTTACACCTTCATTGATCAGCCACGCGATCTGAGCATCCACCAAAGCCAAATCAATCTGCTGCCCTTCGCCAGTCAGGTCGCGGTGACGTAGTGCGGCAAGGATGCCGACGGCTGCGTACATACCACACATCACATCTGCGATTCCGACGCCAACTTTCATGGGCGCACCTTCCGGATCACCGGTCAGTGACATGATCCCACCATAGCCCTGTGCCATCAGATCGTAGCCGGGCTTGCTGGAATTGGGGCCTGTCTGTCCGTAGCCCGATATTGAGCAGTAGACCAAATCGGGAAACTCTTGCGACAGGGTGGCGTAGTCGAGACCGTATTTCGCCAGCCCGCCGGGCTTGAAATTTTCGATAAGGATATCCGCATGTGACGCCAGCCGCCGAATTTCCGCCTGGCCTTCGGCTGTGGCGATATCCAGAGCGACGGATTTCTTGTTGCGGTTGGCTGACATGAAATACGCACTTAGGTCCGAGCGGTTGCCCTGGGCATCTGTCACATAGGGCGGACCCCATTGTCTTGTGTCGTCGCCGCCTGTGGCGGGGTTTTCGATCTTGATGACGGTTGCGCCCAGATCGCCAAGCAACTGCGTGCATGTGGGCCCTGCCAGAATCCGGCTAAGATCCAGAACCTTGACGCCGTTCAGGGGGCCTTCAGATGCGGCCATCATAACCTCCGCGCTCAATTTCAGCAGCAATGACGGTAAATGTCTCGGCCTTTACAGCAGCTTCCAACGCTGCGCGCAACTCTGCCCTGTTGCGAACGGTTTGGCCATTCCCACCAAAGGCTCGGCCCATGGCAGCGAAATCATGGTGGCCAAAGTCCACGCCCTTGTTGCCCATTTGTCTTTGACGCTGTTTCAGTTCGATCAGAGCAAGGCTTGCATCCACAAAGACCAAAAAGATCGGGTTGCCTCGCATTTCGGCGGCGGTCGACAATTCACCAGCCACCATCAGAAAACCGGCATCGCCTGAGAAGCTGATGACCGGGCGTTGAGGTTCGGCCAGTTTCAGGCCGATGGCCATCGGAACCGCGCAGCCCATAGTACACAGCGCCGAAGACTGGATCAGCCCGCGCTCTTCACTGCACCCCCACATCTGACTCAGCAAAATACGATGTGCGCCGCTATCTGCGGTTGCCAGAGTTTCAGGGGGCAAAACCGCCCGGGTTTCAGCAATGACTGCCGCCGGTCCCCAGGATTCGTCATTTGGGAAAGCCTCTGCCAAAGCAGTTTTGACCTGTGAGGGCTCGCCATTTGGCCAAGTTGTACGGGCGGGGTTGCCTTTGGCGATGGCTTCCAGCGTTTCGCCTGTATCGGCAACAAGGTTTAGACCCGCCTGATGCATGTAATGATCGTTCACCACGGCAGAGATGTCGATGACGCGCTTGGTTTCGGGATCCCAAATCTCGCGCCAACCGGGCCGCATTTCGATCGGGTCATAGCCCAGGCACAGCACCAAATCGGATTGTTCGACCAGCGGCACCAGATGTTTGTCCGCCAACGGAGACAGGCCCGCACCGCCCAGACACAGGGGGTGATCCTCGGGCACCACGCCTTTGGCCTTGTAGGTCGTCACGAAGGGAATGCCGAAATGTTCCAAAAACGCCTGCACCACACTGCGCGAGTCATCATAGAGGACATCCAGACCGATGATGGCAATTGGGCGCTCGGCCTCGGCCACCCATCGGCGGGCCTTTTCCAGACACTCCCCCCCCGGGCTTACTGGCGCGACCTTGGCAAGACGGCGGCGTTTCACACCGATCACTGGCGTATCAGCAACCGAGATAGGTACATCAACATGAACCGGGCCGGGGCGCGGCTGCATGGCCAGCGATACCGCCTTGTCGGCCACCACGTCCGCGCCCTTGGCGGTCAGCGTGAAGGTACCCTTGGTGATCGAGCGGTATACTTGGGCGTGGTCCATGACCTGATGCGTGTAGATCAGGGCCTCATCTGCGTCGACACATCCGGTCAGAACGATCATGGGCACGCGGTCCTGCAGCGCATTTGCAACGACGTTGATACCGTTCATTGCTCCCGGACCAAGTGTGGCCACCAATATCGCAGGTGCGCCATCGCGGTGATGCACCGCCTCTGCCATAAACCCGGCAGAATTTTCATGCTTGGTCAGATGGAAGGTGATGCCTGCCTTCTCTAGTGCGTCCACCAGCGTAAGAACCTCACCCCCTGGCATCCCAAATGCGTGGCGGCACCCCGCTTCGTACAGGCGTTGGGCCAGAAGATCCGCAGCGCGGGGCGAAGAGTCCTGCATCAGTCATGCTCCGAAATAACCGTTTCAAAGCAGATTGCGGAGGACGCCCACAGACGCAAGCCGGTTCACGCCAGTGTGACTATTTGACTGCGTCTTCGGCGACAGATTGAAACTTTGTGTCAAGTTCTGCGGCGATGTCCAGCAAAGCCTGCCCACCTTCCGATGCGTATGGGGCAAAAACAAAGCTGGGAGTTTTGTAGGACAGAGTGGCAGAGCCGTCCTCGTTTTCGGTGACATAAAAGCGGATGGGCGCTTCGATCATCGCATGGGTCGAGGTTTCAAGCACCCGCACTGCATAGTCATTGTTAAAGGCCCCGATCACCCGGTTGCCCGGAATGGTGATCCCGCGCGCAGCCGCCGCCTTGGTGGGGCCAGCCTGAGTTACGACGATCAACCCGTTTTCCTTGATGGCGGCTTTGGTGGCATCGACCAGTTCGGCATAGGGCTTGTCTGATGGGTGTACGACCCAACCCTTGGGTATGTCTTGCGCCCAGACGGGCAAAGCGATCAGGCAGAACAGTGGTATGAGCGCTTTCATCATCACGTCTCCGAAAACTTGCTGAATCATGTGTGCCAGACTTGGCCGTGTAGCGCAGTCACAAACCCGTGTTCGGCTCGCGCTTTTATGCGGCGCGCTTCTTTAACAGGTAGATATCCATGATCCAGCCGTGATCGGCGCGGGCTTTGGCTCGGGTGTCCAGAATCCGCTGCGCGACTAGATCCAGAGGGCCGCTGATCAGCAGCTCTTCTTTCATACCCACATACGCGCCCCACCAGATGTCGAATTCCGCCATTTCAAGGGATTGGAACGAGCATTCTCCATCTAACATAACCGCTACTTTTGAGCCGGTTGCGGGCCACCCTTCATCCCGAATGCGGCGGCCAGTTGTGACGACATAAGGCGCACCCAGATCATTGATCGGGATCGCGTGGGCCGCAGTCAGCGCTTGCAAGGCAGTAATGCCGGGGATCACTTTCGTGTTGAGTTTGGGGTCCAGCCGTGCAGCGATGCGCAGCGAGCTGTCATAAAGCGACGGATCCCCCCAAATCAGCAAGGCCACATGTTGTGCCGTTGGGTGGGTATCCATAGCCTCTTGCCAGCGCAGGGCAATGGCATCGTGCCATTCGTCAACTCCGCGCAAATAGCCATCGTCAGCGCGGCGTTTGGGGATATCGAAATATGCGATCTGGGGCGCGGTATCGGTTACTTCGGCAATGATTTCCTCGCGCAGCCCGGCCAGATCGGCTTTGTTCTCTCCTTTTCGCGGAATCAGAATCAAGTCCGCCGCCCGGATCGCCTTCGCCCCTTGAAAGGTCACATGATCGGGGTTTCCCGTGCCGATGCCAATCAGGCTTAGGTCAATCATCTTCGAACTCCGCCAGTGGGCCATACAGGATCAGCGCCGGAGCTTTGCCAATCTCGGACTTCAACTGATCCGCCAACGCGCCGATGGTAGCGCGCCGGAGCTTTTGATCCGGGGTCGACACGGATTCAGCCATCAACGCCGGAGTGTCCAGTGGCAGGCCATGAGCATTCAACGCTTCAACCAGCAGCGGGAAGGTGCGCTTGCCCATGAACACAACGGTGGTGGCCTGAGGGTCAGCCAAAGCAGTCAGGTTCAGATCGTCCGGCAGTTCGCCGCTGACGTCGTGGCCGGTGACAAACTGCACCCGCCGTGCGGTCAACCGGCGTGTCAGCGGAATACCGGCTGCAGCCGCCGCCGCAATGGCTGAGGGGATGCCAGGAATGATCTCATAGGCAATACCTGCTTCACGCAGAGCCACGAGCTCTTCTTCCAGACGCCCGAACATGCCGCCATCGCCGGACTTCAGCCGCACAACGTGCTGGCCGGTCTGGGCATAATCCACCAACAACCGGCTGACATGGTCCTGTTTGGGCGAGGGGCGTCCAGCCCGTTTGCCGACCCCCACAAGATCCGCATCCTCGCGCGCGTGGCTCAGAATGGGCCCGCTGCTCAGGTCATCAAACAGCACCGCATCCGCTTTCTGCATCCGGTCCACGGCCTTCAGTGTCAGCAATTCAGGGTCTCCGGGGCCCGAACCGATGAAAGAGACAAAGCCGCTCATGCCGAGGCCTCTGCGATCAGGTGAAAGAACGTGCCGGTGACATTGCCGCGCACCGAGCCTGTCTGCGGGCCTTCTGCGCCTTCTGCATCAAACACACGCGCAAGCGGCGCATCAGGTTGCTCCACGATCGAAGAATAGTGGAATTCGTGCCCGCGCAGTGCAGCGCCTTCAGCAAAACCGGGCATGGGCGCAAGAAGCTCGGCCTTGCGATATCCAAGGTTGAACTTGCGCTTTTGATAAGATGTCACCAGTCCCAGCAAACCTGCCATTTCATGCCGCGCGCCATCTTTGTCAATCAGCGCTGTCCCAAGCGCCATATACCCCCCGCATTCCCCATGAACGGGCTTCGACTCAGCATGCTTGCGCAGACCCGTCAGGAACGTGTTCGCAGCGGCCAATGTTCCAGCGTGCAGTTCCGGGTATCCACCGGGCAGCCAAATCAGATCGGCATCCATCGCCGGGGCTTCATCGGCCAGTGGCGAGAAAGGCAGGATTTCGGCCCCAGCCGCGCGCCAGCCTTCCAGCAGGTGCGGATAGGTGAACGAAAAGGCCGCATCTCGAGCCAGCGCAATCCGCTGAGCAGGAGGGCGCGGCAGCGCGGCTGACGATGGCCCGCCGGGGCCTGAGGAAGCCGCCCGTTTGATCGCCTCAAGATCAACATGTTCGCGCAGAAATGCCGCATAGCCGACGATTGCGCTTTCCAGATCAGGGTGCTCGACAGCCTGAATCAACCCCAAATGCCGTTCGGGCAGGGTCAGGTCACCACGACGCGGCAATACGCCCAGCACTGGCAGGCCCGCGCGTTCCATCCCCAGACGGGTCAGGCGTTCGTGCCGGGGGCTGGCGCAGCGGTTCAGGATCACTCCGGCAAAGGACAGATCGGGGTTGTACATCTTGAACCCCAACGCCGTCGCTGCCGCCGATTGCGCCTGACCGCCGACGTCCAGAACCAGCACCACCGGCCATCCCATCCGCGCAGCGGTTTCAGCACTTGACCCGTGGCCCAGCTCTCCGGGCTTGGCGACACCGTCGAACAGCCCCATCGAACCTTCGGCCACAACGATATCCGCGCCCTCGGCCTGCGCCGAAATCGCGCCCAGAAGGGGCTCGCCCATCGCCCAGCTGTCCAGGTTGAACGAGGCTCGTCCCGCTGCCGCCCGATGGAACGCAGGATCAATGTAATCCGGCCCGCTTTTGAACGGTTGAACGGTCAGACCATCCTCGGCCAAAGCGCGCAACAGGCCCAGCATCACCGTTGTCTTGCCGGTGCCGGAGGACGGCGCTGAAATCAGAACGCCGGGGGGGTTAGTCATCGCCGTGGCTCCAGCTGGACCAAGGGCTTTCTGCGCTTTGCGGGCGATAGCGGCGGTCGTAGTCTTTCGAATACAGGCAGCTTTCGTCGAAACCTTCGCACGCCAGCGCCGGACCGACCATAATCAATGCAGTGCGCGAGATTTTCTCGTCCAGCGCGTCTTTCAGCGTCTCCAGCGTTGCTCGAATGATCTGCTCATCCGGCCAGCTGGCGCGGTAAACTACGGCTACCGGGCAATCTGCCCCATAGGCCGGTGTCAGATCGGCGATGACCTTGTCCAGATTGCCGATCGACAGGTGAATGGCCAGCGTCGCCCCAGTACGCGCAAAGTTTTCCAGTGTTTCGCCTTCGGGCATCGAGGATGCTCGTCCCGGCGTCCGGGTCAGCACCACGGATTGCGCCAGACCCGGCAACGTCAGTTCCGTACCCAGCGCAGCAGCGGCAGCGGCAAACGAAGGCACGCCCGGTGTGACGCTGATCGGGATACCCATCTCTTTCAGGCGGCGTATTTGTTCACCCATAGCCGACCAGACCGACAGATCACCGGAATGTAGGCGCGCCACATCCTGACCCGCTTTATGGGCCGCGTCGATCTCGGCCATGATCTGATCCAGATCCATGGGCGCGGTGTTGATGATCTTTGCGCCCTCGGGGCAGTGGCTCAGGATCTCTTCCGGCACCAGAGACCCAGCGTAAAGGCACACAGGGCAGGATGCGATGATATCGCGCCCGCGCAGTGTCAACAGGTCGGCGGCGCCCGGTCCGGCGCCGATGAAATGAACGGTCATGTTTGTCCTCCGATGGCTATGGCGCAGGTCGCCAGCCGGTCGTCTGAAATCTGTCTGGGTGAAAGCAGCCGCGCGCCCGAGCCAAAAAGCTTTCCGGCGGCAGCCAATGCGGATGCTTCGGCCACGCTTCCGGTGCCATAGGTGGCCCGGCTGCGGGTCGAGCAGGTGAGTGTGCGTTGCCCGGCCAGATCGGCTGCGGCAACGAAATGCACGGGCAGAGACAGCTCTTCTGCAAAGGATGTCAGTGCTGAATGGCCTTCCTTGTCGGCGACAGTCGCTAAGGTTGCCACATCATGGTTCGCAGTCGCCGCGTCAAACGCTTCACGCAAGCTGTCGGCTGTCGCAGAAGAAGAGAAACCGAGGCCAGCAACGATCATAGCGTCACGCTCCACTGCACCACCGGATAGGCGGATTTCCAGCCGCGACTTGGTCCCAGCGGGGCTGAATGCGCAAGTTCTATCCGAAGCAGGTCACCGCCCAAGTCTTCGTGCCAACGTGCTAGCAGGGCCTCGCTTTCCAATGTGACCGCATTGGCTACAAGGCGTGTGCCTTTGGGAAGCGCATCGCGCAGCCACGCCAGCAGATTGGCGCTCAACCCTCCGCCGATGAAAACGGCATCCGGCAGGTCGACACCGGACAGCGCTTCTGGTGCGGTTCCGTGTACTACATTCAATCGATCCTGCCCCAACGTATCCGCATTTCGGCGGATACGCTCGGCCCGGTCAGCACGGGGCTCGAAACACGTTGCGGAAAGGGTCGGATCACACATCAGCCATTCGATGCTTATTGAACCCGTGCCGCCGCCGATATCCCACAGATGTTCCCCCCGTTGCGGGGCAAGCGCTGAAAGGGTCAGCGCACGGATGGGGCGTTTGGTGATTTGACCGTCGGTTTCAAAGATGTCATCGGGTTTGCCAGACGCTTTGGACAGGGCCGGACCTGAGCCGGTGACGTCCAGGCCAACGCAGACGGGATGGTCGAACGTGCCAAGAAGGGCCTCGGTCAGAGTGACGGTTTTGGAGCTTTCGCGTGGACCGCCCAAAGCCTGCATAACGTGCAGAGAAGAATCTGCAAAACCGGTTTCAGTCAAATATGTTGCCAGTTCCGCCACAGCCTTTCCGTCGCGCAGCAACAGAATCGCGCGCAGACCCGGGGCCAGATGGGGCCGCAAACGGGTCAGCGGCGCGGCGTGCAGGCCAAAGGTCAAAGTACTTTCCAAGGGCCAGCCGAGCCGTGCAGCGGCCAGCGAAAAGGTGGATTGGCCGGGCAGGGCGGTCCATTCACCGGCATCGAAATTGCGCGCAATGACCGAGCCCGCGCCAAACCAGAACGGATCGCCCGAAGCCAGAACAACGGTCTGTTTCCCGCGCAAACCTTGCAGGATCGGCAAGCCATCCAAAAACGGCACCGGCCATTCGATGCGCTCTGCTCCGGTTTCGGGCAGCAGCGACAAGTGGCGCGGTGGCCCCATGATCACTTCGGCCCGGTCCAGCACTTGACGGCTTGTTGGCGACAGGCCATCAAGTCCATCTTCGCCCAATCCCAGAACGGTCAGCCACGGAGCATCAGACATGACTAATCTCCTGATCCCCAATGTGTTGCTTCTGGGCGGTACGACCGAGGCCAACGCCTTGGCTAAAACCTTTGTGGAACAACGAATTACGGCTGTCTATTCCTACGCAGGACGGGTGGAAACGCCACGCCCGCAGCCTTTGCCAGTCCGTGTTGGCGGTTACGGCGGCTCGGAAGGTTTGGCGGATTTCATCCGCGACAACGCCATCACTCATGTCGTGGACGCAACCCATCCGTTTGCGGCCCAGATGAGCCGGAACGCGATCGAGGCGTGTTGGGCAACGCAGATGCCCCTGGCCGCGCTGACCCGCGCGGCGTGGACGCCGCAGACCGGCGATAACTGGCATCACGTCCCTGATATCGCGGCGGCTGTCGATGCACTGTCCGGGGACGCACAGCGGGTTTTCCTGGCCGTTGGCCGCATGCATCTTGAGGATTTTGCCGCCCAGCCCCAGCACAATTATCTGCTGCGTCTGGTGGATGACCCCGACAGCTTGCCCCTGCCGAATGCCGAAGTTGTCGTTGCCAGAGGGCCCTTTACCGAAGCCGACGATCGCGCGCTGATGCAGCGCCATGGGACGCAGCTTGTCGTCTCCAAGAACGCGGGAGGCACCGGCGCGCGGGCCAAGCTGGATGCGGCGCGCGCGCTGGGCCTGCCCGTGTTGATGATCGACCGCCCGGTTCTGCCGCAACGGACCGAGCTTACGACTGTCGCACAGGTTCTGGACTGGCTGTCTCATCCCTGATCCTTATCAGGGGTAAAACGTGGGGTGTAGACGATTGGTGTGCCTTTGCGCTCGATCACGCGGGTGCGGGACGAACCCACAATGACCACTGTCTGCATATCCGCCATCTCGGGCGTGGCTTCGGCAAGCGTCGAAATTCGGATCGCCTCGTCTGACCGCGAAACCGCGCGAGCGAACATAATCAGGCGCTCGGGCTCACATTCGTCACGCAGGATTTCCAATGTCTTTACAAAGCCTTCCGGACGAGACTTTGAGCGTGGATTGTAGAAGGCCATCGAGAAATCGGCCTGTGCCGCCAGACGCAGACGCTTTTCGATTAATGACCACGGTTTCAGATTGTCGCTGAGGTTTATGGCACAGAAATCATGTCCCATGGGCGCACCCGCCCGCGCAGATGCGGCCAACATTGCGGTGATGCCCGGCAGTACATCGATCTGAAGTTCGCGCCATTCAGACGGGCCGCTCTCCAGCGCCTCAAAGACGGCTGCGGCCATGGCAAACACACCGGGGTCGCCCGAGGATACGACGACAACTTTTTTGCCCTCGGCAGCCATTTGCAATGCGTGTTGCGAGCGGTCGATTTCGACCCGGTTGTCGCTTGCGTGCAAGGTCAGGCCAGGGCGTTCGGTCACACGCGCGACGTACGGGATGTAACCTACCACATCGGTGGCCTCAGCCAGCGCCGCAGTGACTTCTGGTGTCACCAATGCCTCGTCGCCCGGCCCCAGCCCTGCAATCTTGACCCAACCGCTCATGGCCGCCGTCCCTGACCATGCACCACGATGATCGAGAAATACGGGGTGATCTTTTCGCATGCCTCCGACAGTTTTGTCACCGTTTGGTTCGGCATCTGTGCGTATTCGACGATCCACGCCCGGTCATAAAGACCTGAGGTTTTCAAAGCCCGCTTCACCTTGTCGATGTTCCGCCCGATCTTCATCACAACCAGCGCATCGGTTTGTGCCATACGCTCGGCCAAAGTGTCTTCGGGCAAGGTGCCAACCAGCACGGTCAACACGTCATCACCCCATGTGATCGGGTCACCTGTCGCGGTCCATGCACCGGACATGCCGGTGATTGCAGGCACAACCTCAACCGGAGCTTCATGGCGCAACCGGTTGTAAAGATGCATGAACGAGCCATAGAAGAACGGATCGCCTTCGCACAAAACCACAACGTCCTCGCCCTGTTCGGACAGCGTTTTCAGATGAGCGGTGCAGTCTTCATAGAAGGCGGAGAGCAACTCATTGTAACGTGGGTCCGTGACGGGGATTTCAGTGGTTACGGGGTATTCCATCGGGAATTCAACCGCACCTTCAGGGATCATGCCGTTGACGATCTTGCGGGCCTGACCGCTGCGGCCCGGCTTACGGAAGAAGGCCACATGCTTGGCGTTGCGCAACAGGCGATCGGCCCGGACGCTCATCAGGTCCGGGTTGCCGGGGCCAAGGCCCACGCCGTATATGGTGCCCATGATCATTCTGCCCGACTTGCGATGGCGTTGACGGCGGCCACGGTGATGGCACTGCCGCCCAGACGACCTTTGACAATGCAGGACGGCACGGGTTGTGCTTCCCACAGTGCATCTTTGGATTCTACAGCGCCGACAAAGCCCACGGGGCAGCCAATGATCGCGGCAGGGCGCGGGCAGTCGGGGTCTTCCAACATGTTCAGAAGATGGAACAGGGCCGTCGGCGCGTTGCCGATGGCGACCAATGCACCGTCCAGATGCGGACGCCACAGTTCCAGCGCGGCAGCAGAGCGGGTGTTGCTCATCTCGGCGGCCAAAGGGCGCACGCGTTCGTCGTGCAGGGTGCAGATCACTTCGTTATCGGCGGGCAGACGGAAGCGGGTCACACCTTCGCTGACCATACGCGCATCACACAGGATCGGTGCGCCACTTTCCAACGCCGTACGGGCAGCCGTCACAAAACCAGGCGAGAAATGGACGAACTCTTCCAGCCCGACCATGCCCGCGGCGTGGATCATCCGGACGGCGACTTGCTCTTCATCGGCATCAAAACGGGCCAGATCAGCCTCGGACCGGATGGTGGCAAAGCTTTCCTTGTAGATCGCCGCGCCATCGGTTTCGTATGTGTAGGGCATCAGGAGAAGTCCATAGTCGTGAGTGTTTCGGGGTCGAGCCCGCGCTGGCAGGGCTCATCCCCTGCGCGGCCTTGTTTTACAAGATCAAATCGTCCGTTTGCGCCCACCAATGTGATGTCGGCAGGTCCCATCCGGGCACAGCCCTTGGCGCAGCCCGAGACATGCAGGCGCCCGGGTACGCGCGCAGCCAAAGCACGGGCGATGTCGCGGGTTTCCACCTGCGCCTGCGGGCAGAACGGTGCGCCGGGGCAGGCGTCGGTGGTCATCAGCGGGTCAGAGGCATCCGTGACAAACTCTGGTGCGGGTATCGCCGCCCCGCCTTCCAGCAGGATCAGCCGCCACGGCGTGACGCGCAGGGCAGATGCGCCGCTGTCGTCAATCAGATCATAAAGCTTGCGCGCGGGCAGCGATCCAAAAGCCGCGCCATATAGCGCGCCCAGATCACACGGGCCAGGTTGCAGTTTTGAGCCAACGGGACCGGGCGCATGTCCTTGCCATTCCCGCGGCAACGCGTCGACGACCCGCGCCATGCGGCGAGTTTCGGACGTGTATGTCTTTGAAAACCACATGGCTAACGCGATCGCATGATCAATGGCGTCGGCCTCGGTCACGGGCCGCCCGGTTTCGCAGCCATCGGCGCGCAGGATCAGACCGTCAACGCCCGTTTCCAGACGAATATCCGCCGAATCCGCGTTCAAAAGCCGCGCGGGTCCGGTGTCGATGGCAAAGCCGAACTTGGCGGGAAGGGCAGGCAGCTCCGCCAGCCGGTCGATCAATTCCTGCGTTAGGCGCGCAGTCAAATCATCGGCCTGATACAGCGGAGTGACCAGAATATTGCGTCGCACCTCGATGCCGGGTTCTGCATCTAGAAGGTTCAGCGCTGCAAGCTCCTTGAGCAGCGGCTGATGGTCATAGTCCTCCACGCCGCGCAGTTGCAGATTGGCGCGGTTGGTCAAATCGATCGACCCGTTGCCAAACCGATCTGCAAGGTCGCACAGACCCAGCGCCTGATCAGCCGTCAGGCGTGCCAGCCGGGGCCGGACCCGCACGACCAGCCCGTCGCCGGACATCATCGGGCGGTGGGCGCCGGGGCACCAACCCTGCACGATAGGAGCGCTCATGTCAGGCCCTCCAGATCCGCCCGGATCGAGTTTCGACGGGTGTTCCAAAGCCCGGCCTCTAGCAACGCGCGGAACCGGTCCTGCATTGCTTGATGCGCCAGGGGGTTGGCCTCTTGTAGGAAGGCGTCCACCTCTTCGTTGCCCAATGTGGCATCATGGTAGAGGTCGAACAGGTGTGGTGCGACTGTCCCGGACAGATGCGCGAAGGATGCCATGTGATCCAGCGTTGCCGCGATTTCAGCCGCGCCTCGGAACCCATGCCGCTGCATCCCGGCAATCCAGTTGGGATTGGCGGCCCGTGCGTGAACGACGCGGCTGATCTCTTCCGGCAGGGTTCGGGCGCGCGGGTTTTCGGGGTTGGTGTTGTCCAGATGGTACAGCTGCGCGCTGCCGCCGGTGACCTTCTTGGCCGCAGCGAATCCGGCCTCATGCGTGGCATAGTCATTGGCCAGCAGCAGATCGGTCTCGGTCAGATCCTGCAGATGAACAAAGCTGTCGGCATTGGCCACGCGCTGGGTGATGCCGTCTTTGTCCTGGGCGATGTGTTCGCCTTCCAGCGCAAAAGAACTGGCTTCCAGCCAAGCCTCACCCGCCTGAACGCGTGCCTCGTCGCTGTAGACTTCGGACAATTGGGTCATGTTGACGCCATAACTCCCGGGCGCCGGGCCGTAGACGCGGGCCGTAGGGGCCAGACCTGCATAAGGGTTCCAGTCTGGCGCCTCGTCACGCGCAGACAGCGCACGAACGGCCTGACCGTATAGAGCCGAAAGGGTCGGGAACACGTCCCGAAACAGTCCCGACACGCGCAACGTCACGTCCAGTCGCGGGCGACTGAGATCCGTGATCGGAAGCACCTCGATGCCAGATACACGCTCTGAACCTTTGTCCCAAACAGGCTTTACACCCAGAAGATGCAGCGCCATGGCGAATTCTTCGCCCGCAGTACGCATGGTGGCTGAGCCCCACAGGTCAACAATCAGCCCTTTGGGGTAATCGCCTTCTTCTTGCAGATGACGGCGCACAAGCTCTTCAGCCAGTTTGACGCCCTGCGCATATGCTGCGCGGGTTGGGACCGAGCGTGGGTCGGTTGTATAAAGGTTCCGCCCTGTCGGCAGCACGTCCGACCGCCCACGATACGGAGAGCCGGATGGGCCAGCCTCGATCCTTTTGCCCCCGAGCGCGTCGATCAGAGCACTTCGTTCGGCATGGGCCGAAGCCGTTGGGTCGAAATTGCCTGTCACTTCGGGCACGCGGCCAAAGATATGTAGCCCGTCGCCGAATTGGCTTTCCTTGATGTCACAGACAAAGCGGTCTATCCGGGTGATCGCCTCGGCTGTGCAGGTGGCTTGATCGAGCCCAAGATCGTTTTCCAGCCCGATGGCTTGCGCTTCGTCACGAATATCTTCTTGCAAACGGTCGCGGCGCTTGGGGTCTAACCCGTCTGCGTTCGAGAACTCATCCAGCAGCGACTCCAACCGCACCATCCGGTCCGGCGTCCCGCTTTCCTTCATCGGCGGTGGGATATGGCCCAGCGTGACGGCCCCGATCCGACGCTTGGCCTGCGCGGCTTCGCCGGGGTCATTGACGATAAAGGGGTAGATCACTGGCAGGTCGCGGATCAGCGCTTCCGGCCAGCAATCGGCAGACAGGGCCACAGATTTACCCGGCAACCATTCCAGAGTGCCATGCGCACCGATATGGATCAGCGCGTCCGCACCAAGACCTTTGCGCAACCACAGATAAAAGGCGACATAGCTGTGGCGGGGTGTGCGCGACAGGTCGTGATAATCGTCATCGCGCAGTTCGGGTGTTCCACGTTCGGGTTGCAGCGCGACCAGAGCTTGGCCCCGGCGCAGGGCGGTGAAATGGAACGCGCCATCTGCAATGGCCGGATCGTCTTCGCATTTGCCCCAAACCGTTTGAAGGTCGGTTCGCAATTGCTCGGGCAGATCGGTCAGCGCGTGCAAGTACTCGTCCAGCGGCCAAGAAATGCGGGCGTCCAACAGTGTTTCAGCAATCGGCTCTGCTGGCGCGGTGTCATAACCTTCGTTCTGGAGATCGGACAGCATCGCCTCGGCGGATGCCAGCGCGTCCAGGCCCACCGCATGGGCCATCTGCCAGTCTTTCCCGGGGTAGGTCGACAGCACAAGCGCCGGGATCTGATCCGTCTTTGGTTTGTCGTTCAGGCGCAGCCAGCCTGATACCCGGTCGATAATGGCTTCGATCCGTTCGGCCTCGGCCCGATGGGCAAAGCGGGAGTATTCCAGATGAGGATCGCGTTTGCCCGGTTCCTTGAATGAAGCGATGCCCGCCGAAATTCGTCCGTCTACCTCAGGCAAGACAACATGCATGGCAAGGTCGGCGGGCGAAAGACCGCGTTCCGCTTCGGCCCAGGCTTTGCGGCGCGAGGTGGCCAGAGCAACCTGAAACACTGGCACATTGGCGGCATCCAGCGGAGACGTGCCCGATGCACCTTTGCCCGAAAAAGACGTGGCGTTGATGATGGCAGCGGGGGTCAAAGTCCCAAGCGTTTCGCGCAACCAATCGGCCGCTGTTGGCGCTTTGAGCGAAGGTGCGAACAGGCCCACTGCGGCAAATCCGCGTGCGCGCAAGCTGCGGATCAGAGCTGCGACTGGAGCAGTGTCGGCCGACGTCAGGTAGGCGCGGTAAAACGTGACGACGATACGTTTCGCGCCGCCTTCGAACGCGGTATCCGCTGGGATTACACCACGATCCGGGCACCATGCCCCGCATTCAGGCAGAGTCTTTGCGCCCATCACCGGCCCGGCATAAAGCCCTGCTGCCAAGGACATCTGGGCCAATGCGGCTTGCGCTGCGACCTCTCCACCTGTGTCGCACAGATGGGCCAAACGGCGCAGCGTTGAGACGGGCAGGGTGGAATAGTCATCCAGCCGCGTATCTTCGCGCCCATCCGCAGGCAGAACGGCAAGCGCGATACCCTTAGCCTGCGCCAGCGCCAGAACCTGCTGCAAGCCGTAGGACCAGTAAGGCACGCCGCCAATCAGGCGGATTAGAATGCCCTTGGCGCCGTCCAACGTCTGCTCGACATAGGTGTCGACGGACAGAGGGTGTTTGAGGGCGGTCAAATTGGCCAATCGAAGCGTCGGCATTCGCCCCTCGGTTCCGCCGCCACGATGCCAACCCGCCGCGAAAGCGCCGAGGTCGCTGTCCGAGAAGGACAAGACAACCAAATCCGCCGGGCTTTGGCCCAGATCGGTTGGGGTCTCGGTTTCCTCGAGCCCGTGGCTTTCGCGGAAGACGACGTGCATGGGTTACTCGGCAGCCTCGGTGACGCCTGCAAGGATTTCGCGGATTTCGGCCTCTTTGATATCGTCATGCTCGGCAATGACCACCAGACGCGAACGGCGCTCTTCCTCTGGTCCCCATGGGCGGTCATATTGGTGACGGACCCGTGCGCCCACAGCCTGAACCAGCAGGCGCATCGGTTTGCCCTGAACGGCGGCATAACCTTTGACACGCAGGATGTTCAGCTCGGTCGCCAGACGTTCGATCTTGGCGACCAGATCGGCCGGATCGGTTTGTTCCGGCAACTCAACGATGATGCTTTCAAAATCGTCATGTTCGTGATCGTGATGACCGTCGTGGTGCGACGGGCGCGCATCCATGTCGTCTTCGGCTGCGGCTTCCAGACCCAGTACAACGCGGACATCCACGACGCCCTCGGCGACTTCGACAACAGGCAGGGGGCGTGGGGCTTCGGTGGCGATGACTTCCTTGGCCTTGGCTACACCTTCGGGCCCTGCAAGATCAGGCTTGGTCAACAGGATGATGTCGGCGCACGAGATCTGATCCTCGAACACTTCGGACAGGGGCGTTTCGTGGTCGATCGAGTCGTCGGCCATGCGCTGGGCGTCCACAGCTTCGACATTCGGGGCAAAGCGACCGGCGGCAACGGCCTCGGCATCGGCCAGAGCGATCACGCCATCGACAGTGATCTTCGAACGAATGTCCGGCCAGTCGAATGCTTTCAACAGCGGCTTGGGCAGGGCGAGGCCGGAGGTTTCGATCAGGATATGCTCGGGGCGCGGTTCCAGCGCCATCAGGGCTTCGATGGTTGGGATGAAGTCGTCAGCCACTGTGCAGCAGATGCAACCGTTCGCCAGTTCCATGATGTTTTCCGCCGGACAATCCGGGATGGCGCAGGATTTCAGGATGTCGCCATCCACGCCCACGTCGCCAAACTCGTTGACCACAACGGCCAGACGTTTGCCCTGCGGGTTCTGTATCAGGTGTTTGACCAGCGTTGTTTTGCCCGAGCCCAGAAAGCCGGTGATCACGGTGACGGGAAGTTTTTCGAGATTCGACATGTCAGGCTCCAATCGGGGGAATGCGCGAGGCGCAGTTTTTGCGGAAATGTTCAGGGCGTTCGCGCCATTTCACCAGGCCATCTTCGGTAGCCAGATACTTGGTCGCGCCGTCGATGATCACATCGACATGGTCCACTTCGTTCAGGTTCTCGTAAACGAAGGTCCAGCGATCGGGACCGCCGCGCAGCACGATTGAACAGCCCTGATCGCAATTTGACAGGCATTCGACAGGTTTCAGTGTAATGCCGTCGGGCAATTCGGCCTGTTCCAATGCTTGATGCAGCAAAGTGCCGGGGCGCTGCGCTTCGTCTTCGACAGCCAGCCCGCGGCGGCAGGTCGTGCAGACCAGAAGCTCGACCGGTGTGGTCTCAGTCATGTCTCTCATCCCCCCAAATCCTCTTCGCGGGGGACGGGGTTTCAAGCGGGCCACGTGTCGCAACATGGACCCGACACCGGAACACCCCGCCCGGTTTCAACTTCGGGTGCTGGCAGGTCTCCCGGCTTGCGGATGTCAGAGACCTGGTACGTTAGGGTCCTCTGTCGGATGTCCCGCCTTCCCGGCCTTGGCCAGTGGCATTGGGCACCCTCTCCGGTCACGGTCGCGGGGGCGGCTGCGTTTGGCGAAAGATCCGTTGACGCATTCCCTTTTCATCGGCTCTTGCCGACACCAACGAATGGGTCATGCGGCACCGCTGGCCCGCTTGTCAAGCGCGTTGCGCGTAACATCAGGGTGTGGGTGTGAAAAGCGACCTGTGGTTGTCGTTGGGCGGCATGAATGGTCAGATAAATCCGTGATCGCATGACGGGTACAAGCCAGCAGGGAGAGGCGACATATGAAAGTAGGATTCATCGGGTTGGGAAACGTTGGCGGCAAGCTTTCGGGTTCCTTGCTGCGAAACGGGATTGATCTGACAGTGCATGATCTGAACGCGGATCTGGTGGCCGAGTTCGTCGCCCTTGGCGCAAAGGCAGCCGAAGGCCCGGCACAGTTGATGTGCGATTGCGATGCCGTCATCACCTGCTTGCCATCGCCTGCGGCATCAGATGCGGTCATGCAAGAGATGCTGCCCGAAGTGAGCCCCGGCAAAATCTGGATGGAGATGTCGACAACCGATGAGACCGAGGTCAAGCGTTTGGGAGCCGAGGTGATCGAACGCGGAGGCGCGGCAGTGGACTGCCCGGTTTCGGGCGGGTGCCATCGGGCCGCCACCGGCAATATCTCGATCTTCGCGGGATGTGATCGTACGACTTTTGAGCGAATTCTGCCGTTTCTGACCACCATGGGGCGGCGTGTTTTGCACACAGGTGAATTGGGCTCTGCCTCGGTTCTGAAGGTGATGACCAACTATCTGGCCACGGCCAACCTGATCACCTGCGCCGAAGCGCTGGTCACGGCAAAGGCTGCCGGGATGGATCTGAACACAACATACGAGGCGATAAAAATTTCGTCCGGCACGTCCTTTGTGCATGAAACGGAAAGTCAGGTCATCCTGAACGGATCGCGCGATATTTCTTTCACTATGGACTTGGTGAAAAAGGACATTGGTCTGTTTCAAGAGGTCGCTGACCGCGCCGGGGTGCCTCTGGAAATGAACCCGGTCATGATCAAGATTTTTGAAGATGGCATTGCCCGGTATGGGGATCGCGAGCTGTCGCCGAATATCATCAAACGACTGGAAGAGGCGACAGGCCTGGACATCACAGCCCCCGGTTTCCCGCCGGAGATGGAAGATGATGAACCGGAAGAGCCTGGTTACGAAGTTGTTCCGCAAGGGCGAGGTCCGGCGTAAAGGTCCAGCCTAAGCTTTCTAACGACATGTCATCGGCAATCGGGGTGGCCAGCCCAGAAATCCGGCCCCGATTGCCACGCTAGTACAGGACGTTGATCATCACCAACGAAACGATCAAAAACAAAGCAGTCATAATGCCGCCCGAGCGTACGAAATCCATGACCTTGTACCCGGCCGGACCCATGATCAGTGCGTTGACCTGATGGGTCGGGATGATGAAGCTGTTCGAGGTTGATATGGCGACTGTGAGTGCAAAGACTGCTGGGTTGCCTCCTGCAGCCACGGCAATTGATACGGCCAGTGGTACGAGCAGAACGGTGGCGCCAACGTTCGACATGACCAATGAAAACGCTGTTGCCAGAACGGCAATGCCTGCTTGAAGCGACCAAAGTGGCCAGCCGTCAAGAATGACCATGATTTGCTGTGCGATCCATGCGGCTGTGCCGGTGTTCTGCACGGCCTGTCCCAAAGGTATGAGGCAGGCGAGCAGGAAGACGGTGTTCCATCCAACGGCACGATAGGCCTCATCCACGCTAAGCACACGGGTCAACATCATTCCGGCTGCCCCGGTCAGAAGACACAGCGATAGGCGCACGTCCGTGAACAGGATCAGGGACAATGAAATGGCAAAAAAGGCAAGGGCCCACCCGACCTTCTGCGGCCTCAGTTCGTCCTGTGGAAAATCGGTTGTCACCACAACGAAATCGGGATCGCGCGTGATCCGCATAAGGTTGTCCCAACGGGTATGCGCAACAAGCATGTCCCCGGCATGGAACTTTTCAAGCCCTATCTGAGTGGATTCGTGATCTTCAGTCTCAACGTGGCTGAGCGTTTCTTCCCCTCGGTGAATGGCAAGCAGCGACATGCCATAAGTCTTGCGGAACAAAAGCTCACGCGGGCATTTCCCGATCAGTTTGCTGTCCGGGGTGATAACCACTTCGGCCACGCCAGCATTGGTGGGTGCGAACTCTTCAACAAAAATGTCCAGATCAGGAAGAACGGTCAAACCGTATTTCGTGGCAAATTCCTGAACCTCTGAACGTCGTCCGACAATAGCCAGCCGACAAGGGGCTGCGATTTCTGCGGTCAGGACCTGAACCATCGAGGTTTTACCGCGATAGAAAGTTGAAATGATGTACAGGTGGCTCTCGTGGTTGATATCGGCAAGAATTTTTCCCACCAGCGGGCTTTCCGCGGGCACAACAACTTCGAATACATCTGCCTTTAGCCCGTAGACCCTCTGCAAATACTCCTGTGTGCCCTGACCGGTGCCAGTGTTGTCTTCCCCTTCCGCTTCGGGAAGAACCCAGCGCCCCAGCAACAGAAAATACCCGATGCCGGTCAGGATCAATACCGCACCGATCGGCGTTACCGAGAACAATCCGAACGGTTGCATTTTCTGAGAGTCCGGCAATCCGTCATTTGCTGTCTGGATCAGATCATTAAGCAGGATCAGCGGTGAAGACCCCACCATCGTCATCGTGCCGCCCAGAATCGCACAGAACCCCATCGGCATAAGCAGGCGCGACAGAGGTATTCCAGATCGCGAGGATATCCGGCTGACAACCGGCAGAAACAATGCGGCCGCGCCCACGTTCTGCATGAAAGACGAAATGACGCCAACGGTTCCGGATATGATCGGCAGAACCCGGTTTTCCGACTTGCCGCCATATTTCAAAATAGCAGCCGCAACCTTGTTCATGATGCCAGTTTTGTCCAGTCCAGCGCCAACAATCATGACCGCAATGATCGAGATAACTGCGTTTGACGCGAATCCATCAAACAGACGCGGCACATCCGCCAGATTCTCAAGGCCGGGCGCGTAGCTTAGCAAGCCGACAAGAACCAAAACCAATATTGCGGAAAGATCAATTCTGACGATCTCGGACACAAACAGGAAAACAGTGAAAGCGAGAAGGGCGCAAACGACCCCCATCTCGAAGGTAAAGGCTATGTATTCCACAATTCGTCCAGATATTTTGGCTTCTCTTGCATTAGTCCTTAGTCCATTCCGTTCGCGTTGTCATGAAATTTCGTTTTAGACCGCATGAGGGATATAATATTTCGCACTGGGTTGGGTGTGTTAGGAGAGAAACCAGCGTTCTACTGACGAAGCCGTGTGGTGTTCAAACACAATTTGTGTTCATATGACAGGGTTTACGTTTGTTTGTATGCACGGCGCCAAAGAAGGCCAATTCGCTAGGACTATCGCCCAATAGTGTAAGGCTCACAGTCTTCGAAAATCATGATGCGATTACGTAGTGAGAATGTTGTGGAGGCGAGTACCGGAATCGAACCGGTGTACACGGATTTGCAATCCGCTGCGTCACCACTCCGCCAACTCGCCTTTTCAAGTAAAATCAAATACTTGCCGTGGTGTGCGTGGGGTTTTAGCAGCTTTCCTCAGGGTCGTCCAGTGGATTGCGTGCAAATTTGGCGACAAGATTGAAATTCGCGGTACCTCATGACTGAATTCGACAACGATGAAGTTGGGTTGCGGCAACAGGGCCGTTGCTGGCCGGGTCAGGATGTGGCACAAGCCGGACATCCTTGGGAATGAGACGAGATATCCAATGAAAGATTTCGCAGCCCGGCGCCGCACAATGGTTGATACACAGGTTCGACCCTCTGACGTCACCAAATTCCCGATCATTGACGCGATGCTGCACGTCCCTCGCGAAAACTTTGTGCCAAATTCTCAGCGTGAAGCGGCCTATGCCGATGCAGTGATCGATATGGGGAACGGGCGCGCGATGATTGAGCCGCGCACCCTGGCCAAGATACTGGATGCGCTGAACATTTCGAACGATGAGATGGTGCTCGATATCGCGCCTGCCATGGGATATTCCACGGCCGTGGCTGCGCGGATGGCGCAGTTGGTTGTAGGAGTGGAAAGCGACGAGGCGCTTGCCGCTGAGGCGCAGAGCCTTCTGGCCGAGGCGGATGTCGACAATGCCATTATCCATGTGGGGCCGCTTGAGCAGGGCGTTGCTGAACATGGACCGTATGACGTGATCATGGTTCAAGGCGGGGTTGAGCAGATCCCCGCAGAATTGCTGGACCAGCTCAAGGAACATGGTCGAATCGCTTGTTTGTTCGTCGAAGGCAACCTCGGCACTGTGCGGATCGGTCGGAAGTCGGGCGGTCAGGTCAGCTGGCGCGATGCGTTTAACGCCAGCGCACCTGTTCTTGAGGGTTTTTCGGCCGAGTGTGCATTTTCGCTATAGTCCGCCGATAGATTCTACTGCCGCCTTGATTAGTTGAAAACAAGGCCGCAAACTGCCTGCAGGGCAGTGTAATTTCGTTTTGAGAGGATTTCGGTATGCGTGGTACGGCGACAGGTAAGCTGGTCAGGGCGCTTGCAGTGACCGCAGGACTTGCCATCAGCGTGATGCCAGGGCGTGTAGCGTGGGCAGACAACATAACAGACGCCTTCATTGGCGCGTATAACACAAGTGGTTTGCTGGAACAGAACAGGGCGCTGTTGCGGGCTGCGGATGAAGATGTGGCTATTGCGCTTTCAGCCTTGCGGCCAATCGTCAACTGGGCCGTGCAGGTAAGTCAAGACTACACCCGGTCGCGGGTCAATAACGTAGTCACGACGAACGAGCCGTCTAGGTTTTTTACCGGATTAACGCTTAGCCAATTAGTATATGATGGTGGGGCTTCGATTCTGGGCAAGCAATCTGCGCAGGAAACTGTTTTGGCGACCCGGCAAACCCTGATTGACATTGAGCAAGAGGTCCTAATCCGTGCCGCGCGAGCGTATCTAAGCGTCTTGGAGCAGGAAGAAACAGTTGAAATTCGGCAGAATAACGTGAACGTTTCTGCGGAAGAACTCCGCGCTTCAAATGATCGGTTTGAAGTTGGCGAAGTCACCCGCACCGACGTGGCTTTGTCCGAAGCACAGCTAGCCAGTTCACAAGCGGATCTTGCGGTCGCTCGAGGCCAGTTGAGCATCGCTCAAGCCGAATACGTCAATGCGGTAGGCAACGCACCGGGTCGAACAGCGGGTCAGCCGAACCTGCCCAACCTGCCGCGTTCGGAGGCGGAAGCCGTTAGTTTGGCGCAACGCAACCATCCCGCGATTCTCTCAGCGCAGCATCAGGTTCGCGCGAGGGATCTAATCGTGGAGCAACAAAGGGCTAACTTGGGTCCGAATGTGTCGCTTGACGCTGATGCAGGTGTTACTGAACGCTATGATAACAGCGATTATGTCAACGATGCGAGCATCTCTCTGACTTTCCGGCAGCCAATCTATGCCGGTGGTCGCTTGGCAGCAAATGTACGGCGTGCGATGGCGGTACGTGATGCCGACCGCGCGAACCTACTAAACGTGCAGAAGAACATCACTCAAGGTGTCACTGACCGCTACGCAGCGTTTCAGGCGGCCAGCGCAAGCTTGAGAGCATCAACAGAACAAGTTCGTGCGTCACAGGTCGCTTTTGACGGGATCAGGGAAGAAGCCACCTTGGGTGCACGAACAACTCTAGATGTTCTGAACGCTCAGCAAGATCTTCTGGACGCGCAACTCACAGAAGTGAGATCCCGAACTGAACGGACTCGAGCAGCTTACGAACTGTTGCAGGCTCAGGGTCTGCTGACGGCTGAACGTCTGGGTTTGGCGGTGCAGATTTACGATCCGACCTTGTATTACAACCTGATCAAAAAGGCACCGGCACAGGTCAGCAAACAGAGCAAAGATCTGGATCGCGTCCTCAAAGCATTGCGTCGGGACTGATCGGTCATACTATTTGTTGTGAGGTTGAGATTGTTTGGCTACACTCGATCCAAGGATAGAGCGGTAGAGAACAATGACTGATAATGTCGTAAAAGCAGGGATCGAAGACGTTCTGTCTTCGGTCAAACGTTTGGTAAGCGAAGACACCCGCAATAAATCCGTCTCGGATCAACAGCCTGCAACAAAAAAGCCAGGACGGCTGGTTTTGACGGATGCTTTGCGTGTCAGCTCATCCAATCAGGCCAATGGGGTTTCTGCTCAGGCCGACTCGGATTCTGAGGTTTCCGACTCGGCCAAACCTATGTTGCTTCGGTCCTGTGATATTGTGCAGGCGGGCAAGCAGCCGGCCAATGCTGCACAGGACGAGCCCGACGCGCCAAAGCCTGCGCGATCGGCGGATGCTGCATCCAGCCTGAGCGCCAAGATCGAAGCCCTGGAAGCTGCGATCGCGCAGACAGAAGATCAATGGGAACCGGATGGTGACAGCGAAGACGCCTATTCCGGAACGCGGTCGCAATCTTTGCCTTGGAATGTGGAAGAAGAATTTGCTGCAGCCGAGTCCATAGGTTCGAATGACGTCAACCTAACTGGCGGTATCGAGGAAGAGGGCGACGCACACGTAAAGGCAGAGTTCATCCGCGCGCCGCGGGAAGAATCCGAGGTGGTTGCAGAGGCTGCCGACAAAGATCGAACGATCGATATGGATGAAGAAGATTTGCGCGCTTTGATCGCTGAAGTTGTCCGGCAGGAATTGCAGGGCACGATGGGCGAGCGGATAACGCGAAATGTTCGCAAGATGGTCCGACGCGAGATTGCGCGCGCCTTGGCCGCAAAAGAACTGGATTGAACCTCAACCGCGCTGAGGCGGCTGGGCAAGGCTTAGCAGCAGATCAAGGTCCATGTGGCGTTCAAGATGATCTGCCAGATCGTCCAGCGCCTGTTCCACGCCGTCCTCATAAGTGACGTCAGAGGTCACGCCCAACTTTGAAAGATAACGTGCCCGGAACGCGTCGGACGAAAAGATGCCGTGCAGGTAACTGCCCTTGATCCGTCCATTGGCGCTGGCGGCACCTTCCGGTTTTCCATCGACCTCCAGCCACGCCCGGTCGCAATCAGAGCCGTTGGTGTGACCCATGTGGATTTCATACCCGCTGACCGGTTCCCGGTCAGGCAGGGCATGAGCCGAACGCAGAATGACTTGTTTCTGTCCGCCCATAACGGTGTGAACGTCCAGTAAACCCAACCCGTCGACCTTTCCGGGTCTGCCATCGACGCCATCTGGATCAGAGATGGTCTTGCCCAGCATCTGGTACCCACCACACAGCCCCAGAACGTGCCCACCGCGCCGGACATGGGCGTAAAGATCGATATCCCACCCCTGCGCGCGGAAATAGGTCAGATCCCCTATGGTGGACTTGCTGCCGGGCAGCAGAACCAGATCAGCGTCGCCTGGCAGGGGGCGTCCTGCGGGAATGATATCAACGCTCACACCAGGCTCAGCTGACAGCGGATCGAGGTCGTCGAAATTGGCCATACGCTCAAGCTGAGGCACAACAACCTTGCAGGCGCCGCCGGTATGGGAACGAATGTCCATCATGTCCTCGGCAGGTAATTTCCACGCGTCTTGAAACCAGGGCACCACGCCCAGACAGGGCCATCCAGTGCGGGCGGCGATGTCATCGCGCCCGTCGTCGAACAAGGACACATCCCCCTTGAACCGGTTGACGGCAAAGCCGCGAATCTGGGCCAGATCGCTTTCGTCCAGCACGGCCTGCGTGCCGACAATCTGTGCGATCACGCCGCCACGATGAATATCACCGACCAGAACCACGGGAATACCTGCGGCGCAGGCAAAGCCCATGTTGGCGATGTCACCCTTGCGCAGATTGGTTTCGGCCGGACTTCCCGCGCCTTCGATCAGGACCAGATCAGCATCTGCGCAAAGCCGGCCGAAGCTTTCCAGCGCGGCCCCCAGCAGCTTGGACTTGTCCTTGCGGTAATCTCCGGCCTTCATAGTGCCCGCGCGCTGCCCTTGCACGATGATTTGAGCGCCAGTGTCCGTCTCGGGCTTTAGTAGGATGGGGTTCATGTCAGTATGGGTCGCCCGCCGCGCTGCACGGGCCTGAAGCGCTTGCGCGCGGCCGATCTCGCCCCCGTTCTCGGTGACGGCTGCGTTGTTCGACATGTTTTGTGGTTTAAACGGAGCAACCCGCATGCCCCGCCGGGTAAAGGCCCGCGCAAGCCCGGCCACAAGAACCGATTTTCCGACATTGCTGCCAGTGCCTTGAATCATGATGGCGCGAACCATGGTTTGTCTCCTATATGTCGGGGCGCAGATGACCTGATTTGAACCGGAAGGGAAAGCCCCGGATGAACACGCCAGCGCATCTTTTGATCGGTGCCGCCGCTTTTGCCCGGCCGCCGCAGGGGCGTATCTTGTTGGCCGCCTTGCTCGGGGCGGTGCTGCCGGATCTGTCTCTGTATCTCATGGCGACGGTGTCGCTGTTTGTTCTGGGTATTCCGGAACAGGTGGTCTTTGGGCAACTGTACTATTCGCAGGCCTGGCAGACCGTCTTTGCCATCGACAACTCCTTTATCATCTGGGGGTGTGCACTGTTTTTGGCAGTTTGGCGTCGCTGGCACTTTGTCGCTGTCGGGGCTGCGGCAGGTCTTTTGCATCTAGCGACAGACTTCTTCCTGCACGCCGGGGACGGACGACAGCAGTTCTGGCCGCTTAGCGATTGGGTGTTTCACAGCCCAGTCAGCTATTGGGACAGCGGCCATCACGCTTTGTGGGTGGCACCAGTTTCTGCGGCAGTGTGTTTGGCCGCTTATGTTGTGCTTTGGCAGCGTGGCCTGCCTGTTTGGGGCAGGGCCATGTTTGGTATCATGTTGGCGGCTGAAATTTGGGTGGCGCGCCAGTGGCTGTTGTTTTTTTAGGCGCGAAAACCGCGAAACAAAGCAAAGAAAAACGCGCTCTGACGGGCAGAGCGCGTTTTTTCTGGTGCGAAATCGCCTGGGATCAGGCGGCTTCAGCCTGCTGAGCGGCATTGCGACGCTCGCTTTCTTCGCGTGACAATGCGACCGAGGTCCGCACGCCACGGCCAACGAACTCCATCAGTCCGCTGACAACCCGTTCGTTAGGGTCAATACCTGCGCAGGACAGCACCTCGCGCCCATCGCGCGAACGTGCCCAGCGGGCGATTTGTTCGGGGCCATTGCCGTATTTCTTGTCGTCGGCGATAGCATCGTCAAGTGCAGCCAACACAACGGCCGCGAAAAGTTTGCGCGCACGATTGCCTTGCTCGTTGTTAAAGGCAGTGCCGTCAACGAAATCTCTCATCTCGTCTTCCTTATTGTTCTTGCTCTTGCATTTTCGGCGTGAGGGTCCTTATGGCCTATTAGGTGCGATTCGGATACAGCTAAAATGCATAGTTGCGTTGCGTCACTTGCATGGCTTGCTGCAAGTGCAGCACTAGGTGTCGTTGTCTTGTCAGGTGTGGTCCCGCCAGATATAGGGACCGCAACTGATGCATCAACCGTTTGTGAAGGATTTATGTAATGCCCAAGATAAATGGGAACGAAATTCGCCCCGGCAATGTGCTTGAGCATAACGACGGCCTGTGGGCAGCGGTCAAGGTAGACCATGTAAAGCCCGGCAAAGGCGGGGCATTTGCCCAAGTGGAACTGCGCAACCTGCGCAATGGCTCGAAATTGAACGAACGCTTCCGGTCAGCGGACAAGGTTGAACGTGTCCGCCTGGAACAGAAGGACCAGCAATTCCTGTACGAATCCGACGGGATGCTGGTGTTCATGGATGCCGAGACCTACGAACAGATTGAATTACCAGCAGATTTGCTGGGCGAACGTCGCCCGTTCCTGCAAGATGGCATGACCATCGTCGTTGAATTCTACGAAAGCGAAGCGCTGAACGCGACGCTGCCGCAGAAAGTGACTTGCCAGATCGTCGAGACCGAGCCTGTCGTAAAGGGCCAAACGGCGGCAAATTCGTTTAAGCCTGCGGTACTGGACAACGGCGTGAAGGTCATGGTGCCGCCTTTCATCGGACAGGACGAAATGATCGTCGTGAATACCGAAACGATGGAATATTCCGAACGCGCGTGACTTTTCGTCATTTTTTGCAAAAGACCGTGCAGGCATCGGCCGCGCGGTCTTTTTTTACGCCTTAGGTCGATAACGATACCGTGTTGGGTCGGGTCCAAACAGCTCTAGCATCAGTTCATACTTGATGCGATTGGCGCTGACCTGGCGATAGAAAGCGATCAGAAATGCAGTCGGCCCCTGTATACGGCTAAGGCCACTGGCGGCGGCCACAACGGTGCCCACATCCGTTTTCCCCTGTAACACCAGATAACCGCCCAACATCAGAATGCCGACGGTTCCCGCTCCGTTGATCACGCTTAGCAGGAATTTGGCCGACAGTTTCCACAGGAACATACGTCGCCGCGTGTCATAAATGTCGTCAAACATAATGTTGATGTCCCGCTCAACCGCTTCCATATCCTCGGTCGTCAGCCGGTCTGTGGCGCCGCGCAGGATATGGACACGCTCTGCCACGAAAGTGTTCACTTTGCGTTGCGAAACCAGAACGATGATGATCTGCGGCACGATCATCGAGAAGGCGATCAGCCCAAGTCCCGGTTGCGTGGATGAAATATAGCCGATTACGCTTATCAGCGTACCGATCTGAACCACCGGATCCGAGAATGCGCCGCCCGCAAATTTCCCCAGTTCTTCGGCTTCGGCGGAAATGGCCGTGGTCATGGTGCCTTTGCGCAGGTCCGCGCCCGTTTCCTTCAGATCGGTTGAACGCCATAGCAGGCGCTGCCGGATCAGTCGGATCATGTCTTCACCTAAGGTACCCGCGCGGTACCCTAAAACCCATTTCAGCCCCAGGCTCAGCAGGATAACGGCCATCATACCAATACCCAATTGGATCAGCTTTTCAGTGCCGACATCATCCGCCGTCAGATGGTTGACGATATCGCGTTGAAACTCCAGCGGAACGGCGGCAAGCGCCGCAATGGCGATGGACAGTACGATAAGGATGATCTGCCGTCCGGCACTGGCGCGCCAGATCGCGGAATATAGTCGAAACATGGGTGTATCCGGTTTGACCTGTTTCCCTCAGTTTGGCAGGGCTGGGGAACAGGTTCAAACTTGGGGATGTGTGTCGACGAGGAGTTCGTGCTGATTAGGCAACAAGCGGTACTTAGTCGGTAAGTCGCACCGTCGCCTCGCCCGCCTGCATTTCGCCGCCTGCGCGGTCGAAACGCAAATAGGCGATGGCGTGGCCCCCAGATTGAGTGAACAGGGTGCCGGCCGATTTGCCGTTGGCTGTGATCTCGGTCCCCACGGGCGCGGTGCCGTCGACAACAACGCGACGCAGGCCCTTACGCAATTCGGTCTTGTGCTTCATGCGCGCGGTCACTTCCTGACCTACATAGCAGCCCTTTTTGAAATCCACGCCGTTCAGCGCTTCGAACCCAGATTCGAGGATATAGCTGTCCTGGGTCAGCTCAGTACCCGCTTCGGGAATGCAGTGCTGAACGCGCAGGGCATCGAAATCGGTGCCATCATCCTGTTCGGGTGCCGCAGAATACATACGCCAGCCCAAGGCAGGGTGCCGCGGGTCGGGCAACGCGTTCTCTGGCGCGCAACCTGACCCGCGGTGCAGGTTCAGGTCGGTGCTTTCGATCGCCACATCTGCACGCAGCTTGTACATGCTCAGACGTTTGATCAGATCATCGGCAAGGTGCTCGGCCACATCCAGCAGAACGCCATCGCCATCGCGCTTGAGGAAGAAGTCGGCCAGATACTTGCCTTGCGGCGTCAACAGCGCGGCATAAACAAGCCCGTCGTTCAAACCCTGAATGTCATTGGTGATCAGGTCCTGCAAAAAACTTTCGGTGTCCGAGCCGGTCAGGCGCAGGATGCGGCGGGTGGGCATGGCTTGGTCCTCGTCATTTCCCTTGGCCTCGTGATATAGGAAGATCCGCCGCCAAGACCAGAGGGTATCAGACGTGCCAGCCCCGATCTCTGTTGTTATTCCGACCCTGAACGCTGCCGATGCCTTGCCCGAATGCCTTGGGGCATTGATGGAAGGGCTGCACGCCGGGCTAATCCGGGACCTAATCATAAGCGATGGCGGGTCTGCCGACCTAACACTGGAAATCGCGGAAGAGGCCGGAGCCCGGATTGTGACAGGTACGCCTTCGCGCGGCGGGCAGTTGCGACGGGGTTGCGCAGAGGCTGGTGGGGATTGGGTGCTGATCCTGCATGCTGACACCGTATTGGAAAGGGGCTGGAGCGAGGCGGTGAGCGCCCATCTATCCAGCACAGGACCTGCGGCTTTCCGGTTGGCTTTCCGAGCGCGGGGTATTGCGCCGGGATGGGTCTCGGGCTGGGCCAATCTGCGCAGCCGGGTTTTCAGGCTGCCGTATGGGGATCAGGGGCTTTTGGTGCCACGCGAAATCTATCACGCTGCAGGCGGCTATCCCGACCAACCTTTGATGGAGGACGTGGCGCTGGTACGTAGTTTACCCCGGATCACACTTCTGGATGCGCGGGCCTTTACGAGCGCGGAGCGGTATGAGCAGGCGGGCTGGATTCGGCGGGGTAGTCGGAATCTGTGGACTCTGCTGCGTTATTTTCTGGGGACGGATCCGCAGGTGTTGGCGCAGGCGTATCGGCGATAATTGTCGTACGCAGCTCGACCAGCGATTTCCCCAACCGAAACGGGGCCGCAAAGCTGACAAGGCAAAGGGCCACGATTTGCAGAACCAGTATATGAGCATTGGCCTGCAAATATTCCCATTCGTCTTTCAATTTGCCGACCTGATCGATCAGATCATCATAGCTTTGGGCCAGGATCAGGTAGTCCCCGGCAATGGCTGGTACTTTCCGGCGCATGTTGTCTATAGCGGTCTGCGTTTCGTCGTCCAGCGAGGTGAAGACCAGAAACTGGTCGATATCGAAGGCGTCAGCCTGCGCGGCAGCGCTGCGCATTTCATCCATGTCATCCTTGGCTTGACGTCCGAACAGGAAATGCAGGCCTTGTAATGGGGCGACCTCATTGGTGACGGCAATGAACAACGGCAATTCTGAATTGCTGGCCGTTGAAGCCGACAGGAACTCGACCTTGTCGCACAAAACGGCCGTGTCCGGATCAAAGGCAGGATCACAAAAGCGCAGGCGAAACCGTGCCGCGTCGCGATCAAAAGCCAGAGTGGCCGCATAGGCCACGTCGATCTGACGATCCAACCGAGAGCTGTCCGAGGTGTACAGCCCGGCCAGAACAGCGACCAGCGCCCCAATGCCGCCCAGAACGACCCAAACCAGGTCGGCCAGCTTCCAAGCCCGATGCCCCGCCGGTTTGCGGAACAGAAATGCCGTTCCGATCGATCCCACTACAAAAAACAGAATCAGCAAAGGCAGTTGGTTGTCGGTCACAAAACTCATGAATTCGATCTTAGGACCTGACCTGCGTCCTGCAACAGGGATCACGGGCAGTTGTAACATCTTACCGGATGCTCATACTGACCGAAGAGCCACGGGAGATTTCGATGACAAAAGAAATTGTTCTGATTCATGGGGCATTTGCCGGACCCTGGTGTATGCAAGATTACGCGACCTTCTTTCGGGATCGCGGATGGACTGTACACACCCCCGCCTTGCGCCATCATGGCGGTGATCCGAAATCAGACCCTGACCCCGGGCTGACTAAAACCAGCGTGTTGGATTATACCAATGACATAACGGAATTTGTACAGGGTCTGGACAGCAAGCCGGTTCTGCTGGGTCACGCCATCGCGGGTGTTGTTGCGCAGCAGGTGGCCTCACGCGGTTTGGCCAGCGCTATTGTTTTGATTAACCCTAATGCGCCCTGGGGCACGTTGCCTGAAACCGACGACGAACGCGCCGTGCCGCGGGCGTTGATGGAAGGCGGGGCCTTCTGGAAACAGCCCATGCGGGTTGAGTTCGACCTGATGGCGCCCTTTGCCCTAAATAAAATGGACGTGGCCCAGCAACACGCCGTGTTCGATCAATTGGGGGCTGAAAGCGGGCGCGTGATGTTCGAAATGTTCTTTTGGATGTTTGATGACGATCACGCGATAAAGGTCGATTTCGAAAAGGTCGACTGCCCGGTTCTAGTCGTTTCCGGTGCAGAAGACCGGGCGGTAAACCCCGACACCTGCCGCGCATTGGCAGAGCGGTACGGGAAACGCGGAACCTTTTTGCTGATTCCGGACCACGCACATTTTCTGTTTATGGAGCCGGGCTGGCAGGGGCCTGCTGAGCAAATCGAAAGCTGGCTTGGTCAACAGCCCATGTGAAACCGGGTTGACAAAAATCGGCGTTTTGGCCGAGATCGCGCCAAGTGAATAGGGCCAGAGACCCATTTTGCGCATAGTATCTGCGGGAAAGGTCCGGGCATGACCTTGTTTGTCATCCTTATCATTCTGTCTGCGGCACTGCTGCATGCGGTCTGGAACGCCATCGTCAAGACAGCGGCGGATCGCACGACGATGTTGGGCCTTGTTGCTTTGGGCCACGTGTTGCCGGCAGCCATGATGGTGATGGTCCTGCCATTGCCCAGTGCTGAAAGCTTTATCTACATCCTGCTCTCGACCGTTGTGCATTTCGGGTATTACTTCATGCTGGGCAAAGCCTATCAGCATGGCGATCTGAGTGTGGTTTACCCCATTGCGCGGGGCATCGTTCCGGCACTGGTTTCGCTTTGGGCGATGGTTCTGGTGGGCGAGGTGCTGCCATTGCAGGCATGGGGTGGCATTGCCCTGATTGCATTTGGCATTCAGCTGAGCAGCTGGAAAGCGCTGCGCTCGGGCGTGGGGCGCAGCGCGTTGGGCTTTGCGCTGGGCACCGGGGTCTGTATTTCGATCTACTCGGTTGTGGATGGGATCGGCGTTCGGCTGTCGGGGAATACGCTCAGCTATTGGGCCTGGGGGGCTTTCCTGCATCTGTTCATTGCAGGCTTTGTCGGGATTAAGAAGCGTGCAAGCTTGAGATACCTGCCGACCAAGGTCTGGATGACAGGCATTCTGGGCGGGCTGGTTTCGATGACCGCCTATGGGCTGGTGCTTTATGCCAAGAACTTTGCGCCGCTCGGCGCGGTCTCGGCGCTGCGGGAAACCTCAGTCATCTTTGCTGCGCTGATCGGGTTCATCTTCCTCAAGGAAGGCAATTGGATACGACGGCTGGGGGCCGCCGTACTTATGGCCGCTGGGGTTGCCTTGATCGGTCTGGCCGTCTGATCGTGCCAGCGGGCCTTAGTTGTTGGTCGAGAACGTGCTCTGCGGTCTCCATTTCAGGGTCCCGTCGCTTTCACGGTGACAACGCAGCAAGCGTTCCTGAACCGTGCTGACCGTAGAGGTCACGGTGTTGTCGCCGACCATCAGAACAAAGGCGTCCTCGGAATAGGCTAAGCCTTCGTAATAGCAAAACCGGGTCTCGGCCCCGTCGGGGATCGGTGAAGCCAGGCTTATCGTCTGCTGCGCCCCAGCTTGCGAGGCCAAGACTGCAAAAGCCAGTCCAAAGGTCAGTGTCTTCATATCATCCTCCCGTCCTGCAAATCGTTTTCGGCTTAGATATACCGGACGCCCGGACCTCAAGTCTGTGTCGTTATGATAAGGTAAGTTTAACGGGGTCAAAGGCTTAGGCAAAGAGAAATTGCCAGCGGCACTTTTTGCCGTCGGGCCAAAGCCCATGCGTGGGCTTTGGCAATCCGGTTTAATTCGGCGATTTTCTGTCCGAGTTACTGTGATGCGGCTTCGGACTGAAGCTCTCGGAAATAGCCGATTGTTGCTTCCAACCCTTCTTTCAACTGCACCTTGGGTTCCCAGTTCAGCAAGGTCCGGGCCAGAGTGATGTCGGGCTGGCGTTGCTTGGGGTCGTCCTGTGGCAAGTCCTTGAAACTGATCGGTGTGTCTGTGCCCACAAGCGCCTGCACTTCGCTGGCCAGTTCGTTCATCGAGAATTCGTTGGGATTGCCCAGATTGACCGGGCCAGTGACATCCTTGTCGGTCTCCATCAACCGGATGAAACCTTCGATCAGATCATCCACATAACAGAAAGACCGGGTCTGCGTGCCGTCGCCAAAGATTGTGATCGGCTCACCTGTCAGGGCCTGCATGATGAAGTTCGACACAACGCGCCCATCGGCGGGGTGCATTCGGGGCCCGTAGGTATTGAAGATGCGGGCTACCTTGATCTCCAACCCCATCTGACGGTGATAGTCGAAGAACAACGTCTCGGCGCAGCGCTTGCCCTCATCATAGCACGAGCGCGGACCAACCGGGTTGACGTTGCCCCAATAATCTTCGGTCTGCGGATGGATGGTCGGATCGCCATAGACCTAAGAAGTTGAGGCCTGAAAGATCTTGCATTTCAGCCGCTTCGCCAGCCCCAGCATGTTGATCGCGCCATGCACGCTGGTCTTGGTCGTCTGCACCGGGTCGTGCTGATAATGCACGGGCGAGGCGGGGCAGGCGAGGTTATAGATCTCGTCGACCTCTACAAACAGCGGGAAGGTCACATCTTGGCGCATGAACTCGAACCGCGGGTTGTTGTGCAGATGGTCGATGTTGCGCTTGGTGCCGGTGAACAGGTTGTCGACGCACAAAACCTCATGCCCCTGATCCAAAAGCCGGTCGCACAGATGCGAGCCCAAAAACCCGGCCCCACCGGTTACGAGAACACGTTTTCGACTGTCATAAAGGCGGGCCATTGCAAATCCTTAATCGTTAAATCCAAGCCAGCTTGTCACTGGGAAGCCGGGTCTTGGTTTGATTAGTAAACTGAAGATGTTTGAATTGCAGTAGATTTTGGTTTTTTGAGGGCGCGTGTGGTGCTGTTGCGTCTTCCTATCCATCCAATGCTTGATGCGGGGTATCAAACACGCGCCCGACCCGCCCCACAGGGCGCGAGGGTAATTGGGGCCGCTCGGAATGTAAGTTTGCCAGGCATGCTGTTTCAGTTTTATTAGCGCGTTGGCAGCTGCTCGTTTCTAGTGCTCTATAAGCGTTGCCAGAATTGAATAGCTTGATCGATAATCCGTGGATTTAGCAGAGCAAACGTTGTTGCGACGAGTACTAGAAAATACTCAATTACAAAGCTTCTTAATCGAGATAAAGTTTTGACTATAAGTTCGGCGATACTTTCTTGGCGTTGTCGTTTGAAGTCCTCTTTATGGTGTTCGTACTCCCAAGACTCCAAACCGCCAAGGGGGTCTTCGTGTTCATAATTCGGATCTAAGTCCTTGTGATCATTCATTCTTTGTATACTTGTCAGTGAGCGTTGCTTCCAGCGCACATTCATCTCCGTACGTGTGTTGGAGATTGCCTGTGAAGCAGCTACTGAGCAGTGAAGAATAAAGATGAAAAAAAAGAAGTAGAGTAACAAGCTGCCCAAAGGCTGCCAAGTCTGCCTGTACCACGGCTATGCGAAGCCCGAAGATGGACATTTCGCTACTCAAAAGTGTCTAGCCCCCGTGTTCTGGGCCATTTCGGACTAGAGTTTCGGGGACTGGTGGG
>NZ_WQGD01000016.1:0-102085 GCF_013034475.1 Ruegeria sp. HKCCA6837
GATATCAGTACCGATGGCCTGCACGAGCGGCTTTGTGATCTCGGAGATATTGCACCGGGGTCCGAAGATGCGATCCACGCGGCCTTGAAGGCGGCCATGCGTCAGATCAGCGACAATGGCGCCTGTGCAATCTTTTTGGGCGGATCAGATCGCATGTCCGAGACGGCGCGGAGCGCGCTCCCTCATTGTCAGACAGTGCAGCTTGGCGGTACACCAGCCGATGCGCGCGATTTTCATATTGCGCCCTTGCCGAACGGAACGACCACGCCGGTAAATAGAGATACTGCCGCGCAGCGTGCCGCGTTTTCAGAGTGGCGGGATCCATCAAAGCCGTTGTTTGTTCGGTTTGATCTCTCGGTGTTTGAAACATCGCTCAGTGCGCTTTGTGATCGGCCCCGTTTGGGGGGCTGCGATCTTGCGACGGTGGTGCAATGGCTTGAGCTTTTGGGACGGCACGAGGTCAGCGCCATTATGTTGACCGGTCTGAATCCGAACCGTCCCGGAATGGGTGTCGTGAAGGTTGGCCAACGCCTGATGGTCACGGCTCTTCTGGCGTTTATCTATGCGCGCCTCGGCTTTGGGATTGATTTTCCGCGCCGCCAAACTTCCAAGGAAAAAGTACTGACATGACTGCAGCGATAACGACATTTCTCCCGCCTCTGGCACAACCGGGGTATCGGCTGTTTGATGGGCCTCTGCTCGATGCCGCCGACGTCCGTCCGGGCCAAATCGGTGTGGTGGGTATGCCCAGCGATTGGACACATTCAAGCCGGCTCGGAACCAGGTTTGGTCCCGAGGCGCTGCGTAAGGCAACGACGGTATTGCAATCCATGCGACCGCAGGGGGTCAGTTTTGATCCAGATACGGGCCAAAGAAGCGCAACGGCCAGCGACTGGCTCGTGGATTGCGGGGATGCAGTGATCACCCCTGAGGATGTAGACGCAACCACCGAGGCCATTGCCGCAATGACCGAGGCGCTGAGCGTTGGAGGGGCGATCCCTCTGGCACTGGGCGGTGATCACTATAATAGCTTCCCGGCCTGCCTTGGCTATTCCCGTGGGTTGGCCAAACGCGCACCAAATGCACGTTTTGGGTATATCCAGATCGACGGTCATCTGGATTTCTCTGACCGGCTTGGCGCGTGGGGCAGCCATAACCACGCAACCAATGCCCGTCGGATTTCCGAACTGCCCAATGTCGACGTGTCCAATATGGTTTGGGTCGGGATCACCGGTTGGGTCGACAGCGGTGAACTCGCCTTGATCGAAGAGCAGGGCGGTCGGGTGTTTTCGGCTGGCGACGTACATAAATTGGGGACGGCAGAGGCAATTCGTCAGGCGTTGGAGCATGCCATGAAGGGATGTGACGAACTGTATCTGTCAATCGACATCGATGCGATGGACGCTGGCTACCTCCCCGGCACCGGCTCAATCGTTCATAGCGGTATTACACCGCGTCAGTATTACGATCTGCTGGATGGGCTGGCCGAGGCCCCGTTGGGTGGACTGGATATTGTTGAGGTGTCCCCTCCTCTTGATCCGTCGGAGCGTACCGAATTTCTGGCTGCAGAAATGTTGTTCCGGATCCTGCGTCGCTTCCGCACACAACCTGTGACCGGGGCGGTGACAGAGCAATGATGGACTACAAAGGAACAGAGCAGCTGGGTGGGTTTTCCCATGCAGGAAAAACACTTGCGCCCGCGACACGGCCCTGGATCACAGACCTGTCAGCGCTTTGCCCTTACGAGGGCCTGCAACCCGGGAACCTACCGGAATTTGAACGCGACCCGAATTGGGACAACTGGGCGCTCACCGACAGTCCCAAAGACCCGAACCTGCGCCTGAACTGGCATCTATTTGAGGACGGTGGAAGAAGATTGATGGTCGCCGACCGGATGCTTATGAGCCGCGTCAGCTGGCAGGATCTGGATGATGCGGGGTATGTCCATGGCACAGAGCTGTCGATTGATGGACGCCTGTTTCGCTGCCGGTTGCTTACGGGGGGGGATACGCCCTGTAGTGACCCTTTTCAGGGGGCGACGCGCCCCAATGAATGGGATGCGCTGGTGGGGGGCAGCGGGGCGTTGAACGCTCCGCAACCGGACCCGGCCAATAGTACAGCACCGCTTTGCCCGGATCATCTGACCTCGCCTCATAACCGTTTGTGGAACTGGTTCGGCGCGGTCAGCTGGACCGCCGAACCGGTTGCCAGACGGGCCGATGGGCGGGTGTGCAGGGGCTATCATGGCCCGACCTATTTTTACGTGAATACTGTGGACCACCGGCATGAAGATATCGGGTGGCGACCAGTTCTTGAGGAAGCGCTATGACTGCAAACCCCTTTGCCAACTTTATCGCCGGATCATGGGTTGCTAGCAGCGACGCGGCCCCCAATGTCAACCCGTCCGACCTGAACGACACGATCGGCGAGTATGCCCGGGCAAGCGCCGATCAAACGGTTGACGCAATCGAGGCCGCGGCCGCGGCCCTGCCGAATTGGCGCAAGACATCGCCTCTGGTCCGGTTCGAAGCGCTCGACCGGATCGGGTCGGAAATCCTCGCCCGTGTAGACGAGCTGGGCGATATGCTGGCCCGCGAAGAGGGCAAAACCTTGCCCGAAGCCAAGGCCGAAGCGCATCGCGCCGGGCATTTGTTCAAATATTTCGCGGCTGAGGCGTATCGTGCGACCGGCGACACCTACCAATCTCTGCGCGAAGGTGTGTCGCTAAATGTTGTACGCGAGCCAATCGGCGTTGTGGGCGTAATCACGCCCTGGAATTTCCCACTGGCGATCCCCGCATGGAAAATCGCACCCGCTCTGGCCTATGGCAATACGGTTGTGTTCAAACCTGCCGAACTGGTGCCCGGATCGGCATGGATGTTGTCCGATATTATTGCCCGTGCGGGCGTGCCTGAGGGGGTGTTCAACCTTGTGATGGGAAAAGGCCGTGAGGTTGGGGAGGCAATCGTTACGCACCCCAAGGTGTCCGGGGTCACATTCACCGGTTCCACACCCGTCGGTCGCCATATGGGGGCGGCGCTGTTTGCGCGAGGAGCGAAAATGCAGCTGGAGATGGGGGGGAAGAACCCCTTGATCGTGCTGGATGACGCCGATCTGGATCTGGCGGTGCACTGCGCCGTTCAGGGCAGCTTTTTCTCAACCGGACAACGCTGCACAGCGTCTTCCCGCCTGATTGTGACCGAGGGCATTCACGACGCATTTGTTGACCGTCTTTGCGCGGCAATGAAAGACCTTCGGATCGGTGATGCGCGCGCTCCGGAAACCCAGATTGGTCCGGTCGCCAGTGAAGCGCAGCTCGCCATCGACAAACGATACGTGTCTCAGGCTGTGGATGACGGTGCAACGCTTGCCGCAGGTGGTGGCGAGGTCAAATCCAAAACAACCGGCCATTACTTTGCGCCTGCGTTGTTTACGGATGTGTCACCCGACGCAGCCGTGGCACGAGACGAAATCTTTGGGCCCATCGCCGCCGTGTTACGCGTGCCGGATTACGACGCCGCCCTGGCCACGTCCAACGACTGCGAATTTGGATTGTCCGCAGGAATTGTCACGCGGGATCCCGCCAAAATCGATCACTTCTCGCAGAACGCCGAAGCAGGCATGATACAAGTCAATCTGCCCACCGCCGGCATGGATTTCCACGCACCCTTTACGGGCCGAAAGGGATCCTCTTATGGTGCACCGGAAAAAGGCAGCTATTGCCGCGAGTTTTTCACGGCGGCCAAGGTTGTACACGCGGGGCGCGGATAATGTCGCAGACACCTTTGAAGGGCATTCGTGTTCTTGATCTGACCAATGTCCTTGCCGGTCCGTTCTGTTGTCATCATCTGGCGCATCTGGGCGGCGAGGTTATCAAGGTCGAAGCCGTCGGTCGGGGCGATCTCGCCCGCCAACTGGGGGCCGACCCAGAGCTGAACAAAGTCAACATGGGCGTGTCCTTTCTCGCCCAGAACGCGGGCAAGAAATCGGTCACGGTCAACCTCAAGAACCCACGGGGTCGAGAGATTTTTCTGAAACTGGTCGAAACTGCAGATGTCGTGGTTGAAAACTTCCGGCCCGGCGTCATGACGCGCCTCGGCGTGGGCTACCAGACCCTGAAAGAGGCCAATCCGACCCTCATCTATTGTGCTATCTCCGGCTTTGGCCAAGAGGGCCCGTGGATACGCCGCCCGGCTTATGACCAGATCATACAGGGAACCTCGGGTGTGATGTCGATCACCGGGGATAGCGACAGCGCGCCGCTGCGCGTTGGATATCCGGTGGCAGACACTGTGGGGGGCATCACCGCAGCCTTTGCGATTTCATCTGCTCTGAACGCCAATCCGCGCGGCACCTTTATTGATGTGTCGATGCTGGAATCGGTGCTGGCGACAATGGGCTGGGTGGTGTCGAACTATCTGATCGCCGGCGTCAATCCGACTGCCAATGGCAATGAAAACCCCACTTCGGCGCCTTCCGGTGCGTTTGAAGCGAAGGGCGGGTTGATCAACATTGCCGCAAACAAAGACCAGCAATGGGAGCTACTGACGGACCACCTGGGATTGGCCGCGCTGCGCGAGCGGCCTGAATATGCCACGCGCGAGGATCGCAAACGCAATAGGCTGGCTCTGAAAACTGAGCTGGAGACCGTGTTGAAGACCCGGTCACCGCGCGACTGGGCCAAGGAACTCAATAGCATTGGTGTGCCATCAGGAGCGGTTTTGACAGTGCCGGAAGTATTGGAAATGCCGCAGGTTGCAGACCGCGGTTTCCTCGACCAGTTTGAAAACGTCCCCGGCGTCGGACGCGACATTCAGGTTGCCACGACCGGGATCAAATTGGACGGCAGCGCGCCCACCGTCGATGCACCACCGCCCACATTGGGGCAGCACAACTCTCAAATCTGGAGCGAGTTAGGTCTTTCACCGGAAGACATTGAAAAACTGGCAAAGGATGGCGCGATATGACGGACCCCGCAGGACGCAATGACGCCGATGCCATTTGCCACTGGTGGCGCACCGAAATTATCGACATGGCTCCGGGGCGGATCGCCTTTCGCGGCCACCCGATCCAGGACCTGATCGGAAACGTCAGCTTTGCTCAGATGATCTGGCTCATGGTGCGCGGCAATTTGCCCACGCCAGAACAGGCGGCGCTTTTTGAATGCGCGCTGGTGGCGGGCGTGGATCATGGTCCGCAGGCGCCATCGATAGCCGCAGCGCGTATGGCCGCGACCTGTGGGCTGGGGCTCAACAACGTCATGGCCACCGGGGTCAACATGTTGGGTGACGTGCATGGCGGCGCCGGTGAACAATGCGCCGAGCTTTATTTCGACGTCGCCAAACGGATGGATGACGGCGCTGAACAGGAAGTTGCCGTCCGCGACGGTATCGCCGCCTGGTGTGAGGAAAATGGCAAGATCGTCTCGGGTTTTGGCCACCGTTTCCACAAGCCCGTCGATCCCCGCGCACCGCGATTGATGGCGTTGGTACGCGAGGCCGCGATGTCAGGCACTGTAGAAGGGCGATTTGCCGATATCGGTGAAGCTATACAGACGGAAATCGGACGTAAGCGCGGTGCCGATATCGCGATGAATATCGATGGGGCCACGGCTGTTATCTTTTGCGAATTGGGGTTCCCGGCACCGCTTTCCCGGGGATTGTTCTGTCTTTCCCGCTCGGTTGGCGTCTTGTCTCATGGCTGGGAACAGATTCAACAGGGCGGGCGGAACAAGGGGCCAATGCCGCCGCGTTATCTGCCGGAATATATTGGTGTCAAATCGGAGCGCTAACCCGATGACCATTGATGGTGCGAACGCCTAAATTCACACCGAACTTGGCATTGAAGCGCCACTGGCGTGTGGACTGTTTTGCCGGTCTCGGTCATTGGGCATCCCCCCCTAGAAGCAGACCCAACATGTTAGTCTGAACAAAGATTCACTTCTTTGGTGTTGTCTTTGAAGGTATTTCAATCCAGGCGAGAATCGATACATTTTCACGCTTGTTCTGACGTCAGCGAAGCGCACCGAGCTGCCATCGCGACAAGCGCGGCGAATTCACACTTGGTCCGCGATGCGTGAGTTTGTCGATCGCTGGATTTCGCAGTCGCAGCTAAAGTCCGGTCTGGTGGGCCGCACCGCAGCGATGCGCGCCCTCGGTCAACGGCAGCAAAGGGCCGATCTCCTAACAAGTTGTGGAAAGAAATTACGGGATCACCTTAGATCTCAGCGTTATCGCTCAGATTGAACCAAGTTGGCTATGCTAGTTCGCTGATCATCGATTTCAGATGGCGCATGTCGGTACCGCAGCATCCTCCAAATACTTGGATCGACGGATTCTGCCTCGCAATCGCGGCAATCTGTTTACCAAGTTCAGCTGGATCGCCTTCGTCCAGCTCATCTGCTTCGTCAAGTTCCGCATGCGAGCAACTCGAAGCGTTCGCCACAAGGCCTCTCAGCCGGGGGTGGTTGCCAAGCGCTCCGGCGAAATGGGTAGGGTGAGCGCAGTTGACCATAAAAAACAGCGCCGCCGAGTCGGTTGCTGCGTCGATCTGGTCAATTCCGTCCACAAGTTTGGTCCCGTCTGCCAGGCACCCGTCTGTCTCAACAACCAGAGACATGATGATCGGCAGTTCAGCGTCCCGGGCGGCGAGGATGCATCCCGCTGCCTCGCTTGGGCGGTTGAATGTATAAGCGGTGACCAGATCGAGGCTTGTGTCTTTCAGGCTGTGCATTTGAGCGGCGTGGTATTGACGTGCATCTTCGACGGGTACCGGCGGGATGTCGGCGTAAGGATCATGGCGCGGGCCGATGCAGGCCGACACCAGTACATCATCGCGAGCGGCAGCTTGGCGCACGTCTTCCATTAGACTGACCGCATCTTTGTTTACTTCGGCGAGCCGCTCTGCATCGTACCCCAAGGGCGCTGCCCGGTCGGCGTTCGCCATCCATGTGGGCGCATCAAGGATGCATCCGACATTCATTTCACGGGCCAGATCGACAAGAGCCTGCATTTGACCGGCCAGTATCACCCTGGTGCCAGGTTCTTCCAGCAATGGAAACGACGCGAAACCGGGAAGCTCAATTCCATGATTGAAAATCAGGTCGGTGCCAGTGCCGGCGTAAACCAGAAAGGGCTTGTTACCTTCGAGTGGGAGCTGTCGCGCCATTCTGATCCACGCCTATTGCCGTTACCTCTACACAAGAAACCTACTTTGTCTCGGGCCTCCTGTGAACCTTAGGACTGCGACAGGGTGTATTCCGTCACTCTGATCCCCACGCCAGGCCAAACACCAGGTCATGTCTCGGTCGAAATCACCAGTGGCGACCGGCGCGCTCTGATTACAGGTGATGCAATCCATACAACCGCCCAGTGCTGGCATCCCGAGTGGCATTTTATGTTTGATTCCGATGCTGAGATGGCCGTGACATCCCGTCGGAAACTGTTGGAAAGCGCCTCGGAAACGGGATGTATTGTGCTGGGAAACCACTTCGCTTTGCCGTCTATTGGTCGGGTGAAGGCGGACAACGACGCGTTTCGCTGGGAGGACTAGCCCAGGTTGTATTTTGATGTGCGCGGGTCTGTTGTGGGATGGCGGCTGACGTGAAAGTTCGACGCGCCGCGCAGCTTACAGGCAATGATCGGCGAAACTAAATCTCGAACCCATTGGGCTATGTCACATTCCCTTGAATTCTTGTTTCACAAGCTTTCTCTCTTCACCATTTTGTGAAAGCCTGAAGCAGTTATGAGTGACAGAGTGTGCAATTTTCAGAAAACAGTGGTTCTTTCTGAACTCCAATCAGCTCTCTTGGACGGAATTTGTGATCACTGCGAGGTGACAAGTTCGGAACTGGCCAAGAGTGGAGAGGTGCTGGAAATATGTGGACAAGAGTACTGTTTCGATTATGAAACCGGTGTGTCCACGGAGACTGAAATTTTGTTGTGCCCCAGCTGTCACGAGGCAAACCATCTGGACGCGCAGCGACAGCATAACCCTTGCCACATCTCTGCAAGACGCAGCCGGGAAAACATGGGTTAGTCGATGGGTTCAGGAGGCGAAGCTTTGGAACGGTTTTTGCAAGAACCATCGCTGGTCCAATTTCGGTAGTCTGACAGACCAAGCTCGTCCCACATCCAGCCGAAATCATACTCAGCCACCGGAGAGCCGGTCTGGCGCGCGCTGCGGTTTTCGATTGTCTTCAGCCAGTCTATGACTTTCTTCCTGCCCGCCGTGCTGCGAACGGCCTGGCGCGGGGTCTTGCCATCCAGGGCAGGAATCGGCTGGTCAAGCGTATCGCGGTAATGCTGTTCGAGATATTCGTGGGCCATCTGACGGGCAAGGGCACGGGGGATGTCCTCTTCTTCTGCCACTCCGTTACTCGTGCTGTCATCCGCCATCATCTGTTCGGCGGTCTGGATTGATGTCAGCGGAGATTTCACCAGGTCGCCCAGGAGGTCCCGGACCAGGGCTTCGCCGCGTTCAGCGCGCGCTGTAGAGCTCACAGAAAGTGTGAGTGTCCGACCTTTCAGATCTAGGGACCCAAGCACGGAGGCCCCTGACATTGATTTGTCCAACACGAGGCCGGTGCCGTGCTTGGTGCCGGACGGGGTGTCGAGGTCAAGCCAGGTCCAATCCTTCTGGCCTGAGATCACGAGTTCTGCGGACTGTGTTAGCTTTTCAGATACCTGGCTTTGCGTCACTTTGCTGGCGAGGGGGAAGCGCATGTCGTGAAAGAGCAGGTTGTCGCCATCGCTGTTGCTGATTTGTGGTGGTTCCGGATCCAGTAGGTTCGGCAGATGTGCGAAGAGCCAGGCATTGGTGAAGAGGGGTGCGGAACGGTGTAGCTGATCCTGTGTCAGCCTCAGTTCAACGTCGGGGTTCAATTTCAACACGGAGCGGAGCCCGTCTTCAAAAAACGCGACGGTGTCGGGGTCGAATGGGAGCAGCGCCCCCGAGATCACGTTATAATCCCCCTGTGCGACAACCCGAGCTGCGATGCGATCCCATCGCTGCAGCATCTGCGTCGCGCTGTGTTCCCGGACGGTAACCGGCTCTGCGTCCGAAAGCATGTTGCGCAAGACCATGGATCTGCCGGGGTCTACCTCGCTCACCTCATAAAGGCTGACCGACGCGTCCCGCAATCCTTTGATATAGGCGCGGGTCTGCGCACTCTCCTTGGAACCGCTCCCTTTCAGATAAGCATCCGCAGCGTTTTCGGCGTCCGCTCCGAATGTCCTGCCCAGCAAATCTTCCAGGCCACCACCCCACAGGACCATCGGCCAATCCTCGCCCAGCAAGTCGCCCAGATCCTCGAACTCAAGATCGAAGGCCTCGAGCGCTGGCAGAAAATGCTCGTCCAACACATCAGCGAGCCGCTCATGCCAAATCTCGTCACGGGTGATAAACCCGATGAGCCCACCAAGATCGTTCCCCGTTGTCATCTTCAGCTTCTCCCTGTTTGCCGGACAGGGGCGATTTAGCGCAGATTGCAACCGCCAGCCAGCCCACACGCGTATGCAGACCTGCGTTACATGGAGGGACTTGTCATGGCGAATGCTATGTCTTTGGCTCCCGCCCAAAAAGCTCTGTGAAAAGCTTTTCGGAGCGGCGCAGGCCTTCATCGGTCAGTACCACCGATTTTGCCTTTCCAACCGGGTCCAGGATCAATCCGTTACGGTGCAGGCGATCAAGCGCTCCCCAGTCAAAGCCTTAGGGCCGTCCTGAACCCAGCGAATTCGGGGATGTTGCGAGCCGCTTCGACGACGGGTGTGAGCCCAACTAGTGGATTCGTCAGGGCGTTTCCGCCGGTATTCTATGATTGCTAAAAGATGGTGGTGCTGATCGCTGTCGTATTAGATTTTCCGCAAATATGCCCAAGAGACGTATCCCTTAAGCTTGCGCGCGCGCTCCAAAGAGACGCGGCACCAACGGGTGCCACCGGTCTGCTCACAGCCGTGAACTCGTAGTGCGGTTCCATTTGGAAGACCAACGATCACATTGAACCCTGTTCCAGGCCCACTGCGCATTTTTAGCATGTCACCGTCTTCGACGCCAAAAACCTCATATGTTCCGAGTGACGCGGCCGCCGCCGGTTTAACGTCCATGACGACCCCCAGGAACAAAGCCATTAGGGGTAAAAAGATTGCATTGCGCATCGCGATGTCCTGCTTATTGCCTCAACGACAATCGTAGCAACTCGGGTCACCAAGAGGAACAACTCCAAGACAGAAATGTAGGTGATACCAAAGCTTCAAACGCTACATTTCTTCCAAATGGTGGGGAACCCTGGCCCAGTTGGGGGCATCTTTCACAAAAACCTTGCTCGTTGGCTTGAAGTTGTTTGGCTCATCCAATGTCCCAGCCGCAATGCTCGTCAATCCGAAGGCTGTCACGCCCCACAGGCCTGATCCGCAGGTGCCACAAAAATGCTTGATGACAGGTCGACCTTCCTTTGAGGTCTTCTCAAAGGTCCGTGGTTTGCCTTTCAGCAGCTGCAGGTCTTCCGACTTTATCATGTACCCGGCATAACCGTCCGTTCCGGTCATCGATAGGCAATCACTGCAAAAACACATGAGTTGCATTACTGCGCTGCCAGTGACCTGGTATCGAACCTCACCGCAAAAACATCCGCCTTCCAAGATTTCAGCCACGTTGCCTTCATCCTTCTATTTCGTTTTGCAAGATATGAGAAAACCGTACCTACTCTGGCCAGTGGTCACAACGGTTCCAGCAGCGGAATGTGGAATGGTGCCAATATGAGCTCCTGTACCTGGATGGGTACGAGGCAAGCATCAGACAGATTGAGTTGTCGAATGTTTTCATCACGGTTCTGAATCCTTGCCAATTGACTGTTCCAGCAAAGTCATTGGACAGACGAGCTTTATTGATCGACAATCGCGTCATGGAGCTGACAGACACCACACCTGTGCACCTGATCCATGTGGACCCTGAGATCAACATGGCGCGGTTCTATGGCATCGAGTTGCAGCCGACGTTGTTTGGGGAGGTTTCAGTGCTTCGTACCTGGGGGCGTATTGGCACGAACGGGCAAGCCATGATGGTGACGTATGATGACGAAGCCCTGGCTAGTGAAGCGCTCCACAATCTCGAAAAGCAAAAGCTCCGTCGAGGGTATGTTCCGGTCGGTGAGTGACTTCGGGCTGCAGTCTGTTTCTGTGGCAAATCCCGAGCCTTTCGGCTCGTGAGCAGGCTCTAGGTTTCAGCCGACGTATCGGCTTCCACCCAGAACACCCCAGAATGATCTCCCTGTCCCAGTAGCCCCTGACCCGTCTCTTGCGAGCCGGGGCAGGGGCTTTGGGTCATGGTCGGTCCATGCCGTGGTGATCTGCCCATTCGGGTGACGGTCCCTTTTGCGCTCACGCAGGATCAGAGATCCTTTGTCCTTTCCTTGTGGGTCAGGCGGGATTTGGACAAGCCAAACGCTACCTTCCGTAAGGGGGAAGGCGCGGCCTCCCCCCTCGGACAAGACAAATAGACAATACCGTGTCCTCGCGCGCCTGCGCTGCGGGCCGCACCACTCTTGTCGATTGGTCCTGTCTCGCCCCTCTCCGCGTTCGCCACGGGGCAGGTTTTAGAGACGACGCCCTTTCAGGGCTCGGCTCAAAACCAGCACCAAAGGGGATCAACCCCAGAGGTCGCACCACAAAAGGAGAGACGGTTTTGGACATTGAAAAGACAAAAGACATCGACACTGACACCAGCCTGCAGGCGGCAGAGATTGCGACCCAGAATGACCTATTTCGGAAAGCGCTGATCGATCCGACTGCGGCAATCGAGATGCATTCTAAGGGAATTCAGGGTCAGGTATTTGTCACGCCCGGCGTGTCAGGTGAAGGGATGGAGTTCCAGACTGCAGCTTTGGCAGCGGTGGCGTCGGATGACCAGTTTGACGAGGGCAATGACCCCTATGGCGATCACACCTTTGGGGCGGTGACAGTCCGTGACCAGAAGCTGTTCTGGAAGATCGATCTTTACGACACGGACTACACGTATGGGTCCGACCGGCCGTTTGACACGTCAGTGACGCGCCGCGTTCTGACCATCATGTGCCCCAGCGAATACTGATCTCAATCCCAAACCGGAAAGGAGGTGAACACCATGAGCAATGAAATCTTGCAGCAACGTATCGCAGAAGCGTGGGCGCTAATCAGGAAGGGCGACAATTTCCACATCGCGCGCCGCTTCCTGATCCAACACGCAGCCATCTAAACGGCTCCGCTCTACCCCGGAAGGGGTAGGGCACCCTTAACACGATCTCAAACACTCAAACAAGGATTTGCCCCATGAGCAAAGTCGAAACATTCACCGCACCGGAAACCATCGAAACCGTATCCCTGTCCGATCTCTACCTGTCTGACATCAACCCACGACAGGAGGTTGGTGAGGAAGGTATTGCACTTCTGGCCGACAGTTTGGTTATGTGTGGCTTGATCCAGAACCTCAGCGGGTTGCGCGATACCGATGGCAAAGTCGCAATCGTTGCCGGTGGTCGCCGCCTACGGGCTCTGAACATCGCCGTGACTGAGCGCGCTGATCTGGCACAGGTTCCCGTTAAGGTCACGGACAATCCCTTCGTGGCTGAGCAATGGGCCAATGCGGAGAACACCGCCCGTGAAGAACTGGACCCTGTGGACGAGGTCCGTGCTTATGGCAAAATGGCCGAGAAATCTCTGTCTATTGCCAAGATCAGCAATGCGTTTGGCGTGACCGAATCCCATGTGCGCCGCCGCCTCGCGCTTGCCAGTCTGCCCGCCGCCGTTCTGGATGCGCTCAAAGCCGGTGAGATCAGCATGGGGCTGGCCAAGGCCATGACCGTCAGCACCGAAGAAGAGAAAATTCTGGAGGTTCTGGAACGGGCCAAAGAATGTCGGTGGTTCAGTGAGCATGATGTCAAACAGGCACTGACGTCGGAGGCTGTTAGCAGCACTAGCCGCAAGGCCGTATTTGTCGGGCAGAAGGCTTATGTTGAGGCGGGCGGCACCGTCACCGCTGATCTGTTTGCCGATGAAACCCTATTCAATGAAGGCGCGTTACTGGATCGTCTGTTTGCCGAGAAACTGGCGGTAGAAGCGGAAAAACTGCGCGACGCGGAAGGCTGGGACTGGGTGGACACCCATGAGGAAAGCTACATTCCCTATGGGTTCTCGGGTACGAAAGACATGCACCGTTTGGACATGGTGAGCCGGGACTTCACCGAAGGACAGGCCGAACGGTATGACGAACTTGCCGAACTCTATGAGGGTGAGGCTCTGGACGCGGATGGTGAAAAGGAGCTGGCCGCGCTTGAGGACTATACGGCGCCGTTCTATTCTGACGCGCAGCGCAAGCTGTCCGGCGTGTTTGTCTATGTCACCAACAATGGCGAGATCAAAACATCCCCGGCCTATGTCGCGGCGGAACATGTTCAGGCTGCCATTGAGGCTGGTGTTCTGGCCCCGGTCAAAGAACCGGAGATCAAGGAAGAACCAAAACCAGTTTATTCGCAGAAGTTCATCGACGACATGGTGGCGATCCGGCTGGCAGCGGTTCAAACGGCCCTGCTGGACAAGCCTGATTATGTGTTGAGCCTGTTTGCTTTCTTTGCCACCCCGGCCTCCGGTCTGAGCAGCAATCTGTTTGGGTTTGGCTATGGTGGTGCCGAGCGGAACACACCCGAGATCGATGACCAGTTCATCCTCGACCCGCGTCTTGGCGGAGAACGGGATGAAGCGGCACAGGCAGCCTATGACCAGTTCCACGAGATTGCCGCACAAGGCAGCGTGGAAGCGTTCAAAGCGTTTCGCGATCTGGGCAAGAAGACCCGCAATGGTGAGATCACGGGTTTTCTGGCCCGGCGGTTTCTGACCCAACGCCCGGAGTTCATGGCGGAGATCGAGGCTGAGATCGAGGCTGACATGCGCGCGATCTGGACCCCTTCGGCTGAAAACTGCTTCAAGCGTCTGAAAGGCTGGCAGCTGGATGATCTCTACAAAGACCTGCTGGACCTGCACATCGACGCCGACATGTTCAAAGCCTTCGCGAAATCCAAAAAGGGTGCCAAGAACGAGGCGCTGCACAAGCTCTTCAATGATCCAGAGCATCAAAAGGCACTGGGCGTGACCGAGGCACAGAAAGCCCGGATCGATGCATGGGTGCCGGATTGCTTCTGAAACTGGCAGGGCAGGGCGCAACGCGCCCTGCTTTTCAGCAATGATTTTTGATTTTAGTTCAATGGTATAGGTTGTTTTGACTTGAAAGGTTGTAGCCTGTAGGCTACATATAGGTATGATAGAAATTCGTAAGACGGACCTGTTCGACAAGTGGCTCAAGGGCCTGAAGGACCAAAGGGCGAGAGCCAGGATCTTGGTTCGCATCACGCGGTTGAGCCTGGGCAATCCCGGTGATGTGAAACCGGTTGGTGAAGGTGTGAGTGAACTGCGTATCTCCGAAGGGAAGGGGTATCGCGTTTACTATGTGTCGCGCGGTGACGTTTTGATCGTTTTGCTGTGCGGGGGAGACAAGTCATCCCAGCAAGCCGACATCAAAACCGCCAAGGCGATGGCAAGAGAGTTGGAGTGAAAAACATGGGTGTCAAAACAACGAAGTTTGAAGCGGCTGACTATCTGGACAGCCCGGAAGCCATTCAAGCCTATCTTGAAGCGGCTTTTGAAACCAGCGACACGGCGCTGATCGCGTCGGCACTTGGCGATGTTGCCAAGGCCAAAGGTATGTCGAGTGTGGCCGACAAATCTGGTCTGTCTCGGGAAAGCCTCTACCGCGCACTTAGCGAAAATGGCAATCCCGAGTTTGGCACGGTGCTGAAAGTGCTGAGCGCTGTGGGTGTGACGCTCACCCCGAAAATGCACGTGAATTAACCCACTTTAAAGGCTATCCACCATGTCCACCGATGCAGCTCCGTCTACGGTTGAAAAAGCCGCCCGCCGCGTCTGGAAATCCGCGCAGATGTTCGTCGGGTTTCATACAGACCAGAAGGGCAAGCCGCGCACACAGCCGAAGCTCTGGCCGCCAAAAAACGGGAGCGCGTCGATCCATGGTGATCCCAGCGCGCAGGAGGCCATCGTGGTCGTCAAAGCCGCTGATCCGGACGAGGTACAGGACGTGCAGATCAAGCTGCACCCAAACCGCATTGTTGTGCGCCGCGATGCAGATGCCTGGTGGCAGGGTGTCGCTGTAGATGAGCATACCGTGACGGTCCGAATGGCCGACAACACGATCATCGAAATCCGCCATGACGGATCGGTGAAGCGGCGCTCGGCAGAGGACGAAACCCATGTTGAAGCAGATGGCAGCATCTTCAAGTTCACGGAATTTGCCGAGGCGCATATGACGGGTGACGGGGTGGAAATGACCCGCCGCACAGAGGATCGCATTGCCACGATCACAGCTGACGGTGTTGTCGATCGCGCGCGCAAGCGTTAGCCTGTAAAGAATACCTCCAGATTTTCCTTTGGTTAAACTCGTGGCCCGCTTCGGTGGGCCTTTTTCTTGGCGTACTCATCACTGTATCTGCCCGTGCGCCGGTCTCGCCCCGCGACAGCGCTTGAGAGAGTTCTTGCGGATTACCGGGGCGTCCTACCGAACCCGCCAATCCAAATTGAGTCCGGCTGTTTACCTGATCCGCACAAGCACGGACCAGGGCCGGACCGTCCGGTCTTTGGCCTCCGCCAGTTGGATAGGGCGGTTTGCACCGTCCGTCATTCTTCATCCTTTGCGACGACGGTCATACCGACCCAGAAGGGCAACCCCCAACTTAGAACTGAGCGCCGCGCCTGTGTCGGATCGAGGTGATGTTGCCGCCATCAAAGACATCGTTTTGTTCAGATGTTCCGCGCGCAGCGATCCCAGAAAGCCTTGCCTTTCACCAGGTCTGACAGTTTCAAGTACGTTGCCGGAGAAGATCCTCGGCTGCGGTGTTTCTGAAGGGATGAACATAAGCGGGCAGTCGGGGAAGACGCGCGGCGCCCGGGCCGGGCGCCGCGCTTCAACAAGGAATGTCCCCTGCGCCTGCGGCGCATTCCGCGCGGATCAAATTCCCTGCTGACATCCCCTTGATGCCCGCTTTTCCCTTGTTCATCGAAACACGCCATAGCGAGGATCAAACAATGGCAACTCAAACTCTGAAACTGAGCGTCAAGACCGGTGAAAAAGAAGGCAAGACATTCTGGGATCGATGCGGGGTGCTCTTCGTCAATACCGATGAGACCGGCACCATCACCTCGATCCAGGTCAAGCACAGCATGTTCCCTGGCGTTGAGATGGTGGCCTTCCCGAAGCGCACCGATGACGATCCCGTCACCGAATGACGGGAGGGCAGGGCGGCGCAAGCCGCCCTTTCTTCTGCTCCGGCCGCAGGCCGGACCACATATGCGCCACAGGTGGCGCGCGGTCCTAAGACCGGGCAGGGGTGCCGACCTGCCCCAATGCGGCAGCAGACAACCCTGCCACACCCGCCGCGAAAGCGGCGGGACATTGAGCGCGCTGAGGCGCGCGGAAAATGCCATACTGACCTTGAACGTGCCGGTATGTGACGGGCGCTGTTCGGGCAGCTCCCGCTTTGCGTGATTGCCCTGCGCCGGTCCACCGGCACCCACGCCTGCTGGCTGGAAAAGGGGCAGGACCCTTTTCCCGGCGTGGAGATTGCCTCCAAGAGCAAAACTGTTCCGGGGGCAATTTGAGAAAATACGGATTTCTAAAATCACCCCCGGTTTCCTCTTGGAGAGTATGACAGGATAAGGTAGTTGTGTTACAAGTCATAAAAACAACCAGAGGTATACATTGAGCAAGCCCGGCGACACCACTGTCTTTTCCGTTCGATTGCCGTCAGATGCGTTGGTGCGTTTGGAGGAGGCCGTGCAGTCGCTTGGGGCCAAGAGCCGCAACCAGATCATCCAACGACTGATCTATCGTCTGATCGGGTATCTCGATCCTGACCCGGCCGTTGTCGATCTCTGGCAGACGCACTTGCGGCAGGTTCAGGGTGGATACACCAACCTCAATCAGCTCGCAAAATCGGCCAAACGCGGTTCGGTGATCTGGACCGATGACGACCGGCGCGATGTCGAAAACCTCCATCGTGCGATCATCCAGCACCGGCAAGACCTGAAGGCGCTGATCACCGCGGCCCGCCGAAACCGAGAGCCAGACTCCGCCATTCGCCGAATCTTGCGCGACGATGAGAGGACATCTGAAGCATGAACGTCGCGGCTCACAATTTGACGGCAGGGGACTTTCTGGAGCTAGCCTTCCGGGAAGCGCAGAAGGGTATCGATCGGTCCAAGCAGATCAGCCAGCAGCTGCAAACCGCCAAGCGCATGAAGTTCATGATCTCGCGGGCCTCATCCATCAAGGCGCGGCTTGGTGCTGTGGTTGGAAAGCCCGAGGCGGTTGTGAAACACGTCCGCAAAGGTGGGGTGAAAAAAGCGCATGAGCTGCGCCGCCAGATCAATTACCTGACCGTCAGGGCAGAGGGCGTGTTGGACATCCGCGACAATGGTGTGACCCCGCTCGATGCCGATCAGGTGAGTGATCTGATCGAGACCTGGGCCGAGGATTTCAACGGGAAAACCAACTATGGTTATACCCGTCACATGATCGTTTCTTTTCCCGAAGGCACCTATCCGGATGCCGCGCATGAGGCCGGTTTGGACTTCGCGGATCGCCTGTTTGGGAGCGGTGATTTTGGCGATACCTGGGACTATCTGACCGTGTTCCACAACGACACTGACAACCCCCATGTCCACATCGTTGTGAATAACCGAGGCGTGGAACATGGGCAGTGGTTGGCTATGGGTATGAGCAGCGACATGAACATCGACGTTCAGCGCTCTATCCAGGTTGAGGTTGCCGAAGGATACGGAATTGAGCTGACCGCAACGACCCGCCTTGAGCGCGGTTTGCGGCAGGAAGTTGAGACCGACACGTGGAAGGTTCAGGCCGGACTGTCTGTTGTTGAAAGCACTCCGGAGGTTGAAGTTACGGCCCGCGACATGGCCGGTGATGTGATGACACTCTCCATCGCAAGAATGTCGGATCTGTTTGATGAGCGCGCCAACGCTGTCAAAGACCGGATCGAAGAGTTTGCCATCCAACTCGTTGAAAGTGAGGAACCTATGGTATCGAGAATGGAACATCTGCTGGATCAAGCCCATCATTTTGATGATTACGGCGAGCCAGGAGACCCGTCTTATGTGTCGCCCGAAGTCATGAGCAACTTGCGGCGACACATCGAATTAGGCGGTTCTGAGGAAACAATCGCACCCGAGCTGAAGGCTCAGGTTGTTGCCCATATCAGCGACGTTCGGGACAACGAACAGAGCCATCCGTATCTGTCTGCCCTTGCTGATATTGTCGATGACAAGGCGTTCCAGTCGTCCGCTGATTATGCCCCGGCAGCACGCCGGTACGAGGTCTATATACAGGACACCTTGGGCAAGGGGGCCTATGAGGACTTCCAGACTCAGACCAAAGAATTGCTGCAATCCATCGACAAGATGGAAGGGCTGGCCCGTGAGGTTGACGACCCTCATCTGCGTGTCGCTATGGATATTCAAATTGGCGAGTTGAAGGGCGACGTTGCGGACCTGCGCACCAACGATCCGGACCTTCAAGCCTTCATCATCGAGGACCGCCGCTATTCAACGATGATGGGAATGGGCACTGCCGAAATGGATGTCTTGGATTATTCAGAGGCCGGCAAGTGGGCAGCGATCCGCAAAGAAGTCACCGACACGGCCAGCAGCTACGGCCTCGATGGCGAGGCGTTCGTTGCCCGCTTTGGCGATCATCAGAACGTCACCCTGGGTACAACAATGGGATGGCGCAGCGACGACATTTCGACCGCCGCGGCCCACTTCCAGGCGCAAGGATTACCCGACAGCCACGACCGCGCTGAGGCCGTTGTTGACGAGCTGCACCAGCTTGCGTCTTCCAGGATCATCGCAATCTCAGAAGAACTTTCAGACGTTCACGCCCACGCAACGCACCCGCTCTTGCAGGGGCGCGGTGACGATGACGGGCACAGCTTGTAAGGACTTTAACCGGTCTGCCTGATGCGCGCGCCAACGCCCCAGGCAGACCCATCACAGAGTTTTCCATCAACTCGCAAAGGAAAAACTATGGTTTCGCGTACAGACTATCTTTTGAACGAAGTCGAACACTTCGCACCCTATTCCAGATTTGATCAATCCGCCCCGCGTGAAGATCGCGTTTCAGAGCAGATCGACATCATCAGGAAAGAACAGCAGGCGATGGGCTTTGATCGTGCAGCCATCGCCTCAAACAGCTTCGACATCGAGGACCAGGCCAACCGCCGTGTTGACGAACATACTGCGCAACAAGATCTGGTCGAAGAATTCAAAATCGAATTTGAAGCTGCGGAGCGGTCAGGGGAGCCGGTTGATCTGAACGATATGCAGGCTTTGGTTTCTCAGCACATGAGTGATGCTCAGGAATACGATCTGTATCACCCTTACTATTCGTCCCTTGCGGATCTGAGTGGTGACAAGGATTTTCAGGAGTCCGACGACTACCAGTCGCCCGGTGATCGCTATGTTCAGTATATGCAATCCGCTTTGGGGGAGGCCATCTTTGAGAACTACGAGCAGCAGACCAAGGACATCGTGAACTCCATCGAGAACATGGAGGCTCTTGCACGAGAGGTCGAAGATCCACACTTGCGTGCCGCAATGGACGTTCAGATCGGGGAGTTGAAAGGCGATGTTGCCGAACTGCGCCCATATGACACCGACCTGCAGGCATACACTTTGGCTGATGACAGCTACACCACATCCATGAATGCGGCCGAGTTGGACAACCTGGACCCCACGGAAGCCGAAAAATGGCTGGCTGTGCGTGATGACATTGTGGCGACCGCGCACAGCTTCGGTCTCGACGGAAGCAAGTTCCTGGCCCGCTACAACGATCATGACAGCGTTTCAATCGGCACAACGGCGACTTGGAAAGACGCGGACATTTCCACCGCTGCCGCCCATTTCAACAGCCAAGGCGTTCCGGACAGCTACGAGCGCGCGGAGGCCGTTGTTGGTGAGCTGCACCAAGTTTCATCCAGCAAGATTGCCGCCGTGGTGCAAGAGATTGCCCATACCCGCGAACAGGCTACCCACGTCCATGAGTATGATGGACACAGTCTTTAACCACGGAGGACATGATAGATGATTGTTCGCGCCGGTGAATGTGTTGCCGGGAACAGCGAGACCACCGGGTTGGAGTAATGTGGGGTCTGTTCCGATTGGGACGGACTCTTGTCCTTGGACATTCCGGGCATTCGCTGCACCACGTTTGAATAGGCAAGAAGCGGACAAAACAGTCTTTCGCTGGGACTAAAGCAATGTCCGCTCATAGTTTAGTGATCGTGGTGACAGAGTTTATGATCGGCAAGAGACGCGAGCACATAGCAGTTCTCTGACACTCCTTCGTCATCACAGCCCTTCGAAATCCGAACCAGCTCTTTTTCAAGAGCCCGTAGTCGTTTGATCTTTGCTCTTACTTCGGAAAGTTGTGAGACGGCGATGTCCGTTGCGGCTTGGCATGAACGATCCGGGTGGCCTTGAAGCACAATCAATTCGGAGATCGCTTCAATTGAGAAACCAAGATCGCGTGCATGCTTGATGAAACTGAGACGCTCTAGCCCTGCCACATCGTAGCGCCGTTGGTTGCCTTCGGTGCGTTCTGGTGCGGCAAGCAGGCCCATTTCCTCATAGTAGCGGATAGTCGGAACTTTGACCTTCGTGCGCTTGGAAAGCTCCCCGATAGAAAACATGAAAATACCTCTTGAACCTCTAGTAACTAGAGACACTACACTATGGTCACGACAGATACAAAAAGGGCTTCCCAATGTCAGCATGTTGCGGACACAACGCCAAATTCGACGGCGTATCAGACGACTACAAAAGGAGGCTGTGGATTGTCATTGCTCTGAACGCGGTGATGTTCGTCGTCGAGATGACTGCCGGTCACTATGCAAAGTCTCAGGCACTTCAGGCCGACGCTCTAGACTTCCTTGGGGATGCTTTGACCTACGGTATCTCGCTGGCAGTGATCGGGGCTTCAATCCGTGCACGCACCAATGCCGCTCTGGCGAAAGGGGTGAGCTTGCTGCTGATGGGTCTTTGGGTGTTTGGATCGACCGTGTACCGGGTGTTCTATGTCGGAGTGCCGGAGGCCGAGATCATGGGCATCGTTGGCTTTTTCGCTCTTATGACCAATCTCGCAAGTGTTCTCTTGCTCGTCCGTTACAAGGACGGCGATGCAAATGTGCGCTCTGTCTGGCTATGTTCGCGTAATGACGCCATTGGCAATGTGGCCGTTATGTTTGCAGCTTTAGGCGTCTGGGGCACAGCTAGCGGTTGGCCTGACCTGATTGTTGCGGCGGTCATGGCAACGTTGTTTCTTTCCTCTGCTTTCCAGATCGTGCGCCAAGCGCTCGCCGAGCGTCGGGAAGTTGGCGAACATGAGCATGTTTGACGTGGATTATGACCTTTGATCTCGAATGATACGAAATCGGCTCAATTTAGTTGGAAATACCAAGGACTCTCGCCATGAACCTGAAACGCCGCCAAGTACTGACTTACGCCGCTGGCTTTGCCAGCACAGTACCATTTGCCGCGTTTGCGCAAGACACGCCTTCCGTCCGTGTTCTCAAGGATCCGAACTGCGGCTGTTGCCAGGTTTGGATCGACATCCTGCGGCAGGAAGGCTTTCGCATTACCGAGGAGCGCAGCTTTGGAACACAGCTTGTCCGCCACAAATTGGACAACGGCATTCCCGAAGAAATGATGTCCTGCCACACAGGCGAGATCGATGGCTATATGATCGAGGGGCATGTGCCGGTTGCAGACATTCGTCGTCTGCTGGAGGAGCAACCCAGTGCTGTTGGACTTGCTGTTCCTGGCATGCCCTACGGTTCCCCTGGGATGGGGCCGGAAGATCGTCGTGAGGCCTACGACGTGTTTTTGATCCTCAAGGACGGTAGCACCGAGGTGTTCAAGAGTTACGAAGCGGCCTGAGGCGACGTTCATCGAGCGGAAACAGTAAGGAGGAGAAGATGACGAAGCTTGGATTACGCACTCTTACCTTAAGCGTTCTGTCTATCACCATTGCTACAGTGGGTTGCGCACAACAACAACGAGGAGATTGGTGGGGTCACGGGCCAATGGGATCTAACCACATGAGGTCTGAGCACATGCGTGGTTGGGGGCACGGCAATATGGGGCCTGGCCAGCAGCAGCGCATGCAACGACATTGGACGTATATGAACGAGGACGTGCCCGCAGCCTACCGCGGGGCTCGGAGCACCATTCGTGCAACGCCCGAGAATGTTTCGGAGGGCAAGACGCTATATACGGAAAACTGCGCAAGCTGTCATGGAGCTGAGGGTTTGGGCGATGGTGAAGCCGGACGTTCGCTCGCGCCCTCTCCCGCTCTCCTACGATGGTTCGTTCAGATGCCGATGTCGGGGGACGAGTACCTTCTTTGGGCAATTTCCGAGGGCGGCGAACGCTTCGGAACAGACATGCCAGCCTTCAAGGAAGCGCTGAGCGAAGAAGACCTTTGGAAGATCATCGTTTATATGCGTGCGGGGTTCCCTTGATCTGTCGTCAATCTGTTGGTTTTTGATGAGTGTTTTTGCTGTCGATACTATGACGACAATTCTCAGCAGGCATAAAGCTGACAATGCGCCATTCTAGTAAGCTTCACGGAAGCGGACATATATGTAAGTCGCAGCACGAGCAGGTTAGGGCTCTCTCCTGCCGTTCTCTGCATATTGAAGTAAGGTCCGGTTCGGCCGCGTCCTGTTACCCCCGTCAAGTGAAGGCGCTACTTTCAGCCCGTTTGGCTTTCATTTTCTCCATCGCCATATCTTTCGCTGACCGACTTTTCCGCTTTGCGACCGTGCGCTGCGCATCAAATGCCGCCTGAAGTTCCTGGTCTTTTTCAGAAACCTCTTTCACCGGGGCAGGGGCCGGTTTCGCATCAGCCACTGCCTTTGCCGTATCCTTGGCCTGCTCTTCAGCAAGATCCAGGTGTGTCCCTTTGATCTTTGGCGTGTCGCCACCAAGGAACTGCATGAAATAAGGATCTTCGAAATATCGAATCTTGTTCGCAATCACGGGCATCTTGCCTTCGCGGATCAGCACAACCTCGTTTTCCGGCAGACGACCAACGTGCTCTGGCCGGAGCAGCCGAATGCCTTCTTCACGCTCTGATATGCTGCCCATTTCCATCTTGCCGAGTGCTCGAGACTTCGACTTGCTTATGACCGTTTTGTCCCCGATGGACCTGGACACATGTTCGCGTACTTCGGAATCCTCTGAGGCGGCAAACATCTGGGTTCCAGCGTTTGCCAGCATCGCCCGCACACCCTCGTGCCCATAAATGTCCTGTAGGCGCGACAGTGTTTGCGAAATCACCACGAGCCTGCCCCCGAACGATCGCATGGTGTCATAGGCTTCAACAACGCGCTCAAGATGGCCGAGGCGTTGGAACTCATCGAGCAGCATCAAAACCTTGAACGGCTCATCTTCGCCCGGCTCAACAGTTTCGATGGTGTTCACCAGATCGAGGAAGAACAGGCGAATGAGCGTCCGGAACTCTTTGACCTTTTTCCCTGGCACGGAAAAGTAGATCGAGCTGGGGCGCCGACGCAGATCTTCAAAGTTGATGTCATTGCCCTGCGTGGCTCTTGCTACCGACGGGTTGCGCCAGAGCTGCAGGCCGGAGTTCAACATAACCGAAATCGTTGACCGCAGGATTTTGGATTCTTCGGCTGCAAGATTCAGAAACTCATCTGCAGCTCGCGCATATCCAACTTCTTCAGCCATTTTCTCATAGTCCTTTTGCTTGGTCGTTTTGACCAGGCGCAGGACTTCGGAAATGTATGGCCGCTTTCTTTTGATCGCCAGCATCGCCATTGCGCAGAACATGCCTTCAACACCACCCATAAAGCCCTGCGCGGACGAGCTGGGCGTGTCGAACATCTGAGTTGCAACCTGAATCACTTCTTCCCATCGCCGGTCCAGATTGTCGGCACGTGCTGCGCGGCGCAGAGGGTTGTAGCTGTGGCTTTTGTCGGGGTTCTCGGGGTCGAACATAAAAACCTCATCGCCCATTGCTGCCCGACGCGCGCCGGTTGTCTGGAAAATCTCGCCCTTGATGTCCAGGACGACGCAAGACCCATTGAAACGCAGGACATTCGGGATCACAAAGCCGCTGGTTTTGCCCGAACCAGACGGGGCAATGAACATCGCGTGCGGCTTTTGGACACCGGGGCCGGGCTTATAGTAGATCGCGTTTTTGTCCTTTGGCTCACCAAATTTGGCAAACACGATTTCACTATCCAATTTGTCTTTGAGCTTCAGAACCGACGCATAGCCTTCCTGGACGAGCTGAGGGGCCTTTGCAAAGGTCGCATCACCGTATTTCGTTGAGGGACCACGCAGCGCAGCCGCCACAAATGCAAAGGTCAAAACACCCACTGCGACCACCGCCACCAGACCCATGATCTGCTGCGTCTCTGCAGGCTGTGCCATGAACTTCTCTGGGATCGCCCAGATGTCCAGCCCGCGAAAGCCTCTGGTGTTGATGTATTCGAGAGCCAGCCCGACCACCAACACCGCGCAAGCCGAGGTAGCGATAAAGCCCATAGTACCGGCTATCGCGACCTTCTTGCCTTTGGGTAGATCCTGAAACTCAGCCATCGGTCAGCTCGCGTTTGAAGAAGCACACGATGCCAAACTCGGCAGGTACGACGCCGACCATTTCCCAACCGTCTTGCCCGAGCTTCGCAAACTTCTCGCCTGCATTTTCCTCTACCCGCATCAAGACATTACGATACTCAAATTTTTTCATTCTATTTCTCCTTCAGATAAGTTGATCAGCGGTCATCAGGGGTGGGAAGATCACTCCGTTGACCTTCCGTTCGTCACCGATTTTCTTCATGTGAACGATCATGTGAATGGTGGCCCGGATGTCATCGACCACTTCTGACTTTTGAACGGTCGGAGATCCGCGACGCACCATCTTGCTCATACGTCCAATGGCATCTACTGGTGAGTTGGCGTGCATGGTACAAACAGAACCATCGTGGCCGGTGTTCACCAGTTCCAGGAACATATTTGCGTCGTCGCCCCGAATTTCACCGCAGACGAGGCGGTCAGGCCGTAACCTCAGCGCCGATTCCAGCAGCTTTGTTGGTGATCGAGGGCCATCTTCTTCGGAACGGTCAGCAAGTAGATCGACAGAATTGGGTTGCTCGATGTCCAGCTCGGCCACTTCTTCAATCGTCACGATCCGTTCGCCAGGATCGACGCGCTTCAGCATTGCATTGAGAACAGTGGTTTTGCCAGACGAGGTGCCCCCGGCAATGATCACGTTCCATTTGCTTAGCATCGCAAGGTCGGCCAGCTCGTCAAAGTTCATTGTTCCGGCAGCGAGAGCAGCCCGAGCCTTTTCAAGCGCGCTGTGATCATTGTTTTCTGCCAACGCCGCCTCTTTGCTGGCGAAGCTGAACGCGCCCAGATCGACGGTTTTCACGCGGAGCAGGCGGATCGCCACGGACCCCACGCCGGTTGTTGCTGGCGGAATCACAACCTGCACCCGCGCTTTACCCTGCTGTGTCGGCACGTTGGCCGTCGCAATCGGCTTCTTTTCTCCGAATGTCACATCGCTGAATCCGGCCACGCAGCGCCCGATGTTTTCCACATCATCTCTGTTCAGAGTAATGTCTGTCCTGGTCATGTGTGTTGTGCCCATTTCTTCGACCCAGACCGATCCGTCAGGATTCACAGAAATTTCGCTCAGGCTTTCATCGTGCAACAGATGCTCGATCTTGCCTGTATAGTATTCCAGAAGGCTATTGCCGTTCCGCCCGCTCATGTTCTTGTCCTTGGTAGAGCACTTTTTTGAACACTGGAGGTTGCCTTCGCTGCATCTCGGCTTTGCCTCGAACACGAAGGCATCCACATAAGATTCATTGCTTCCAAAAAGTGCTGAATTTGCTTCAAAAAAGGCCGCTACCGCACTCGATCATGCTGGCAGCGGCCGGAAAGACTGCTGAGGCGGTCGGCTCATTGGCTCGCGCTCAGAAGCTATCGAACACAACGTCGCGCTGCAGGATGGCGTTGATGCGACTGCCCTGATCGACAAAGACTGTCGGAGTAATGCGCAGGTATTCATCAAGCGCCGCTGCCGTAGCGTTCTGCAGGTTAGACCCCACTTGCGTTGCCAGATCAGTGCGAACCGAGTTGTTGCTATCGTTGTCAGAGACCAGTGCCACCGGCGCAATGCCGATGATGGACAACAGCGCTGCAGTTCCGAACCGTTTCCCAAAGTGTGTGTTCACCCTGCCGGTCGCACCAGTCCGGCCTTGACCGTCCGTACCAGCCGATCCGACCTGAGTTGACAGGCCGTCAGGCGTGATGACACGGCTCCAAACGATCATGATGCGCGTTTGCGCCAATGTCGTGTCCGCTCGATACTCGCCAAAGAGCTTCGATCCGCGCGGCAGAAGCAAACGCGTGCCGTCCATCGAGTAGACGCCACGTGTAATCGTCGCCACGACACTGCCGGGCAACTCCGAGCTGACCGCGCCACCGAACACAGCCGACAAAACCGTGCCTTGCGTCAGGGTGCGCGACGGATCGTCAATGATCGAGGCCCCGACGATGGGGGGATATTCTTCGACCAGATTGTTTTGCCATGTCGTGTTTTGGTTTTCCTGATAGCCGCGTTGATCTTCAGGCAGGCGGGTGTCGTCTGGCTGGACTTGAACCGGCTGCGGCGCTGCAGGGAAGGGTTGGAAAATGACCGGCTGCGATCCACCATTGATCGGCTGGTAGTTTTGACCGGGTGCGTCCTGTGCCATCGCGCTTGAGGCCAACGTGACCAGGGCGAGGGTGAGTGCTGTTCTGTTCATCGTCAGCTCCATCAGTTTCTGCCGTATGGGTTTTCATCGAACACAATGCCGTCCGACTGGTTCTGCCGCTGGCGCATTTTCTTCAGTTCTTCGAGTCTGCGCCGCTCGTCATCGGTCAGACCTTGCGCCTGAAGGTGGCTTACGCTGGCAAGTGCCCGGGCCTCCGCATCTGCGATGGCCTGGGCAAGTTCCGTCTGGAACTTCTTCTCTCGCTCATCATATCTGACCTGAAGGCGTTCATTGGTCAGGTTCAGCGTTGCGATTTCACCGTCTTTTTCTGACAGCGAAACTTTGGCATCCGTCAGCTCGTCTTGCAGGTCGGAAATCCGGCCATTCTGTTGCTCGATGGTTTTCAAGGCTTTATCAAACCCAATGAATTCAACCGGCTGTGGAGTTGAGGCGGGCGTTGCCACCGCAATTTCCTCGGGCAAAGCCTCTGGTTCTGGCTCATCGACCTCTGGTCCCCGTGCGGTCAAAAGCCCATATCGCTCGCCACCACCTTGTTGCAAAGCGTCAACGCGAACGCCCGTGTTCCCGCCTTTGCTTTCGTCGCCCAATACGAACCAAGCGAAACTCACGAACACCGCTCCGGCAACAGCGACAGCGATGAGCTTCTTGGGCTCGAACCTCTTTCTCATACGTTGAGGTGGTTGCTCCGCTGCAATCCGTGCTGCAATTGTCTGATCGCGGTTCATTACTTGCTGCCCCCCGGTTTAACTGTCTGTGAAGTAACGGGCCTGCCCGTTGCACTCGCCTGCTGAAACTCGTCGCCATCGTTTCGAACACAGATTGAAGTGTCCTCAATGCGCAGTGTCCAAAGATCTGAAAGGCCCTGCACCTGGATAATGCCGCGCTCTTTGACTGTGGTGTTCACCATCAGCTCACGTCCATCAGGCAGGACACGGAAGATACCGGGCAGCTCCGCATCCTGTGGGATATGCATGTAAGTGTGAACGCCATCATCCCAAACGGCGGTGGGCGCAAAGTCCGCTTTGCCCGAGCGCGAGTAGTTCTGGTTCACAAACCGGCCAGTTGGCTTCGGCTCGCTCCGAGCGACTGTGCCGCGACGCGTTGTGGTCCCGCCGCTGTTGTTCTTGTTATAGAACGTGACCCGGAACGGTACTCGCTTACGTTCGGCGGCGCTCTCGGCCGGAACCAAATAGAAGTTGTATGTCCCGCGATTGGTCAGGACGGTCAGGTTTGAATCCGAGTTCAGGATTTCCGGCTTGAACGCAATAACGCGACCTTCCTGCAGGCGAGTGATCTGAAAACTTTCAGTGTCGCCCGCACCAATGCTGCGGACGGTTTCGCCCTGCGGAAAGTGAACATAGGTAATCAGGCGTTCACCCACAGGGATGCGGTACACCTGGTTGTCGACGTAATGGAAATGCGTGATGCGGTGATCCGCGTTCTTTCCGTCTGGCGTTGGTGTGATTTCAGCGAGCAGAGGTGTTGAGAGCGTCAGGGTTGCAGCCATGACGCGGGTGAGTGTTATTAAGGGCCGAAACATCAGATGTTCCCCATGGTGTCTACGCGGTAGTTGGTGACAACGAAGCCAAATGGATTTTCCAGAAGCTCACCCATCGACGTCACGATTTTCTCCTCAAACCCGTAGGTCACTGTGACCACGTAGCGGGCTGTCGCCGTTGCTTGGTTTGGCACGATCAGGGACTTGCGGATCTCGACCTGCACCGTCTCATCGTTGACCGGCGAGACGCCCAGAATTTCGGTCTGCACCTTTGTCTTGGGCGTATAGATTTCGTCCGGATGGTTGTCGTTCGACCCATCCCACAGTTCGCGGTAGGACGTTTCGGCCAACTCATCAGAACGACGCAGCACCGATTTCAGGCGCTCGTTATTGTCCTGGACATCATAGGTTTCCCGGTCGCGCACATAATTTGCGACTTCACGGAAGGCCATTGCCTCCGTCGGTTCCAATTCTTCCACCTTTTCAGTGAGCAGGACTGGCAGTTTCGTGTCCGGATCAATGGAGAATGGCACCGCGCGGATTTCCTTCAGGGGAAGGAGCATCGCCCAGCCAATCATAGAGGCCACGCCCATTGCCATGCCGACCATGCCGAATACCTGCCATTTGAAGGCATCGCGGCGTGCGCCCAGAAAGAGTTCTTTTTCGTGATCTGTCACGTGTGACATTTGCTCTGTACCTCGATTTATGAAGATTTATTGGCGCGAGCTTGTCGAATGCTCTGCCGGTAACGGTCAGCGGCGTAGCTCTGACGAGCTGCCCCATCCTGATTTCGGGCTCTGTGCGCTATGTCCCGACGCGCTTGCATTGCGCGAGACGCGCTGTCACGAACGCCAGTCCCGTCACGTGCTGCGGAAGCCATCGCGGCGGCGGTTTTGCCACCGGCTACTGCACCCCTTGCGCCATCGCTGGCAGTGCCCAATGCACTTCTTGCGGCTGCAACCGCGCCGGTTGCCACAGCAAGACCGGAGGATGCCGAAACTATCGCGCCAGACATGCCGCCAGCCAGTGACGGGATTTGCGTGAGCATGACGATAGCCACGATGCAGATTGCGAGAAAACGTCCGCTGGCTTCCATGTCATTAACATCAGACAAGGAACCAAGTTCCGAAGCGAAAAGCGCCTGAATAAGAGAAACGATGCCTGTCAGAACGACAATGACCATGATGAGGCCCACAGTCGTTTTCGCCCAGGCTGCGAAGATATTGGCTGTGGCCGAGCTGAGCAGCGTTGCAATGAAAACAGGCGCTAGACCCAGCAGGACCGCCAGACCGCCTTTTGCGATGAGTGCCATGCCAGTGCCAAAAGCAACGATGACGGCCCCAACAACCCAGAGAATAGCTCCGGTGATGCTCAGGCCCCAGGTCGCGTTTTCAATGGCCTGCTGGCCCATCAAGAAACACTGAAGCGCAATCTCATCCAACGCTTGCCATACATTTGTGGTTCCAGTGAGTGCCCCGGCAATACTGTCCGGCAAGATTTGGACGCCTTGATAGATTGGTTGGAAAAAGGACCAGCTCGACGCCATTCCGATGATGATCGTCGCCCGAATGATCCAGCCTACATAACCACCAAACCCAATTTCTCTGATCTGAAGTACGCCGTTGATCAGCATCGCTACAAAGATCAGCGCAGCAATAGCCCAGAGGGCGGATGCGAGATCCGCCGCAAGGCTGGTGTATGCTTGCTGAGAAAAGTTGCTGATTGCTGATTCAATCGAGCTGACGAAATCCTGAATCACGACCCACAAGCCTCCTCAATTGCAGGGCGCAGCGCTTCCAAGCGTTCTTGCTGCGTTTCTTTGAGCGATTTGAGTTCGCTGGATGGCTTCGACCAGAAATCGCCCTGGTCTGCGCCCACCAACTTGATTGCAGCTTCGCGGCTGAGGTTACCGAGCGGGCATTCAGTGCTGAATGCTTCATCGGCTTTGCGCAGGCGGCATTGCTCTATGGCAAATTCATGAGCAGCTATCACTTGCTCATTCAAAATGGCATCGGTCCAGTTGCCAACGACATACTGTTGATCCGCGCCCTGACCAGCGTTGGCGAGCTGTTCAACCCCGTATTCCTTCAGGGGTTTTTTGAACGCTCGCACGCCCGAATAACCAAGACAGGTCCGATATTCCCCAAATGTCCAATCAACATTGGGGGGAAACGGAAGTCTGGCCTCAGCACTGGCCGACGACGCTAAAAGCGTCGCCGTCAGTGTGATCAGGGCGAAAGTGGAGCGGCTTTTCATTGGGTTTCTCCTCTTGCGTAATTGCTAAGCGTCTTTAGGTCCGCTGCGTTTGCAGCCAGATCCGTGCCCGACGCCAGGGCATTGGCCGAGGTTGCGCGCAAGATTTCAATTTCAACTTGCAGGAGTTTCAGAAGAACCGCTGTGTTGTAGTCGATTGCATCCTTCAGATCTTCTTGCTGACCGATTTCACCGCGCAGCTTTTCGGCGTCTTCGGAGAGTTTGCCCGCCATGTCATAGCCCTGTTCGCCCAGAGCGGACGCCATCAAGCCAGCGCCACCTCGCTCTGACAGAATGCGCCGGGCTGGCACGTCTGACGTGCTGAACTCGGACAAGATGCCATCGTTCAGGCCGAGGTTGATGGATCGTCGTTCCATTGCCTGCGCTGCGACATCGGGCAGGCCGGTGATACCGCCCTCCGCTGCATCCAGGGCGTATCCAAGCGTGTCAGCTGCCGTTGCCAGCTTCAAAAAGCTGCGGCTGTTGAACTCGTCCAAATCTGTCAGACCAGAAATGGCCTTGAACGAGTTCTCCAACATTGCGCGCTGCTGCTCGAGCTTCTCATATTGTTGCATTAGCTGTTCGTACTGGCGGACCATTTCCGCGACTTCGCGGGCCGAATTGGCGGCGTCTTGTGCGATTGCCGCTGAATCAACAACCGGGACACCCTGGGCCGATGCCGTGACGGGCAGGGCGGCCAGAACCAAAACAGCAATGGTTGTGCGGATGTGCTTCAAGTTGTCCATCACGCCAGCTCCAATTCTGCAGGACCCATTCGTTCGAAGTCACAGGCGCATTTGCTGCGATAGCCCGAATAGGTGTTGGTGCAGGCGGCAACGGCGGCCAGAACAACAAGGGCGATTACAAGGCGGGATTTCATGTGATTTCCTTCCAGAAGTTGGGGTTTTGTCGCCAGTCAGGATCAGGGAACGACTTGCCGTCTGATCCGCTCAAAACACGAAGAAGCGGGCCGAGAGCGCCGACATCGACATCGAGCCAAACACTCTCATCACCTTTCTTCATGAGCATTACGCGGTCGCCAAAATGCGCCCTCAGTGCGCCCAGCTCTGAATCGTTCAAGCCGATTGCCCGGTAGTCTGCTTCATTGCCGGATCGGGAGGGGAACAAGAGCTGCGTGCTGGTGTTTTCCAGGATCGACTTACTTGCCGCTGACGACAGGATGTGATCGGGGATCTGCGTCATCATCATCATCATGACGTTCAGCTTCCGGTATGTGGTGTAAGCGTTCTTGAGAATTTCTGCGCCGTAGGGGTTGCCTGCGATCACCCAGGCTTCATCAATCACAAAGACAGTGGGCACTTTCGCAGCACAACGGCGCTCGATCTGGCGCATGACGTAGCTGATCCATGCCAACCGGACCAACTCGTCATCCAGAACCTCAGAAATGTCGAACACAAGATGCCGATCGTCAGAGGCAAAAGGATCTGTGCCACCCTCGCCAAACATCCACGACAAACGCCCGTCGCCAGCCCATTCACTTGCACGCTTGTACAGGTTCTTGTCATCGTCAAAGGCTCTGAACCGTTCCACCAGTGAATCGAAGTTCTGAAGCGCAGGCGGCAAAGTGGCATTGGCTTGGCAAGCCCGCGTTATTTCATCCTTTTGATCGGTGGTCAGTGGTTCGTCATAGCTCAACAGGGCAATGACCCAGTTGGCGAGCCAGCTTTGCCCAGCCTCATCCGTCTCGGTCTGAAACGGGTTCATGCCGGTTGGTTCACCAACTCGGACGCGGGTGTACTGCGCACCAAGCGCCCGCATCGGAGCCTCCATTGCCCGGTCTTTGTCAAAAGCGATAATCCGCGCGCCCTGTGCCACCGCCATTGTTGCCAGCAGCATTGCGATCACGGTTTTACCCGAGCCGTTCGGTCCAAGAACGATCGTATGCCCGGAGGGCAGGTTTTCGGCGTCCTTACTGGTCTTGGGAAGGTGCAGCGAAACATCGTAGCTGTCCCCGTGCGTTGTCGGGAAAGTCGCCAATGGCCCCGGCCAGGGCAGCTTTTCCGCATCCAAACCCTTTGGCCGCATGTGGAACGCAACCATGTCCGCAAAGTTCTGGTCCGTGATCAGTTCTTCACGAGGACGGAATGCGAAGTTGCCGGGGTGCTGCGCGAAGTACACCGACCGCGCCGACATCGCTTCGCGTTTGACCGTGCCGCCCGAAATCTGGATTTCACCGATGATGTGTTTTTCGGCGGTTTTCAGATCTTCCTCGTTCCCAAACACGCAGATCGACAGGTGGTGCTTGCCGAGTGACATGGTGCCGGAGGCAATGCCGTCCGCCAGAATGGACAAATCCTCTTCAAGCGACTTTGCCTTGTCGCCTGCCGAGCGCATTTGTCCCGACTTGCGGCGTTCCATTTCCTGCGCCTGGGCGCGGCTGATCGGCAGGAAGGATTGCGAAATCACGACATCAACCGGCAGGTCTAGCCCGTCGAAAATGCCGGGGAACGAAGCCATCGGGTAATTCTTCAGGGAATAGACACGGATGGAGCGTTCCTGATCGTCGCCCGTGACCAGTTTGCCGCGCTTGCCCTGAAACAGCACATCCTCTTGCGGCATGTTGAAGGCGATGGGTTCTGCAATGTTCGTGTGAATGATCGGCTGATACCGACCGTTCAACAGCATTCCATAATAGCCGAGCCAACGCCCCTCGCTGAGCTTCAGCCGGCGCATACGGGCCTCGCCCAGCGTGCCCGCCAGTGTTGTGAACACACCGTCGAGCTGTTCCATCATTTCGCGGCGTTCCTCGTCTATCGTTCCAGACGACATGCCGAACATCTGTTTTGCCCGCTCATCCTGCCGCTTTTGCAGAATGGCGCTGATGATGATCTTGCGTTCTTTCAGCTCTGCATCGACGGACGCTGAGCGCATGGCCTGCGCCACTGCACCGGCAAAGCCGGTTGGATCTGTGATGACATGACCAGTCTCAGCTGGGACGGTCAGTCGATGAACATAAAAGGCCACCTCATTGGGTGTCGTGCGCAATACACGCTCAAACCGTTCGGCCAGGAACTCGAACTCGTTTTCGTCCAGCGTGTTTGCGTTGATTCCGGTGATTTCTGCAGCGGCGATGAGGCCACCGTTGCGTGTAGAAATGACCTCATCGTCCACGACATAGCCATACGGCAACATCTGAAAGAGGCTCATTTCATCCTTGCGCCAGCTCGGCTCGATCAACGAGCGGGCAAGGGTCCACAAATCCTGTGCAGCAGGCTTAGGCACTATAGTAATCTCCCCCATGATGCTGGCGGTTTTTGGTGCGCGGAGTTTTGGAAAGGGTTACGGACAGGACGCGGAAGAAAGCCGGTTCCCATTCGTAAAAGAGGCGAAGCCCGGTGTAGAAAACAAAACCCGCAATGATTGCTGGCGCTATCCCGAACATGAAGAACGAAAGCATGGTCATCCCGAGGATCACCAGCAGATAGATCACGGGTAAGCCGCCCCATTCTGCGGGGCGGCTCAGGCCGCGAAAGACCGTATTGCGGCGCGGCATCAATCAGCCTCCGATGAATGTATCAGCGAGGCCGATAACAGCGCCGACGACGATAGCGATTACCGGGCCTTTCAGCGAACCCCAGCCGAACACGTAGGCGAGACAGCCCCAGATGAAGCCGACAGCGGCAAGGCTGACGCCAACGACCTTCGAGTCGGCCAGCGTTTCGTTGATGAAATCGCCAATGGCATCTTGCAGCCAGCCAGCGGAGGCGGGCGCTGCTGTGATGATGAACGCAGTGATCGCGAAAAACGCCATCTGCTGGTAGAAGTGGGTTCTTTTCATGAGGAAGTGCTCACTTTGCTTAGGATGATCCGCACGTAATTGCGGGTTTCGGTGAAGGGGGGGACGCCGCCGTATTCGACGACGCGGTGAGGCCCGGCGTTGTAGGCGGCAAGCGCCAGCTTCCAGGTTCCGAACTCGCGGTACTGCGCCGCCAAATAGCGGGCACCACCGTCGAGATTTTCTGCAGGGTTCTTTGGGTTCACGCCCAGGTCTTTCGCCGTTCCGGGCATGAGCTGTGCGAAGCCATAGGCACCCTTGGGTGACAGAGCGTCAGCCCGATACCGGCTTTCCTGCCAGACCAGCGCCATGAACAACTCGGCCGGAATGTCATGGCGTTCCGCCGCTGCGTGGATTTCTTTGACGATCCGCTCCTGCGACCAGCCGCCCGAGGATCTGCGAGGCCGCGGTGCCTTGCCCGCAATCTCGATCTTTTCCTGTGGCTTGGCCTTCGGCGCTTCCGGTTTTTCGTCAAGCGTGTACTCACGCATCCGGATTGGCCGAACGACGCCATTGACGATTTCTGCCCGCGCACCGTTCAGAAACACGCTGCCATCCGGCTCGTATTCGATGACCTGGGCGCTTGCGCCGGTCGCCACAAATGCCGTGGAGACGAGCAGAAGGGGCCGCATTGCTGCGATCATTCGGATTTCTCCTTTGCTTGAGTTGGCGAGGAATTGGAGGGGTTCTGTTCGTCGCCGGTCGCGGCCACGTACTCATCAGTCCAGGACGGCGGAATGCTGACAGCATCCACCAACCAGCCTGCGAGACTTGCGTATTCTTCGCCACCAAGGGCCGAAGTCTTGCGAGCGATAGAGCGCGACAGAAACGAAGCTGCTACGCCGTGCTGCAGCAACAGCGAAATCAGAACGCACAGATCATGCAGATGGTATTCGAGGTCGCTGCCAGAGCGAAAACCGCCGCTATAGAACACTTCACGGGGTTTGATTGGCGACGCCGGATCATACCCGATGGTGACAAAGGCAGTGTGCCCTTGCGGAGTTTCAACGCGGCGTGTTTCAGCCAGCCGACGATCAGGAAGAACTTTGCGCGCAGGCTTGTTCATGACAAAGCTCCCTGCGCATCAAGTTCCGCTTGTCGGATTTGCATTGCGAAATCCACTTCAAGGCGCAGCTCAACGACCACTTCAAGCGGCATAACGATGTCCAGCCAGACACCCTCACGGATCAGGTGAACGTGATAGGTGGCGTTTGGGTAAACGAACCAAAGGGCTTCATGCCGGTTCAGAACGTCGCGCGCGGTGTCGGCGTCGATTGTGCCTGACAGGTCGCAACCGAATTTCAGGGTTGCGTATGAGTTGGCATAGTTTGCTCGGCTGCTGCTTTGGATGAGCGCAGCGGCCTTTTCCGGTGAAGCAAAGCGGAACAGCTCTTTCGGACCCAACGCCTTGTTAACGTCTGCGTGCAACTTCAAGGCTTTGTAGAGCCGATTTGCACGGACATACTCAAGATCATTGAGGACATGGAACATTTCGAGCGCGATTCCGAAAGCCGTGGCGCGGGCATCGCTTTCCAGCCAGTATTCGCGCATTCCGCGCTTGATGGTTGACCGTTCTCCGGCAAGGTGGCGGATTACGGTGAGAATGTCCTTACGGGCTTGCTCGAAGCTCTGGGCGGCAGGCACCCAGCGCCGATCAATCTTGCTTTCGATAGTGTCGAAGGCCACTGTGATCACCTTTCCGCCTTTCAAAAAATAGGTCAGTAGTTTTTACATAATTACTATTATGGGGTCGACTTCAGGTCATCTGAGCGGTGGGGAATCGGGTGCTGGGACACAGCACTGAACCTTCAGTGGCGCCGCAAAAGACCAATGTCTGGTTCGGATCTCTTAGTCAGATGTTTTGGCTGGAACGTTCGGATGTCCCGCGCGCCTCAATCGTCAGACAGCGCTAAGGGATCGGAGGTGCAGACGCGTTGTCTAGGTTTGCACCCATTGACTCTGTCGCGGTGCTGCCCAATCTAGGACCGGCATCTCGGACTACTGTTTTTACCATAGTACAGTTCTCTCTTGATGTTGGAGGAATGCCCGGATGGATTAAGGGCGTTTCTTGTCCTGTCGATTGTTGGCGCAATCGGCAGGACTGCTTATTGCTTAGTCGTTTCTCTCTGCTGTCATAAATCGTTGTTTTATCCTTTCTTTCAGCCGCACCAGGACTGGCGCTTGCCACCCGAGTACGGGCGCGCCAGACCTTCAGAAATCAGGATGGCCCCGACGTTCTGTCCAGACACGCGCCCAAGCGCCAAGAAGCGATCGTGGACGTCAAAGTGCAGCTCAATCTCAAGTTCAATTACGCCCGCGAAGTTGATGAGCTCCGTCAGCCGGTCCTTGGCTCGTAGACCCAAAGCTCTCTCAGCATCGCACTGAGCCCGGAATGTCTCAGGCGTATCAAACCCAATAAGCCGGTATCGGTCGTCACCATGGTCGATCGTGTCACCGTCAACGGCAATCACCTCGGATGCGCCGAGAGTCTTTGTTTTCCTAGCTGGTTCAATCCAAACTGCAGCAATGAACAAGGACGCGAGTGCAGCGCTGAGAAACAAGAGCCGTTTCATGCGCCCTGCCCCAGCATTTTGATGAGCCGGGTTCTCGAACGTGACCGATCAGGTTTTGGATTTCGCGTCCAGGGCCTGAGCTGCTTCGAGACCCTCTGGGGTAATCGACTCGATCGTATAGTCTGATTTGACGCAGAGAATGCGCCCATCACCAAATTCCTGATGATGCTTGAAGAGGCCCGGCCAAAGATCGAACTCTCTGGGCTCAGCGCCCGCTCGAGAGATCTTCGACTTGCACAAGGCCCCGACATAGTTCGGCGAGCTGTAAATGCAGTGGTACTTAGGTCGTCCAAGGGAAGCGAGTCCGATAAATTCGTAGCGGCATGTAAAGGGAACCTGATCCTCTTTCAGGCCCCGGACCATCTCGATGGTTACCACAGTGTATTGTCTCTTGTTGTCCGCCATGACGACCCCCTATGGGCCGTCTTCTACATCCAAAAGTTGTGGACTAAAACACAATCTACGTCAATATAAGAAAACCCGCCAATATACGATATTGGATTGTCAGAAATATATTGGCCGGATATTGCTTAGGCGATTCGCAAGCAGGAGAGACCATCTTGAAACACTCAAAATCCGGAAATCGAACTCGCGCGAAGGCCCTTGCAGTTGCACTCGCTGCACTGCCAGCCACGCAGGCTCGTGCCTATCCAATTGACTGTGCCATATTCCTTTGCCTCGCCGGGGGTTGGCCAAGTTCGGCTGATTGCGTCGCAGCCAAGGCGGAGTTCATTCGGCGCATCACACCCTACCCGGTCGAACCGCCGCTTCAACTCTGGCGCTGTCCGATGAATACGTCACACAGCCCCTCGGACTTGGGTCCTATGGAACGGTTGGAAGCCATCAAGCGCACCAGTGCTAGCCCAGTTCCAGAGCTTCCATCGGATGACACCGCTAAGCCAATACTGGTAGACGCAGCGATCTCGATAGGAAGGATCGATGCACATCACGGCCAATACGGTGACGGTTTCCAAGCCACCCCGATCAGCGTCGATCTTTCTTCTTCCGATTTCGACGTTGTGAGATCCATCAGGGTTTGGGATGTGCGCCACTACAGCTATCGCCGTCGTTCAAGGGAGGGAGATTGCGAGCGTTCGCTTGATCTTGTGGTTGGCACCTACGACGATAATACGAATTTTCGCTGGTCCGAGCGCGCTCCTGCCCCAATCCCTTACTGGCTGCCACTGGGCAATCGCTGTGAACCTCCCAGCTACTTCCGCGGCGTTGGCGTCGAGTGGACCGACACATTCGGGTTCAGCGACTACGAACTCATCCGATATTGAGGTGCTGACCTGCGGTACAACGCGTTGCTCCTGGCTATGCCACCAAAAATCGCCAGCTGCATTTTTAAACCAGGCCGATTGGCCCGGAGGAAAAACTTAATCCCAGAAACAAAAACCCCCGCAAGGCGGGGCCTCAGCGGGGATCTTCTTAAGTCACGTTTGATCACCTGATTTATAGGAAACTCCAAAATTACTGACAAGGACAAACGCATCTGTGCGAACGGTTTTTCTGTGTCTTTTTGCTGAGGTTCGAGCCGCCTTGCTTCCCCAATGAGAAGCAGACCATGAGACCGTTGAACCATTCCGAACACCCTGCCCCGCGAAGCCGCGATATCAACACTGACCTTTGCCAAATGAGGCCAAATCCATGAGCTTTCGGCAGATCGCATCCGCCCATCACCACGATAATATTCGCTTTCACAACGGCCTTCCTGAGGGCTGGAACCGTGACAGGTTACGTCAGCTCTGCGTGGGATATGCGCAGATCAGAGGCGCATCAGCCCAGTGTATTCGCACCTTAGAGATCATCATCGATATGATTACGCCATGTGCTTTTCGAGACCCGTCTCAGGAACCCTTTTGCTACGCGCGCCAGGAAACCCTCATTGCCGGGCGAGGCGTGACAGATCGGACAATCCACAATCACGAACGTGAGCTGGAAAGGATTGGTCTGATCGAACGCAGGCTTGGCGCAAATGGCGCGCGCTGTAAGCGCAAGAAGCTTGGACTCTTCCTGACCCCTGCCCTGAACCTCATTCCCGAGATGCGCGATGCGGACGTGCGCAGCAAGGCCGAGAAGAAAGAACAGGACGAGCTGCGCGGGGATCGATCACGGCTTTACCGATATGTGAAACATAGTCTGGCCGTGCTTCTCTTACTCCCCTGCCCTCCTGAAAGTCTGGAAGGCATGAAGGAGGAACTTCGATCCTGGCCGCGCGCCGACAAGTTGAAATACATGACGCTGGAGGCGCTCAAGCTACATGTTCAGGCGGCTTACGACCTTTGGAGCCGGATCGAAGAGCATGTCGCAAAACCCGGTGAAATTTCGGGTGAACCCGAAGCTTGTTTCGGGTGCCATATACAAGACCAAATTGAAGAAACAATTCTGTCCTGTAACGCCGATGGCGAGAGTTCAATGTCCTCGGCAAAAGCCTCGGAACCAGATTGTTCCGGCTCCGGGCCTGACGGCCCTCCGCATTGCTTAGAAAGCAATCATCCGACAGATACGGCATCGCGCAAGGCCCAAAAACTACCGCGGGTGAATAACCGCATCCTATATGAACTGGCCTCACCCGAGCTGCGCATGCATATCGATATCGCGGGTGGCGGAGATCAGAATTCCAGCCCGTCGCTCTACGCGATTGAGACCGGCGTTTGGTCGCGATTGTCGGAGATCGGCGCCAATGCCTCGGCTTGGCGTACGGCGATTGACCGATTGACCGTGATGGGTGCAATCCTGGCCGGGTTGATCACAGACGCGAGGCTGAGCGATCCACGGTTGCCGCCAGTGGTTAATCCGGGCGGATATCTGCGCGGTATGGTGCACGCAGATGAGCGCGGTGAACTGAACCTGATTTCCAGTTTCATGGGGCTTTTGGCGCGTAGAGCCCGAGAGGAGGAAGACGGGCTTCCGCAAGATCACTGCAGCGGGTTTTAGCCGTGCCGGGTTATGAGCCGCCAGCTTCTCCAATTCATGTGTCTCATCGGCAGGTTTTCGCTCCGTTTCCGCCTCCAGAACAGAACTGTATTCAAATGCATGATTGGCTACGGGAATTCCCGAGTGGTTTGTTCAGCTTTAGGTTGCTAAGCGGCCTCGACGGCAACGCGGAACAGAAAGACGATCTATGAAAATCGCGGACATTGGCAATTCTGAACTGGATTTCAGGCAGACCGGGGAGGCGCGCCTTCAGGAAATTTGTTCGAGGTTCGGACTGGAGAATGCGTCCTACGCCCATATCGACAAGCATCACAACGTTGTCCACGGCTGCACCACGTTCCCGGCCGAATGGGTCAGGCACTACGTCGACAACGACATGGTCCTGGTCGATCCCCTCATCCGGTTTGGCGCCGCAATGATCGCACCAATTGATTGGGCTGTGTTTGATGATCAGCGTGAACACGCACCGCTATTCGATGCAGCGAGAAAATTTGGTGTGGGTCAGCACGGACTATCCATTCCGGTTATCAATCCGTTTGGGGAGCGTGGTGTCTTTACGGTTACCTCCAACCTGCGCCGATCCGACTGGGACGCCTTGGTCGGGAGTATGCTCCCTGCCCTTCGCCACGAAGCGCAGGTCCTGCATCTACTCGCGCTCGATGTGATTGATACAGTTTTCAACTTTCCTACGGATGCGTTGTCCGATCAGGAGATGGATGTTCTGAAGATGCTCGCATCAGGATTGATCCCATCCGTAGTTGCTGGCCAGACGGGGCTCTCCTCCAGGATGGTGCATGCTTTGACGTCTTCGATCGTCACAAAACTCAAGTGCCGGACAACGGAACAAGCAGTGGCGAGAGCTGTCAGCACAGGTATTCTTAAATGGACCGATTTCTTTGCCGACCCGGTCGCCGAACTTGCGGATGTTGAAGGACAGACCCTTTGCGGCGGGATCGTGCGTTGGTCTGGAAGATCACACGAGTTGATCACCTTTGAAGATGGTCGAACGGTGCGGAACTTGGATAGCTTTCAGGCGGTTCAGGTCCAGGAAATTGCCAAAGACTTCAATCTGGATGCTGAAAGGATCCTCGAAGAACTTGGACCCAACCGGGATCAATGCGTGTGGATCAGGCATCTCTGAGTTCGGCCCACGTGCACCGCTTGATTTGCAAAATTGTGAGCAGGGGCAAGTTTCACATAATTTCACTTATGCTTCCGCAATCTGTAGCCGCAAAGCTCAAATGTCACCCATGAGCAATTCAGGAATGTCACTCTCGCCTGCGATGAGGACAGGCAGAGAGTTCGGGCATGGGGTGGGTAATGATGAGCGAGCCGGATTTGAGCCGCATTGTAGTCTTTCCGCAAACTGAGTTGGCCAGATTCGATCCTTTCCGGGCGTTGCAATTAGGTGTCGTTTATTTTTTCTTTGGCGATAGGCTCGTTGAGCAACGCCGTTAGCAGGGGGCATGAGGCCGTACCCTCGGTGCAGGTCTGCACAAGTTCTGCCAGTGCTTGCTCCAACCGTTGGAGGGCGGCGATTTTTGACCTGACGTTGTCGAGATGTCTTGTTGCGACGTCTTCGACGTCACGACAAGCTTGCTCGGGCGCTTTGGACAATTCGCGAAGTGCGCATGCACCCTGAATGGTAAAGCCAAGATCGCGGCAGCGTTTGATGAATCTGAGCTCGGAGATTTCCCGTTCCGTGTATGCGCGGCGTCCCGAGGCGGTTCGACCGGCTTTCTCGACTATGCCTTCCCGTTCGTAGTAGCGGATCGTCTCGACCGACAGACCGGTCAATCTCGCCGCTTCGCCAATCGCAATCATGTGATGACCTTTCCCTTGAACCTGTAGCTACTACAGGGTGCATGTTGTCGGTCATGATGTCGAATTTCACATACCGCGCGAAGCAAAAATCGAGGAAGTCGAACCGGCTTCCGCTCGAGTTCGTCAAAGCCGGAGAAAGCTGACCATGAGCAAGTTTGTTGGCGCAAGCTTTCTTGGATCGTTTACCGCACTTGGCGTTGCGACCTGCTGCATCTTGCCGATGGCCTTGATTTTGCTTGGCTTGGGAGGGAGCTGGCTGGCCGTATTCGGCAAGATCGCCGCCGCGAGTTATTACGTGCTCGGCGGTTCGACGGCCCTGCTGTTTCTCTCTGGCATCGTCGCGTATCGCCGTGGTTCGCTCGACCGCTTCAAATGGTGGCTGACAGGCAGTTTTGCGTTGACGGCCATCGCTTGGGTTATCGTGCTCAACGAAATCCGAATAAATGATTTCCTGATAACCTTGATGTGACGCCATGAGTGAAAAGCACCCGAACCTTGTCAGCACGATCATCTGCCCGGAATGTGGACATTCAAGGCCTGAAACGATGCCAACAGACGCGTGCCAGTGGTTCTACGAATGCACATCTTGCGGAAAAGTCCTGAAGCCACTTCCCGGCGATTGCTGCGTCTACTGTTCCTACGGATCGGCCCCATGCCCGCCAATTCAGGCGGGCGACAAATGCTGCGGTTGATACGGCGACCGGGATGTCGGTTTTGTCCGCAAAGCCGGTCATCAGGCTTTGCGGACGCAGGTATTTTTTCACCGTAGGCTGGAACTTGCCCGGTAGGACAAGGCAGGCGTGAAGTCACGGATCAACTGGTTTGCCGTGAAGAATGTCACGTAAACCAGGCAGCAGAAGCGAGCGCCGTGTTTGTCAGGATCTTGCCAGCGCCATCGGGAAATTATGCGGCCGGGTAGCTGGCGAACACCTCTGTGGTTCCATCCTTGCGGATCAGAAAGACGTCGAAGGCTTCGCGTTCACTTTCCGGCCCCATGCCCGGTGAGCCGAAAGGCATTCCCGGAACCGACAGTCCGACAGCATTCGGGCGTTCGCCCAGCAGGCGCCGAATGTCAGCGGATGGGACGTGTCCTTCGATCATGTAGCCCTCCACGCGACCCGTGTGGCATGACATCATGCCCTCCGGAATCCCATTGGCGGTTTTGTAAGCGTTCAAGGCCTCCCAAGCACTGTTTTCCACGCCTACTTCAAAACCTTCCGCCCGCATGATTTTGATCCACGATCCGCAGCACCCACAATTCGGATCCTTCAGGACATGGATTGAGGGACCGGTTTTCGCGAAGGCGGGAAGCGCCGCGCTGCACGCAATTGCCGCGGCTCCTTGCATCAAGCGGCGGCGGCTCAGGTTATTCATTGTCATGTTCCCTCTTGGGTAAACTTGTCTTAAACCGATATAAAATCGCACCGGTAGGATAAAAGCTGGACCGCATTTACAGGGCCGACTTGTCCGTCACCCTCCGACACTCATCAGATATGGCTTTCTGGGCGACGCAGGGATTTCTCACAATGATCTGGCGCAAACTCTGCTCGGAAGCGGAACCCTCGCTCTCCTTTTTTCGCTGCACCTGCCGTTCTGGGTCCTGCTTGGCAATAACCCGGTTCGCAAGCAACGCCGCTACCCTCCGTTCAAGGCCGGAATTGCGCCTATTTCTCACTGCTGCGTTCTATGGCGCCCACGATCGAACAGTTCTGAATTCCACCACGCCCCGGACACGCCGCGATCAGCTCGTCCAGATTGTTCCTCAACCGTGCAAGCCCTTCGATCCGTTCCTGAATTTCGTCCCGCTTTTTGCGCGCTCTGGCCTGCATCGCGACGCACTCGGTATTTGGTGCCGTGCGCAACTCCAAAATTTCCGCGATTTCTGCCAGCGAAAATCCGAGCTTCTTAGCGCCGGATATGAATTTCAGCCGCCAAAGCGTGTCACCACCATAGTCCCGCGCGCCGCCGTCAATTGGGCGCGGCGGCTGAGTGACAAGGCCCTTCTTTTCATAAAATCTGATCGTCTCGACGCCTATCCCGGTCTCGCGCGCGGCCTGGCCGATCTTGAGTGGTTGCATCGCGGTCTCCCTCCGTCACCGTCATCTTGACACCGTATCATGATACGGAGGTTAAAACATTGAGGTCTTGGTAGTTGCGAGGATGTCAAATGCGGACCTTCCTGAAACGGTGGCTGCTGCCGATATTCGGCTCCGCCCTGGCGCTCTATCTGGTGTTTGCGCTCTACGGCAGCCTCGATTTTGCGCTGTTTCTGCAGGGCCTGCGCGGAGCCAACATGTTCTGGATCGCGATTCTTGCCGCCACCATCCTGCTGGAGCAGCTGATGAGCGGCTGGAAGTGGCGGCAGATCCTGTTCGACGTGAAACCCGTCGGCACCCTGCGGCTGACGGGGGCGCTACTGGCAGGTTATGGCGCAAATGTCCTTGTCCCGCTCGGCATCAGCCCGCTGGTCCGGGCCTGGCTGGTTGCCCGGCTCGACCGCTTGAAGATGGCGACCGTGCTTGCAACCGCGATCATCGCCCGGTTCCTCGACGGCGTCGTTTTCGCCCTTTTTGCCGGAGCGGTGGCCGCCGCCGGCCAGATTCCACAGATCGAGGGTGACCTGCGGCTGGGATTGAGCGTTGCGGGCCTGTTGAACCTGATGCTTTTCGGCAGCCTGCTTTGGGTTCTGTTCCGGTTCCGCGCGTCACTTCTGAGCGAGGACCCTCTGGTCTGCCGACTCTTCGACTGGGCTGCCGCCCGCATCGGGGCCGATGGCGCGTATCTGCGCACCGCGCTCGGTGAAGGGATCGTCTGGCCACAGGCACGGGCCCGCCGCGTCGCCGCCATTGCCGCAGCCATTGCGGGTAAGCTGGTGGCGACAACCCATTTCCTGTGGGCCGGGCTGGCGGTTGGCGTGGTGCTGAGCGCGTGGGATTACCTGTTCCTGATGGTGTTTGCCGGGTTCGCCATGGTTCTGGGTCGTTTCGTGCGCATCCCGGCGAGCTTTGTCTTTGGGGCGGGGTTCGCGCTCAAGGTGCTTGGCGTTCCGGACGAAACCGCCCTTCTGATGATCCTGTTCAACTATGTGCTGACGATCCTTCTGGTGGTCGGGATCGGCCTGACGGTGTTGTGGCAGAGCGGCATCGACATCCGCCGCGCCCGGGCGGAGGCAGAGGCGGCGAATGGCAAGGCGTAATCCCGAAGACACGAGATTTTGGCGCATCGCCGGTGCTGGTGCGGTGTTTCAGGGCGGGTCGGCGGCGGTGGACAGCGCGACGGTGGTGGCCAGTCTGGTGCATATGCTGACCGGTAGCGCGCTGGCCGTGGGCTATGCCAGCACGGTCCTGCGTCTTGGCTGGCTGCTGCCCCAGTTCGCGGTGGGCTACCTCGCCGAGCGCACCGATCGGCGGATGCCGTTCTACGCCCTTGGTGCCTATGGGCGGGCGATCACGGTCGCGATGATCGGTATTCTTCTGTGGTGGGGGGCCGACTGGCCTCAGGTCGATTGGCCTCCGGTTCCGCTGGCGCTCGGGATGCTGGGATTGTGGACGGTCTATGCCTTTGTCAGCGGCGTGGTCGCGGTGCCCTACAACGACATCGTCGGCCGGGCGATCCCGTCCGAGCGCCGCAGCCGGATGTTGGCCTGGCGCTTTTTCGGCGGCGGTGTTCTGGCGGTTCTGGTGGCGGGCTTTCTGCGACACGCGCTCGACGTGATGCCGCCGCTCAGGGCCTATGCGCTGATCTTCTGGCTCGGCGCGGTGCTGATGATCGTCTCTGCGACGCTTTTTGTCTCCGCGGGTGAGCCCGCTACCGCTGCAAGGGCGCCACGGGACCGTCCTGCCAATCTGTCTGGATTTCTGCGCGAAGGTTTCTCGACGCTGCGGCAGGACCACCGGTTCCGGCTGTTCCTGATCTTCCAATGGCTTGGTGCAGCGACGCTGATGGCGTTGCCGTTCTATGTCGTTGCCGCCAGCCGCAGCGGCCTCGGGGCGGCGGATGTCGGAACGCTGTTGGCGGCGCAGACTGTCGGCGCGCTGGCCTCGAATCCGCTCTGGGGCCACATCGGAGACCAGGCGGGCAAATTGCGCCTGCTGGGGATAGTGGCACTGGTGCGTCTCGGACCTCCGGTGCTGGTTTTGCTGCTTGTGGTCACGGGTTCGGGGCTGACCGGTTTCGCGGTGCTGTTCTTCCTGATCGGCGCGATGATGAACGGGGTGACCATCGGCTATCTCGGCTATTTGCTGGAGATCTCGCCCGACGACCGCCGCCCGGCCTATTCCGCGTGGTTCAACAGCTTTGCGGCCCCGGCGGCGCTGGCGCCGCTTGTGGGCGGTGTGGTGGTCAGCATGATCGCCATCGAAGCCGTGTTCATCGCTGCGATCCTGGCCGCGCTGGGACAGGTCGCGATCGCCGCGCGGCTGACACGGGGTTGAAATAGCACCTTGTTCAGGACCAAAGCGTTTCCTCTCAACCCGCAATTCAGATGCGATCCTGTCAAAAGGCAAGATGGCATGTCTAAACATGGGCGAAGCAGAAAACGTTGAGCGCAGCGATTAGAATTGTTCCGTTCAGAACATGACGGCGAGGTCTCTTCTCGAAAACTCCAGAAAGCGGGGTACATGTCGAATTCCGCCACATAGCATCGCGGCGCTGATCGAGGGATATTCGAGGACTGACAAACGAACTTGGTGAGGCACGCGCCTCTGAACAAAGTTCACCGCGCCGTCACCCAATTTTGACCCGTGTGTCGGTGACGAACTCGTAAGGGGGCAGATCGAGGTTGCGGGGCGCGGGGCCTTTCCGAATTCTGCCAGACGTGTCGTAATGTGAACCGTGACACGGACAGAACCAACCGTCCCAGTCTCCGGTGGGTTCGCTGCCGCCCTGCCCGAGTGGTATGCATCCCAGATGGGTGCAAACGCCAATAACTACCAGCCATTCCGGTCGCTGTACGCGCTCGGCGTCAGGTTGCGGGTCGATCATTGGTGCATCGTCTTCTGCTATCGCCAGCGCGATCCGCTCTTTAGTCCGGTGGTCGATAAAGATCGGCTTGCCTTTCCATTTAACAGTGATCCTCGTTCCTGGTCCGACACCTTCAAGATCTATGTCGACAACGGCTTGGGCGGAGATGTCTGCACTGGGGTTCATGCTGTTAACAAGTGGCCAGACCGCCGCGCCCGTGGCCACGATGGCGGCACCGCCGGTGACGAAGTATAAGAAATCGCGCCGAGTTTCAGGCTCTGAAGGTGCCTGTCTTTCAGAAAATTCAGACATATTGTTCCTCCTGTGCGTCAGGACGGGTTCATCGAATGATAGGACTCGGACGAGGTGGATCAGTCGCCTTGGTCCTCTTCTTCACCGCGATGCCCCATTCCCTATTCATCAGAGTGATCTTCGTCGGTGTCACCGTGCAATGCCTTTACAGTTAGTGCACCGGCCGTCAGGTGCAGTTCAGTTGCTGCTCTCCGAATTGGATTTGCTAACATGGCAATTTCCCTTCCTTATTGGGTTACAAATTTGTTCTGATCAGTTGGCCGTTGCTGCTCCTTGTTGCGCAGTGTTCTTGCCGCAAAGCCGCCAGCCATACAGGGCGCCGTTCTCAGTGTTTGCCGTGGCCGCGATGCATTAAGAAATGCATGCCCACGCAGACCAGCAAGAACAGCAACGGAGAACTGAGCAAAGGATAGAGTGTCTCGCGGTATTCCCAGCCCAGAACAGCGGCGCCCAACGCGATCGCAATGACAACCGGGAGCCAATTACGCTTGGCACCGTTGGCCGTCTGATCTTCGGTTTTGGGCGCTTCGGCCGTTACGTCAGAGCTGACCCTTTCGGTCGTCTCCTGTGTGGCGCGGGTTTCGTCGAAATTTGATTGGGTCATAGCTGATTTGTCTCCTTTTCGATGATCCATTGTTTGAGAAAGATGCGCTCATAGACGAAGACCAAGCCGATGCCAGCAACGGCATATACTACGATCATCGGGTCGGAGCGCAGCTTGAGTATTGTGAACGCGGTCAGGACTACGCAGTCCAGCGCCAGGGCGGTCAGCAAGACCCATCCACGGGCTTTGATCTGACCGCGCAAGCGTCGCCAGACACCCCAATGCACCGCCATGTCCATCACCAGGTAAAAGAACGCCCCCAACGAGGCGATGCGAGACAGGTCGAACAACACCGCAAGCAGGCCCGCAATCACGACCGTGTAGATCAGCGTGTGAGACTGGATGCTGCCCGTCATGCCGAAATGGCTGTGCGGGATCATCTTCATGTCGGTCAGCATCGCCAGCATCCGGGACACAGCGAAAACGCTGGCGATCAGCCCCGAGGCCGTCGCCACCATCGCCAGCGCCACGGTCAGGTAGAACCCGCCCTGCCCCAGCACCGGCCTGGCAGCCTCGGCCAGGGCATAGTCCTGCGCCGCGCGGATTTGCTCGGGCGGCAGGCTGACACCGACGGCAAGGGCGACCAGCAGGTAGACCACCGCGCAGATCGCGATCGAGATCATGATGGTGCGCCCGACATTGCGGTGCGGGTCGACGATCTCGGCCCCGCTGTTGGTGATGGTGGTAAAGCCCTTGAAGGCGAGGATCGACAGGGCTACCGAGGCGACGAACCCCAGCGGCGCGGCCGGTTCCGAGCCCTGAACCTGCCAGGTTCCGCCCGCAGCCCAAAGTGCGGCGATGCCGAATATTGCGATCCCGCCTATCTTGAGCGCCGACATGATGATCGACCACAACCCCACCGACCGGTTGCCCGACCGGTTCACCGCATAGGCAAAGACGATCAGCGCAACAGCGACCAAAGACACCAGCGGTCCGCTCTCGATGTTGAACGGGCGGAGCGCATAGGTCGCGAAAGTACGCGCGACGAGGCTTTCGTTGATCACCATCGACAGTGCCATCAGCAGCGAGGCCGCCGCCGCAACCGCCCCGGGCCCATATGCCTTGGTCAGGATCATGGCGATGCCGCCTGATGAGGGCCAGGCGTTGGACATGGCGATATAGGTATAGGCGCTGAAAACCGTCACCACGGCCCCGACCACGAAGGACAGCGGAAACCATGGCCCCGCCAGCCCGGCGATCTGTCCGGTAAGTGCAAAGATCCCAGCGCCAATCATCACGCCGGTCCCCATGGCGACGGCTCCGGTCAGCGAGATTGATCCGGGCTTCAGCGCGCCACTGGCGCCGTGGGTACTATGCTCGTGCGTGCTCAAATCTTCGCCCCCCGCAATCGCAGCGCATTCAACACCACTGAAATCGATGAAGCACTCATAGCGAAGGCCGCAAACATCGGGCTGATCAGGATGCCGAAAAGCGGGAACAGAAGACCCGCCGCCACCGGAACGCCCGAGGCGTTGTAGATCAGGGCAAAGAATAGGTTTTGCCGGATATTGCGCATGGTAGCGCGGGCCAGCCTACGGGCGCGCACGATGCCATCAAGGCTTCCGTTGACCAGCGTGAAGCCTGCACTTTCGATCGCCACGTCGGCACCGGTCCCCATGGCGATGCCCACATCGGACTGCGCTAACGCGGGTGCGTCGTTCACTCCGTCACCCGCCATGGCGACCTTTGCGCCTTTCTCCTGCAGTTCGCGAATTATGCGGGCCTTGTCCTCGGGCAGTACGTCGGCTCGAATCTCATCGATACCCAGACGTTCGGCCACCGCCTTTGCAGTGCGTTCGTTGTCGCCAGTCGCCATGATGATCCGGAAACCCAGTTCGTGCAGCGCCTTGAGTGCGGCTGGTGTTGTTTCCTTGACCGGGTCGGCGACGCAGACCAACCCCGCCACTGAACCATCAAGCATCACGAACATCACCGTTTCGCCGTCATCCCGACGCGCATTGGCCTTGGCCGTCAGTTCGGCCGCCTCGAGTCCGAGATCGGTGACCAGTTTCAGATTGCCGAGCGCGACGGGGCGGCCATCCACCGTGCCTTTCACGCCTTTACCAGTCACCGCCTCGAAGTCACTGGCGTCGGACAGGGCTACGCCACGTTCCTCGGCTCCTGTGACGATTGCCTCAGCTAACGGGTGCTCCGAGCCCTTCTCCAGCGTTGCGGCCAGCCGCAGCACCTCGACCTCGTCATGGCCAGGTTCGGGTAATACAGCCACAAGCTTTGGCTTGCCCATGGTCAGCGTGCCAGTTTTGTCGACGATCAAAGTATCGATCTTCTCGAACCGCTCCAGCGCTTCGGCATTTTTGATCAGCACTCCGGCCTGCGCCCCGCGCCCCGTGGCCGTCATGATCGACATCGGAGTGGCCAGGCCAAGCGCGCACGGGCAAGCTATGATCAGTACCGACACCGCTGCGATCAAGGCGTAGGAGAGCGCCGGAGCCGGTCCCCAAATTGCCCATGCAATAAAGGCCAGCGCAGCTATACTTATGACCGCCGGTACAAACCAGCCCGCCACTTTGTCAGCGTATTTCTGAATTGGTGCGCGCGAGCGTTGCGCGTTGGCCACCATTTCGACAATCTGGGACAGCATTGTGTCAGAGCCCACTCGGGTTGCTTCGATCACAAGGCTACCGGTGCCGTTGATTGTGGCCCCTGTGACCGGCTCGCCTTGTACCTTTTCGACCGGAACCGGTTCGCCAGAGATCATGCTTTCGTCAACAGATGAGCGCCCTTCGAGTACAATGCCGTCTACTGGCACCTTGTCGCCGGGGCGTACGCGAAGGCGGTCACCTACCTGTACTTCTTCAAGCGGAATTTCCTCTTCACTGCTGTCAGGGCGGATAATGCGGGCGGTCTTTGCGGCCATGTCCAGCAAAGCGCGGATTGCCTTTCCTGTGCCTTCGCGTGCCCGCAGTTCCATCACCTGCCCGAGCAGAACAAGTGTAACGATAACTGCGGCCGCTTCGAAATAGACCCCAACATGGCCTTCTGAATCTCGAAAACCGTCCGGAAATATGTGGGGCATCAATACGGCGACAACGCTGAACAGCCACGCGGCCGAAACCCCCATGGCAATCAACGAGAACATGTTCAGGTTCATGGTGCGAAACGAATTCCACCCTCGTTCCAGAAATGGCCAACCGCACCAAAGAACAACCGGAGTGCCAAGTATCAGTTCAATCCATAGGGTTGTTCGCTCACCAAAAATCTCTCGCACACCAGACAGCCCAACGTAGGGGCCCATCGTGAAAACCAAAAGTGGAAGCGTCAGAATCGCACCTACCCATAGGCGCCGGGTGAAATCCACCAGTTCCGGGTTCGGCCCCTCGTCCACCATCGCCGCGCTTTCCAGCTCCAACCCCATGCCGCAGAGTGGACAGGACCCGGGATGGGTTTGCCGCACCTGCGGATGCATCGGGCAGGTATATACGGGTCCGTCATAGCCTGTCGGAACGATGTCATATTCACCGTTCTCGTCCGTCGCGCCATGATGCGCGGAATGGTGGTGATGCGCATGCGCATCCACCTCGCCCTCGGGCACAAGGTGCATCCCGCATTTGGGACAGTCGCCGGGCCCAGATTGACGCACGTCAGAATGCATGGGGCAGACGTAAGCGACCTCGGTCGGGCCGTTCGCGTGGATTCTGATGTCGTGGTCTTCTGTCATGTTCTGCTCCCTGGTTTAAGCTTTGGTCGTAGAGCCGTTTAATTACGCAATGCCGGGCACAGTCCTTCAGGGCAGAACAACCATCTGGTGGCCCTCACCCAGTATCGGCATTTCGGTAATAGCCGTCAGGCTGACTTGATCGACGATCCAGACCTTCGGTTCGGTTCGGCTTGATACCATCACTTTGCCTGAGTTCGGTATGGTCGTCAGGTGATAAGGTGCCGGTGACAGGTTGGTCGAGCGCTGTTTGCCCGTAGCAAGATCAATCGACAACAACCGGTCGGTGCCTTTGGCGGCCACGAACAGTACGCCCTCGCGGTCGGACAGGCCGATCCCGTGCAACTCGCCTCCAATGTCATAGGTTTCGGTGACAGAACCGCTGGCAAGATCTACGCGGAAGGCCTTGCCACCATCACTGTCGGCTACGAAGGCGGCGCTGCCGGTGGCGTTAAGTACAAGATGCTCAGGGCCTTCGCCGACGGGCATGTTGCGTACGACGAAGCCTTTGACGACATCCACTTCGCTAAGTGTACCATTGCCGGTATTGGTGACATAGACCCTGTCGCCGTCAGGCGCGAATACCGCATAGTTGGGCATTGGCCCGGTTGCTACGAAACCAAGGAAGCTGAGCTTATCGAGATCGACGATCGAAATACCGTCACCGCCCGGATGGGTCGCCACCGCGAACCGCCCGTCGGGCGACACCGCAGTGTGATGCACCGCACCTGGAACCTCGATCTGGCGGACGACCTCGCGTGTTTCCGCATCAAGGATCGTCAGCAGGCTCCGCCCCTTGTCTTTGGGCAACGCAGTGACATCGCGCTTGGCGTGGTGCGCAGCGTGTTCATCCTTGGACATACCTTCGGGTTTTGGTGGCGTTGTGGCCTCGGTTTCTGCGTAGCTGCCCGCGACCAGGTACTTAAAGCCGGGCGCGCCGGCCAGCCCATGGACCGCCACGAGCCTCGGCAGCCGCTCGACGGTCTTGCCGGTTTCGGAGTCGATCACCAGAACCGAGTCCGCGCTGCCTTCGGGAATGAACACGGTTGCCGCCAGCGTGAGCGAAGGCGCAGTCAAAGCTGCGACGGACAGGCCTGCGGCCAGATTGAACAGGGTCATTTAGGTTTCCTTTCGTCAACTGAAACGCGCGCATTGGCGGGCACGTGCAGAAAAATCCGGTAGATGACGGCCATCAGGAAGGGCGTCAAAAGCAGGGTCAGAGCGATGGCCTTCATGGCTTTGTCCTTTCAATCAGTTGAGTTTTGTGCGAGCCGCAAAGACATTGAACAGTCCGCCGAACAGCAACGCGGCGTACCAGCCGTAGAGAAACGCCCATAACAGTCCCAACAGGAATGAGGGCAGGCTGAGCCAAGTCATTCCGGGCATCAGGCCGATCCAAGCCCGGTACATGGCAAAACTTGGAAAGATCAGGTCAAAGGCCACGCACAGCAGGTAGGTTGCGGCCAGAAACAGGCTGAGCGCCCAGCCAAGGGTTGTCACCGGAACACCGGGATGATGTTCTTGTGTCCCCATCACACAGGGGCCACAGGTCAGGCGCAACAGTGCGAATAGCACCACGCCCGTGACGAAAAAGTACAGAATGGTAAGCATGGTAAGTGTCCTGAACTGAGTTGGGCCGCAATCAACGGCTTGGGCAAGACCCCGGAGCGATTCCGGAGCCATTGCCGGTCACGTTCAGGACAGGTTTGGCGGATGTGGTAGTGGTGCGACCGGCAGGCTTGCGCGTGGCCGGAACCGTTCTGGCGCCACGGGCGTAGCAATACGCATCGAGAGCAATTCAGGTGCCGCCATAACTGCCATCGCATAGCAGCCCGGGTGCACTGAGCAGTCTAATTCTTCTGATGGATGAGACGCGGGATACCCACCGCTGTCATCGATCACAAGCTCGGCCTGGGTGGCGGCCTTCGCGATGTCATGCCCGGCATGGGACGGCACAACAGAGATCAGCATCGAAACCACCAACGCACAGATCAACAGGACCTGCAGCCGGCCCATGGCTCGGGCCGTCCGTGTCGCAGTTGATATCCATTGTGCGCGGATCACTTAGGGTTTCCTCCATTCTCCAACAGTTTAGGGCCGCTTGGACCGGTCGCATTGATCTGGCTCAATTCGTGGTCTGAAGAGCCAACAGGCATCTTGCGTTTCCAAGCCAACCAGATAAGTGGCGCCCCCGTCAACAGCCCAAGCCCGATAACCGCAAGGCTGGTGCCGCCTGTCGCGGTTTCGGTAATCTGGCTGCCCAGATGGGCCAGAACGAAACTGGCCGGCAGGAGTCCAGCCAAGGTGGCCAGTGCGAACCGCCAAAATTGAAGTCGGGTCAGACCGGCGGCATAGCTGACCATGTCGAAAGAAACGAAAGGCATCAGGCGGCTGGTGAACACGGTCAACATCAGGGCATTCTGCGATCCAAGCAACCCCAAGTCCAGCTTGTCGCCGAACCACTGGCGCAGCGCGTCGCGCCCCAACCAACGGGCTATCAGGAACGCCAGCAGCGCCCCCAACTCCGCTCCGATAGCAACCAATGCGGTTCCCAGCCCATGCCCATATGCCACCCCGGCAGCGACAGCGATCGGAGCGCTGGGGATTGGGCTGGCAACCACTGCGGCTGTCATGAAGCCGATGATGACAACGGGTCCGAACGGGCCGGCCCAATCCACCCACGCAGTAATGACTTCGCGCGATAGTCCTGCGTCCAACGCGCCAGACAGCCACAACCAGATGGTGGCGATCAGCAACGCGATCAAAACCGCGATGAAAACCAAACGGCTATTGCTGTGCAGGCCCTCCAGCTTTCGTTCCTCCTATGACATAGCCCTCCACCCCTAAACGGGAGTGACGGATTCCGAGGTCACTTAGCGATGTATTTGATCAGCGCTACGATCGCCAGAACGATCAACACTGCGATCAGCAACATCCAGATCATTCCAAACCCCATTCCAGCGCCATAGCCCATCATCGCTTTGTTCCTCAGTGGTTTGTGCCGAGTGCGATGACCCGGCTACACGGTTGCGTTTCAGTTGTTGGTTTCAGAAGCCTTTGTCACAGGTTTCGAGGCCTTCATGCCGTGTTTCGGCGACATCGTCTTTGCGCCTTTCTCGATTTCCCCTGTGGTCACAACGCCATCGCCATTGGCATCAAGATGCTGAAATCGGTCCACCATGGTTTCGCGGATCATCCCGGAATGCAGCGCTTCGAACTCATCAATCGACAGGTTGCCATCTCCATTGACGTCATGCGCCTGCATCCGGGCCTTCAGACCTTCGGCGATCTCAGATTCGCTCGGGCGACCGTCCTCGTCCATGTCCAGAACCGCCAGCCAGTTGCCGCCCATCATCTGGCCATGCATTTTCACCATCATTTGCATCATGCCTGCGTGATCGCCCATCATGCCGCCGGGCGCACCCTGCATCATGCCGCCCTCATGGCCCTGCATCTGCGCGCTGCTGCCATGCTGACCGGCGGCAAGCGCGGGCAGCGCCATCAAAGTCGCGGCAATGGCTCCAGCGGCCAGCGTGAAGGTACGTTTCATGACTTTCACCTCTCGGGTTTTTGTTTCTACACAAAGCATATGGCCGCCCTCGGTCGCGCCACCACCCCCCTGCTCAACCCGGTTTGTATCGTTGTGTCGCAGCCCGCCCAACTGATACAAAGGGATACAAAAAAGCCGGGATTTGTACCGCGCCGGGGCTTATGATTGCGCCATGACTGAAGCACCACATATCTTGATTGTCGACGACCACCGCGAAATCCGTGATGCTGTCAGCCGCTATCTGGAAAAGAATGGGTTGCGCGCCAGTACCGCGCGCGACGCAACCGAGATGGACGCACGACTGGCGGCCGGTCGGATTGATCTTATCGTACTCGACATCATGATGCCGGGCGAAAACGGATTGTCGGTCTGTCGCCGCCTGTCCGCGGCCGGTGGCCCGCCGATCCTGATGCTGACAGCCCTCAGCGATGACACCGACCGTATCGTGGGTTTAGAGATCGGCGCCGATGACTACCTGCCCAAACCATTCAACCCACGTGAATTGCTGGCCCGGATCAAGGCGATCCTGCGGCGTTCCGAAACCACCGTCCCCCCGGCTGGCGATCTGAGCGGCAAACGGATCGCCTTTGGAAGCTGGGTTCTGGATGCCGACAGTCGCACCTTGATATCCGCCGAAGGGGCCGAAGAAAGTCTGACCACCGCCGATGTCCGGCTGCTGGCCGTATTCCTGCAGCGGCCCCGCAAACTCCTGTCGCGAGACGAACTGCTGGATTTGACCGCCGGCCGCAGCCCGCACTTGTTCGACCGTACGATCGACAACCAGGTCAGCCGCTTGCGTCGCAAGATCGAAGCTGACCCAACGCGGCCGAAGCTCATCACCACGATAAGAGGTGGCGGTTATTGCCTGTCGACCGACGTGAGCGAGCTTACGGGATGAAAGCCTTTGCCCAAAGTCTGCGCGGTCAGCTTATCCTTTTGATCATCGCCGCGCTGGCTGCCGCGCAACTGGTCAGCCTGTGGCTGTTCGTCGACGAACGCTCAATGGCAGTGCACATGGCCCTTGGCCTGGAAACCGCCGGACGCGCCGCAAACATCGCGCGGCTGATTGAAGAAGCTCCACCCGAGATGCACGACGCGATCCTGCGGGCGGCAAGTTCTCCACTGGTGCGTTTCAGCCTTACAGATACGCCCGCAGTCGATCACACCGGACATAGCGCTGGTGGGACGGTCGAAAACACAATCCGCAGAATTCTGCCAGGCTATGAAAACCGTCCCATCCGGGTAGAGTTGCATGAGTTCTCTCCCGATATGCTGCCGGTTGAAGGTGTTCCGTCTACAATGGCTGAAATGCACATGGCAATGATGCGTGATCACGTTTCCGCAATTGAAATGCAGCTGTCGATCGCTCTGACGACCGATCAATGGCTCAACGTGGATACCCGGTTCCATAACCCTCCTCTGCAATGGCCTTTGCAGTCCTTCGTCAGCTTCGGTTTCACTGCAACTTTAATTCTTGGAGCAGCCATTTGGTTTCTACTGACACGGCTGACCGGCCCGTTGCGCCGCCTGTCACTGGCTGCAGACCAGTTTGGTCGCGGTGAAGACGTCCAGGAACTGACGGTTTCTGGTCCGACCGAGGTGCGAGATTTGACGCAGGCGTTCAACCATATGCGTGATAGGCTGACTCGCTATGTTGCCGATCGGACCAGACTATTGGGGGCGCTGGGTCACGATTTGCGGTCGCCACTGACGGGATTGCGGGTTCGCGCCGAACTGGTGGAGGAAGAGGAGACCCGTGACCATCTGATCGAGACCATCGAGGAAATGCAGGAGATGGTGGACTCCACCCTGTCATTTGCCAAGGGCGTGGCCACGCGCGAACCTTCCAGTACCGTCCCAATTGGTGAATTCGTAACCAAAACGACCGAAGACATTGTGCAAGCCGGTGACACGGTTGAAGTATCGGTCGCAGACAATCCGGCCGTCACGCTTCGGCCGATGCTGATGAAGCGAGCTCTGCGCAATATCATTGAAAACGCCTGCCGGTATGGTGCCCGGGCCAACGTCTCAGTCATGCAAGAGGGGAATGAGGCAAAAATATTGATCCAGGATCAGGGGCCCGGCATCCCCGAGCATATGCTCGATGCGGTATTCGACCCATTCGTGCGGCTTGAAACATCCCGCTCGCGAGAGACTGGCGGAACCGGCTTGGGGCTGTCGATCGCACGTACGATCATCCAGTCGCACGGTGGCACGATAGAATTGCTAAACGGGGAAACTGGCGGCTTGTGCGCTAAGGTGGTTCTGCCAGTTTTTGAGGGCCAAACGTAACTTGTGAACACAATCGGCATGCCCCGAAAGCTTATTGGAAGCGTACCGCTTTGGGCCAGTTTCAGGTGTGGGCTCAAACGCAGCGGCGGAGAACACTGAACTGGAAAGACTGACTTTCCCCCCAAGAGGTTTGGTGCAGGTGATGGCGATGCGCGACGAGTTCAAAGTGTTCCTCAAAAAGCACGGCGATATCGCTCGGACTATAGCGGGCGACAGGGAGACCACTGCAAGTCTCCGGCCCATCAAGTGCAAACGTAGCAATGATCACATGGCCGCCAATTTTTACCCCTTTCTTCACGCTTTCCAGATAGGCCGCGCGTTGCGATGTATCCACGAGAAAGTGAAAAACCGCCCTATCATGCCAGACGTCATATCTGCGATCGGGGACCCAAGAAGTTATATCTGCAGAAATCCAAGTGACTGTTTCAGCGGCGCGCCCCAACCTTTCCCGGGCCGTGTCCAACGCGACCTGCGATAGATCGAGAACTGTCACGTCATGGAGCCCCTTCGCAAGCAACGCTCCAGCAAGACGAGATGTACCTCCACCAATGTCGATGACGGATGAAGGCTTAGACACTCTGATCAACTCGATGAGTTCAAGCGATATCTCTGGATCATCCTCGTGCCAACTCAATTGGGTGTCAAACTTCTCGCCATAGACATCGTCCCAGTGCTCTCTTGTGTTAGCTGTCATGTCGTATCGTTTTCCCAAGTCGTCGCCCTGGAGATATCCTCATTTTGACCGCTCCGCGCTGCGTTTTCGACTGAAGCAAAAACCAACAAGGCAACGCCCCAGACAATTCGACGCTGGTCCGTTGAATGGCCGCGTGAAGTCATCTCGGCGACAATGTAGTACACACATTCCAATTGTGAAATGTTTTAGGTGGGATTTGCTTGTCGGTCAGATTTCCACTGGGCTGCGCAAGTAGCTCCAGAATTTTGCGCAGTTTAACTGCAGTGGCGCGGGCCGGAGATACCGAAGCGTTGGCAGTTTGTGTACTGCTTGCCTGGATTGCTCTGTTCAATCAGTATAGCCGGAAGATTTTCTGAGCTTTGGAGCTTCAATCAGTCAACGAATTGCTTAAAGCGCCTTTAACCGACAATGGACTGATAACTTATGAGCAGAGCCACAGATCGTTGAAATACGATTTGGTTCTTGAGTGGCTCCTACTCCATTTCTCTTAGTTCATAGAATTTCCTACAGTCGTTGAAACGGCGAACAATCACATCATTGGTGAATAGCTGCCGCATCAACAGACTCAGTTTTTCATGATCGCGCCGATCGCATACATACCATCATCGCTTTTGACCAACATCAGTGTGACTTCGTCACCTGCGCTGATCTCACCCATCATCTGGGCATTCTCAAGAAGCTGCAAATCCATCGTCATCGCGGGCCACCCGATCTCGGGGATCGGATCATGGCTGACGTTAGCGGTTTCGTCGCCAATTGAGTTCACCAAAGCCTTTGCGTGGACCGCACCTTCCATCTGTTCGGAAGACATGGGCATGTTGGAATGGTCCATGCCGTGGTTCGTTTGCGCGATGCCGGATGTTGTAGACACGGCCAATAGGGCCAAAATTGCAGTCAAAGTTTTCATCAGATGCTCCTGTTTCAAGGTTGTGGGTATTATTCTGCCGGAAGCGCAGGGGGCACTTCCTGGATCGTGTGGGAGATCTCTCGGTTCACGCGATTGAGCGCGAGCCGTTTCCAAATCACGAATATTGCGGGAATGACAAAAAGCGTAAGAAGGGTCGCTGTCACCATGCCCCCAATCATCGGCGCAGCGATCCGCTGCATGATTTCAGAGCCTGTACCGGTGCCGTACATGATGGGTATCAGTGCTGCAAAGATCGTGGCTACAGTCATTACCTTCGGCCGAACCCGAAGAACGGCTCCTTCGAACACCGCGTCTTCGATATCGTCACGTGTCAGCTTTCGCTGTTCCGATTGCGCCAGCCCTCGACGTTTCTCCCAAGCAAGATTGAGGTACAACAACATGACAATCGCTGTTTCCACGGCAACTCCCGCCAGCGCGATGAAGCCCACGAGCACAGCAATTGAGATATCGAAGTTAAGATACCATAAGAACCAAACCCCACCTGCCAATGCGACCGGGAGCGCCGCAAGAATTATCCCGACCTCAATCACCCGATTGAACGCCAAGAAAAGCATGAGCGTGATAATTAGCAGGGTTGCAGGAGCAACGATCGTCAACCTGTCCTGCATTCTCTCTATGTACTCATACTGCCCTGACCAAGTCAGCGAGTAACCTGGAGGCAGGTCGACCTTTTCTGTAACCACCTCTTGTGCTTCGGCCACATAGCCGCCCAGGTCGCGCCCCGCGATGTCGATGAACACGAACCCAGTTCGTCGAGCGTTCTCTGATCGTATCATTCCCGGCCCGTCAACTATTCGAATATCGGCGAGAGCGGACAGTGGCACATGAGCACCCGACGGCGTGACGACAGGAAGATTTTCGAGCCGTTCCGGGCTGTCTCGCCATGCCTGAGGGTACCGAAGGTTTATAGGAAACCTCTCCAGCCCCTCCACAGATTCCGACACTTGCATACCGCCAATTGCGGTCTGCACTACGTCCTGAACTTCTCGAACACTCATCATGTATCGGGAGGCGGCATCTCGTTTGACGTCGATTTCGATGAAACGCCCGCCAACAGGTCGCTCTGCGTAGGCGGAAGCCGTTCCATCAATATCAGCGACCGCACGCTCTACTTCGATCCCTATATCTGTAATGACCTCCAAGTCGGTGCCGGATATTTTGACACCGACAGGAGTACGGATACCTGTCGCAAGCATATCGATGCGGTTCTTGATAGGTTGGATCCAAACATTTGTAACGCCCGGAACCTGAACGATACGATCGAGCTCATTCCGGATTTTCTCCATTGTCATGCCGGGGCGCCATTCTTCTTCCGGCTTGAGTTGGATTGTGGTCTCCACCATCGTTAGAGGTGCTGGATCGGTTGCAGTCTCCGCACGCCCAACTTTACCGTGAACAGTTTCGACTTCAGGCACGGTCGCGATCAGGCGGTTGGTCTGCTGCAGTACCTCACGGGCTTTTCCCGTCGAGATCCCGGGGTAGAAGCTCGGCATGTAGAGAAAATCACCTTCGTTCAACTCGGGCATGAATTCAGAGCCAATTCTCTGGTACGGGTACCACATGGACGTCACCAGAACGCCGGCCAACAGTGTTGTTGCCCATGGCCAGGCAATTGCCGCGTCCAGAAATGGGCGGTACACGAACACAACCAAGCGATTTAGCGGATTTTTTCGCTCCGGTAGAATACGCCCCCTTACAAAGTAACCCATCAAGACCGGAACCAGCGTTATCGAAAGGATGGCGGCTGCAGCCATGGCGTAGGTTTTGGTATAAGCGAGTGGCGAGAAGAGCCTACCTTCCTGATTTTCCAGAACGAAAACAGGCAAAAAACTAACCGTGATAATCGCCAGAGAATAAAAAAGGGCTGGTCCCACCTCAGAAGCGCACTCTTGCACAATCCGCCATCGGTTCTCTGCTGTGAGCTTTTCTTTTTCCAACCGCCTGTGCATCGCCTCGATCATCACAATCGATGCGTCGACCATCGCACCAATAGCGATGGCTATGCCGCCGAGCGACATGATGTTTGCGTTTACTCCTTGCGCCTTCATCAGAATAAATGCGGCAAAGATTCCCAGAGGGAGCGACAGAAGAATTACGAGGGATGACCGCAGATGAAGTAGAAAAGCCGCGCACACAAGAACAACGACAATGAATTCCTGCGTCAGTTTCTTCTGGAGGTTATCGATAGCACGCTCGATCACACCAGATCGGTCGTAGGTCGTTATGATTTCGACCCCCTCCGGCAGGTTTGAGCGCAACTCTTCGATGCGCGCCTCCACCGCTTTGATCGTTGCCAACGCATTCCCACCCCATCGCAGAATGACTACTCCACCAACCGCGTCTCCTTGCCCGTCGAGTTCTCCGACACCGCGCCGCATTTCCGGCCCCAGACGGATTTCAGCGACGTCTCCAAGCGTCAGAGCGGCGCCACGGTCGTTGACCATCAACGGCGCGCTTGCAAGGTCTGACAATTCGTCAATGTAGCCCGAGGACCTGACCATGAATTCGGCTTCCCCCATCTCAATGACGCTGCCGCCCGTCTCGCGGTTGGCCGCCTGAATAGCCGTCCTCAATTGTGCAAGTGTTATGTCATAGGCACGTAGTTTGTTTGGGTCGACGACGACCTGGTACTGTTTGACCATTCCGCCGATGGTGGCGACTTCTGAGACGCCTTCCACGGCTTGTAATTCGTATTTCAGAAACCAATCCTGCAGAGTCCTGAGCTGAGCCAGATCATGATTTCCGGTTCTGTCAACCAGCGCATACTGATAAATCCACCCGACCCCAGTCGCATCAGGGCCAAGTTGTGGTGACACGCCCTCAGGTAAGCTGCCGGTAATCTGGCCCAAGTATTCGAGCACACGCGACCGAGCCCAGTAGAGGTCCGTCCCGTCCTCAAAGACAACATATACAAAGCTGTCTCCAAAGAACGAGAACCCGCGAACGTCTTTTGCACCGGGTACGGCCAATAGGGCTGTCGCAAGTGGATATGTGATTTGGTTTTCGACAACTTGAGGCGCTTGCCCGGGATATGGCGTGCGAACAATTACCTGGACATCCGACAGATCCGGGATTGCATCAACCGGCGTCTCACGAATGGCCCAAATACCCGCAACTCCTATCATGAATGCGAGGGCCAAGATGACGAACCTGTTGGCGAGCGAAGAACGAATGATGGCCGTGATCACTGCGTAACACTCCCATCAAGCGCGACCTCTAACAGCGTCATCGAAAAGTCGGGATTGCGGCGAAGGATCAAAGAAACATCAATCCCTACAGGCAAGTTAGAAACCTCAATCCCCTCCGCAACCGGGAAATCCATGGTCATGCCCGGCATGCCGATCTCAGTCATCGGACCGTGTGTTACGTTCGCGGTACGCGCGTTCGGGTCGATACTGTTAATCCGGCCAGAAACCTGAAGTGGCGGTGCAATAGGCGTTGCCGCAGCCAACACCATTGTCATGCCATCTGCACGCGCGAAAGTCAGAGTCATTTCAGAACCGACTTCGAGCATGCTTGTGTCCAATGTAGGTTCTAATGGGAAATCCATGGTCATTCCGGGCATGCCAATCTCAGTCATCGGCCCGTGAGTGATGGTTGCCGTTCCCGCCTCAGCATTAACGAGGTTGATCGTGCCGGTGACTACAATCGGTGGAGCAGAAGGCGTGTCGGTTTCTTCGGGTTCAACGGAATCCGTCGGCGGCGAGCCCTCTTCGCGAATTGCCACAATCGAGAACATCCCCCCTTCTCCCTCAGCCAGATCAAACTCAATTGGCATGTCGATTGGCACGGTAGTGAGATCTACTCCTACAACAGGCAAATCCATTGTCATGGCGGCCCAACCGAGCTCGGGGATCGGTCCGTGCTCAAGCGTCAATTTGCCGTCTGAAGTGACGGCGCGCGCGATTCCGGCACCAGTTCCGGCAATACCATCGTCTGGTGCAAGCTCCATCAGGCTCAGAAGCCCATCCGCACCCCGTGCGATCACGAAAGCGACTGCGTCGCCTGCACTCAAGCTGTCGAGCGAAACACCAGACCTCACCGGAAACTGCGAAGTCATTGCGGGCCAATCGAGGCTTTCGAGAACATCGTGACGAACAGTTGCCATACGATTTTGGGCATCGAGTGAAACCAGGGTGCCTGCCCCGCGTGCTGGTTCGGTATCCGTTGGTGCCATTCGGGTGAAACCGGCGCTCAAAGCACTTTCACTGTCGATTAGAAACTGTGCGGATGCGACAACTTCCTCACCAGGTTCAAGCCCTTGCAGAACTTCTGTTCGACCCCCCTCGCCGAAACTGTCTCGAAGACCTGTAGTCACCAGTCTCGGGCGAAAAGTACCATCGCCTGTTTTTAAGATGACGCGTTCCGCCGAACCGGTACGAATTAACGCCTCTGATGGAACAGTGAGAACATTTCGGCTTTCATCCGGTATAAGGCTAACACTGCCAAACATGCCCGGCCGCAGCACGCCGTCGGTGTTATCGAAACTAAGCCTTACGGGAAGAGTTCGGGTTTGCGGATCAAGCTCAGGGTAAACATAGTCGATGTCGCCTTCGAAGGTGCGACCGGGTAGGTGCTCGAACCTTGCTATCGCGCGCATATCTTCCGACAAACGTGCAATATCTCGTTCAAATACATCAACGATCAGCCATACTTCAGAAAGATCGGTTACCGAAAAAGCAAGCGTGCCTGGCTGCAGGTACATGCCATCGGCGGCATTCAGAGCTATGACGACACCGTTTTGAGGTGCCTCAATTTCCACATTTCGAACCAACTCACCGCCCGCCTCAATCTCAGCAACCTGACGAGCGGACATACCGTGGCTGATCAACTTATTGCGCGCCGCGTCCAAAATCCGCGGGTCACCAGCTTCGACTGCGCGTACAAGATCGCCGGTCGCAGCTGCGATCAGTGGTGAAAAGAGTTCAAATAAAACTTGCCCCTTCTCAACGCGATCACCGACCGCTCGAACTTTCAGTTGCTCAATCCAACCTTCAACACGCGTATGAACGTGATTGGTCAGGTGTTCGTCAAAGCCGACGAAACCCACCGTTTCGATGCGAGGTTCGATATCAGTCATGCGTGCAACCGCAGTTCGCACACCAATTGCGTTGATTTCCGCAGCGCTCAGGGTGACTTCTTCAGGGTCGCCGGTAGGTTCCTGCCCAGAATAAACCGGGATCAAGTCCATACCCATCGGCGATTTTCCAGGTCCAGGCTGCCGAAAATTCGGATCCATCGGTGCTACCCAATAAAGGACCTCTGGTTCGTTCGACTGGCCCTGATCAATTGGATTCAGGTACAGTCTTTCAAGAAAGACACCTCCACCCAGGCCAATCGCCAAGGCAAGTACTGATAGTGCCGCATATCTTCCACGCATAATAATCTCCTGACGGTCGCAGTGCATGCTCGAACCGAAACAACATGAAAACCCGCGCTGACGGGCCTGTGGATGTTAGGAGATTTGTGGAGGACGATCGGGCGTCAGAGGCGCTTGAGAGTTGTGGATGTCGGAATCCATGTTACGGTTTTTCTGGCCAAAAGCTTCAGCCAAAACCGCAAGTCCTACGTGGGTCGGATATTCGCCAACACAACAGATACCGGAATGACATTCTCCGCTGTGATTTACGTGGCTATCCGTGTGGATTTGGCCAGTCGTCGGATGCAAACCGCTATGGTCGTGTTTGAAGTCTGATGACTTTGCAGCCATTGAAACGCCGTGAGGCTCAGAGGTGCTACTGTTTTTGACGTCACTGCTCGCGACCACAACAGTGCCGACGAAGGTCATCGCCAAGCAGACGCATGTCAGAAACGTCATTCGCAACACTGAGAAAAACTTCCACTTCATCCCGTGCAGTTAGGACGAACGTAACGAGTGTTCAAGCCAGTCGGAGGAAAAAACAGGTGAGTTGGTGCGCTGTATCGAAATGAAGCGGATTCCCGCGAATACACGTAACAAACTGCCAAAATAGGAGGCAGTTCATACGATGAGCGCATCTAAGTTTGGCCGAGGTTCTTCAGGATCGGGCAGTCGGGACGGTGGTCTCCGGCACATTCATCGATTAAATGAGACAGTGTAGCATGCATGGCCTTCAGGTCCGCGATCTTGGCATCTATTTCTTTTAGGTTCTGTTTGGCGATATCCTTCACGTCCGCGCTTGCGCGTTCTTTGTCCTCGTACAACGCCAGTAGTGAACGGCAATCCTCAATGGTAAAGCCCAATGAGCGGGCCCGCCCGATGAAGGCCAGTTTGTGCAGTTCCTTTTCGTCGAAATGTCGATACCCGTTCAGACTGCGCCTGGGTTTGATGAATCCGATATCCTCGTAATAACGGATGGTTTTGGCAGGCAGACCCGAACGTTCTGCTACATCTCCGATATTCACAGCGGTTCTCCTATTCTATTCAGCAGGCGCTGATCGCAGCGCCTGCTCTTCATTCTGCGAGATCTGTTCTCGCCCAACTTTGATCGGCTTAACCCAGCGCAACCGCAGCGCGTTGGTCAGGACAAATACACTGGACAGCGCCATGGCACCTGCAGCCAAAACCGGCGACAGCAACGGGCCGCCAAACGGATAGAGCACCCCCGCTGCAACCGGTATGAGCAGCGTGTTGTAGCTGAAAGCCCAGAACAGGTTTTGGCGGATGTTACGCATGGTGCGCTGACTAATATCGAAGGCGTTGACCACGCCTGTCAGGTCGCCTGACATCAGAACGACGTCAGCCGCCTCGATGGCGATGTCAGTGCCTGTCCCGATCGCAATTCCTACGTCAGCCGCCGCCAGAGCGGGGGCATCATTGATGCCATCACCCACAAAGGCCAGTTTTCCGCCATTTGAGCGCAGATCTTGCAACGCGGATACTTTACCCTCTGGCAGAACCTCGGCCACGACATGATCGATGCCAAGCTGCGCCGCGATGGATTTGGCTGTAGCGGTATTGTCGCCGGTAATCATCGCTACTTTCAGCCCCAGTCCGTGCAAAGCTTCAATTGCGTCTGGCGTGGTGGTCTTGATTGGGTCCGCCACGGCGATGACGGCTGCGATAACTCCGTCTACGGAGGCATAAAGTGGAGTCTTTCCGTTGATTGCGAGTTCAGCGCCCCGATCAGACAACGCGCCCATTTCAACCCCTTCGCGACTCATCAGGCGGTCGGCCCCGATCAGGATTGTATGGCCTTCGACTGAGGCGCTTACCCCGTAACCGGTGATCGACGTGAAGTCTTCTGGCTTCGAAAGCTCCAGACCACGGGTTTCAGCCGCGCGCACGATGGCCGTGGCGATCGGATGTTCGGATGTGACCTCAACGGCAGCAACAAGGCGCAGAACCTCATCCTCGGCCAATCCTTCGGCCACAATCAGGTCGGTCAGCTCCGGACGCCCTTCGGTCAAGGTCCCCGTCTTGTCCACCGCAACAACGGTGGTTTCCTGCAGCATTTGCAAGGCGTCGCCCTTTCGAAACAGGACACCCATCTCGGCCGCGCGGCCGGTGCCGACCATGATTGAGGTGGGTGTGGCCAACCCCATGGCGCAGGGGCAAGCAATGATCAGTACCGCAACCCCGGCTACCAACGCCAAGCTGAGCGCAGGATCGGGTCCGAACAACATCCAAACCAGCACAGTCATTACGGCCACAGCGATCACTACCGGCACGAACCACAGCGTGATGCGGTCAACCAAGCCTTGAATCGGAAGCTTGGCACCCTGTGCTTGTTCGACCATTTGAATGATCTGGGCCAACATAGTGTCTGCGCCGATCTTTTCAGCCCGGTACGTCAATGCGCCCGCGCCATTAACTGTTCCGCCGACCACAGTTGCGCCCTCGGTCTTTTCGGCAGGAACCGGCTCGCCGGTGATCATGCTTTCATCGACATATGACGCGCCGGTCACTACGGCACCATCCACCGCGATTTTTTCGCCCGGTCGAACGTGCACAATATCCCCTACAACGATCTGCTCGATCGGTAGCTCGACAACCGATCCGTCGCGCTCAACGCGCGCTGTTTTTGCCTGCAGACCGACCAGTTTTCGGATCGCTTCACCAGTTCGCCCCTTGGCGCGCGCCTCGAGGAACCTCCCCAGCAATATGAGAACCACGATCACCGCTGCGGCCTCGTAGTAGACGTTTGCGGTTCCGGCGGGAAGAACACCCGGCGCAAAGGTGGAAACAAGCGAGAACCCATAAGCCGCCGAAGTGCCCAGAGCCACCAGAGAATTCATGTCCGGCGCGCCTTTGAACAAGGAAGGGAATCCCTTAGTATAGAACTGCAAACCTGGCCCAAAAAGAACGATCGTGGTTAGAAGGAATTGCAGGTAATAGCTGTTCTGGATGCCGATCGTGCTCGCTATCAGGTGGTGCATGCCCGGAATAACATGCGAGCCCATTTCAAGGATAAAGACCGGCAAAGCGAGCAAGGCGGCAAAGCTTGTTCGCCGGGCCAATTGGCGAATCTCTTTGGCTTTGCGGTCTTGTGGTTCGGTCTGCGTCGCGGATCGCAGGCTCGCCGGATAGCCAGCAGATGCCGCAAGCGCCGCGATGGCTTCGGGTGTTGTGACTCCCTCAGCATAACGTACAGTTGCACTTTCGGTGGCCAGATTGACCGACGCGGACAAGACGCCATCATCTGCTTGCAATGCCCGTTCAACGCGCCCCACGCACGATGCGCAGGACATGTTCTGAATATCCAGCGTTACCTCTTCCGTCCGTGCCAGATATCCGGCGCTGTTTAACGCATCAGCAATGGCCGCTTTATCGGCTGGATCGCGGAAATCGACCTGAACGCTTTCGCTGGCGAGATTAACCGAAGCGGCATCTACCCCTGGCACATCTTTCAACGCGCGCTCAACCCGCCCTACGCAGGACGCACAGCTCATACCCTGAACTTGAAACCTTGCATGTGAAATTTCAGTCATATTGTCACCACCAATGTTCTGCTGACGGGAAACATAAGGGTTCCAGCAAGTGGAAGGTCAAGGGATGGGGCTGACTTTCTTTGCCACTAATTTTGACGATCCAATAATCACGACTTGACCTTCCTGTGCTGGAATACTTTAGCCGGGACGACGGAACACAGGAGCAAACATCCATGACGACCCTAAATATCCCGGATATGAGCTGCGGGCACTGCAAGTCAGCTATCGAAAAAGCCGTTGCCACGGTGGATTCCTCCGCACAGTTGGACTTTGACATGGAAAACCGCAGGGTACGTGTCTTAAGCACCAATTCACTTGATCATATCCTTGCAGCGCTGAAGTCCGAGGGATACGAAGCCACGATCGCATGATAAACTTAGGAGCGCACATGCTGTCGCCCCCTTGGTTCTATCTTGCGTCTCTGACTGCCACGATTAACCGGGTCATTTCATCTTCGGTGATCAGACCCGGGGCAAGCGCATCTCCAATCACAAACGAAGGAGTGCCACTGAAGCCAAGCTGTCGGGCCAATTCCATGGAAATCTGAATATGCGCGTCGACTTCCGGCGCTTCCATATCTGCGCGCAATTGATCCTCGTCCAGGCCAAGTTCCCGAACAACTTTCAGTACACTGGCCTCAGTGGCACGACCGTTCAGAGCCATAAGCGCCCAATGAAATTCTTCGTATTTTCCCTGGTTTCGTGAGGCCAGCGCAGCGCGTGCCGCGAAGTCGGAACCTTCTCCAAGTATGGGCCATTCTCGATAAACAATTCGCACATCGGAATCGCCCGCGATTACGTTCTTCACGACCGGGGCAGCGCGTTTGCAATATGGGCAGTTATAGTCGAAAAACTCGACCACGGTTACATCGCCTTCCGGGTTTCCGATTACAGGCGCATTCGGATCCTGTTCCAGCAATTCACGCTGATTTTCCAAGACGCTTCCAATTGCTTCGGCTTTTGCCTGATCCTCGCGCTGTTGAAGCAATTGAATCGCCTGCATGATGATCTCAGGGTTTTCCAAAATGGCTTCGAGAGCCAGCCGTTTTACATCGGAGTCAGACAGCTCGTCGGCGCGTGCCATAGGAATGCCAATCGACATGGCGATAGCGACTAAGCCTGCAAGTATTCGTTTCACATCAGTTTCCTTCCGTTTGTTCTGCTTCGGTGCGTTGCTCTTGCAGCTTGCGTTCCCGATCCGGCCAACTCTCCTTGATGAAGGCGAGGATGTCCCAGATATCCTGATCCGACAGAGTGTCCCCGAAGCCTGGCATGCCGCTTTTGACGTCAGCGACACCCATCTGTTTCAAAGTTTGGTCCCCGCCAAACTTTGTATAGTCGAACAACAGCTTGTCGCCGTGATGCCAGGTATGCCCGGTTCGGTCATGCGGGGGCGCCCGCAAGACGCCATCCGGATCAGGTGTTTGCCAATCCTGCTGACCCTCCAAATTTGCCCCGTGGCATGACGCGCAGTTTTCGGCGTACAAAACTGCACCACGTGCCGAATCCGCTGATGCACTGTTCTGCGCACGCCCACTCAGGCCCCAGCCAGCGACCGCGACAATGATCACTACAGCAGCCAGTGACACCCATTTCGCCGAACTCTTGTTCATCATGCCACGCTCAGCCAGGTCTTCATACCAGCGGCCTGATGCGACAGCATATGGCAATGAAACAGCCAATCCCCCGGGTTATCCGCAACGAACGCAATCTCCCGCTTTTCTATCCGGTCAACCAGGATTGTGTCCCGCAGCGGCCCTAGGTTGCCGTTTGGCAGAACTTCCTGAAAGTGCGTCCCGTGCAAGTGCATAGCGTGCGGAAAGACGGTGTCGTTCTGCATCTGAATCCGGACTATGTCGCCACGCGAAACGGCAGCAAGGGGGTTTTCAGGTAACCCGGCGACACCGTTGAATGTCCAGATCTGCCCTTCCTGAACCAATTCATTGGTGCTCATGACCTGGCCGTTAAAAGTGCCTTGACGCAGTCCGCCCATCGCCCCGCCTTCCATCACTAATGGGATTGTCAAAGCGTCAGAAACATCTTCGAGAAAGGAAACAGGGTTGGGTGGCAGGGCTTCTATTGCACCGCGGTTTGCGGATGCACCGCTTCCCGAAACCGGGATTTCAGCAATGACAAACGATTCATCGCGTTCGTGAAGAGTTATTTGAACGGCTTCGTTCGATTCCGCTGTGACATCAACAATTAAGTCTGCTCGCTGTGCAGGCCCAAAAACAAGGGTTTCAAAATCCTCTGGCTGCCTTACAGGCATGCCATCATAAGCGACCAGTTTCCCGTTTGCGCCACCTACTGAGACATACATGATCCGATCAGTTGCCACGTTGACCATTCGAAGTCGCAAACGCTGGTTTGTCAGAACTTCTGTCATGGGCGATATGTGTGCGTGAACGTAGTTTCCCATTCGGCCTGCATGCGTCCAGTCATGCATCGCGCCGAAATCATCGACGATTTGGGCGTCCTGACCCAACCTCCAGTCATCCAGCAGGATCGTAATGTCATGATCCGTGTCCGGCGGGTCCATTTCGTCGACGATGAACGCGCCGTAAAGGCCCCTGGCCACTTGTTCCGTTGACTGGTTATGAGAGTGGTACCAGAAGGTTCCTGCATCCTTCAGAGGCAAGTCATACTGAAACTCGCCGCTTGTTGGTACAGCCTCCTGTGTAAGACCCGGCACCCCATCCATGTTGTTTGGAACCCGCAGTCCATGCCAATGGATTGCCGTAGGCTGAGGCAGTGAGTTCAGGAGTGTCCGGCGAACCGTTTCGCCCTGCCGGGCACGAATTTCGGGGCCCGGAACACCGCCATCATATCCCCATATCTCGGTTTCAGGATAGCTGTCGGGGGCAACACGTGCCAATCCTGAACGCGCCTCGATTATTCGGGGGGCGGTAGCCGCCCTCCCGATAGTCGGCACTGCGATTAGTGCCGACGTGCCTGCAACGAATTGCCTGCGATTGAGCTTCATGAGGACTTCCCTCCAAAGAAAATTTGATCTCTCACTCGATTACCCCCCGTCGTGCACATCCAGCAGATAGGTCGCCATTGCCTTCCGGTCTTCGTCTGTCAGAAAGCTGGTGCCATAGTTTACGACCTCTCCCATGGCGCCGCCGAAGACATCGCCATCAGGCATGACGCCGGTGCGCAACGCGTAGGCCAAATCATCTACCGTCCAACCACGCTTTTGCAGGGTCTCAAAGTCGATGGCCGGTGCCTTGTCACCGCCCGGCAGAGAGTCACTTCCCTTGAAGTGTTCCGTGTCCGAATTTCTTGCGCCAGCCAGGTTCCTCCCGGTGTGGCAGGCCGCACAATGTGTGGCACCTTCGACCAGTAGCCGGCCCCGGTTCCACACTTCGTCATTGCCCGGCACGGGATCAGTGCGGGGTGGTTCCAGAAAAGCCGCGCGCCACAGCTTCAGGCCCCATCTCTGATTGAAGGGGAACGCCATTTCCTGTTCTTTTGACGGTTCCGCTACCGGTGGAACTGTTTGCCATGCGGCCCAGAGATCGGCGATGTCCTGATCCGTGAAATTGGCATAGAATGGATAAGGAAAGGCCGGGTAATAGGGTTGTCCGCCGGGTGATACGCCTTGACGCACCGCGCGGGCGAACTCCTCGATTGTCCAATCACCGATCCCGTGATCGGGATCTGTGGTCAGGTTCGGCGAAAAGAGCGTGCCGAACGGGGTATCCAACTCCACCCCACCGGCCAAGGCCGCGCCCCCTTTGGCAAAATCTGTGTGGCAAGCGATACAACCACTTGCCCTTGCCAGATACGCCCCGCGGTTAACGTCACCCTGAATGTCGAGAGCTTGTAAGGGCTGGCCAATCGGCCAAGCCATCACAGCAACAAGTCCCGCTGACGCCGCTACGGCGGCAGCAAGGCCCAATCGGAATATCGGTCTCATGACGCATTCCTATTCCGACCGAAATTGCGTGTGACACGCCGAGCATGTCTGGCTCAGCATCATGAACACACCATCTGCCGGCATTTCAGAAAGTTGTGCCTGGTTTGGACTGCCGCCCATCATTCCGGCACCCATCATAGAACCGCCACCCATCATGGATGCGCCGCCCATCATGCCCGAACCATGGCCCGACCCGGACATCATCAACCCGTTGTCCGCCGCAAGCACAAGGCCTTCAGAGTAGGATTCCAACTGCCTGGCTAACTCTGCAAATGAACCCCAATCCTGCCAGATCTCCGATTTGGCCTCCGAGGGTTTGCCATCAGATCCCTCTGGAAACAGCTTTGTCATGCTCTCGCCAGCGTGACGCCCGATTTTCTTGGCCTCGCTTCGTACCGTTTGCGCATTGTAGGGCGTTTTCCCCTGCATCATCGGCGTAAGGATCTTCATGCTGTCCTTCATCGCGGACATACCATCCATGCGTTCTTTGACGATGCCGGTTGCGCCACCATGCGCCAGGGCGGCGGCTGCAAACAGAGAAACCAGGGCAACGCCTGTGGTCATTTTCAGAATGTTCATTGTTTTGTCCTTGTCGTCTGCTTCGACGCGCCCAGGTTGAGCGCAATTCGACTGGTCAGATCAGGACACGCGGCGGTGGTGGGTCAAACGCCGCGATACCGAGAACCCGGTATTGGGCTCGAGGGATCGAGTATCTTTGTTCAGTATCTTGGGGGCCAGGCGGTGGTGGACCCATCGAAAATAGACCAACAGCGTTGCAAATCGTTCCGCCATGACAATGTCCGGGATGACCCTGCTTGACATGCTCAACGTCCGCGGAGTCCGTTTGGTCAATCACGTGCTGAGAACCACTGCCATGTGCATGAGCAGAATCGGCCGTCACAAGCAGCCCGCCAATGGTCAGCACCATTGACAGTATGATGTAACGAATTGCACTGCCCATTCGGCTCGTCACCTTCAGAAAATCCCGTTTTCCTGCTGCAGCTCTCTGATATACGCCACGATGCCCTTCACATCCGCACGGGTCAAGCCATCGACCGGCGGCATATTGCCGAACTTCCAATGGTGTGCCCGAACTCCATTCTGGACTGCCACATAAAATGACTCGTCCGAATGGTGGCTTGGTTCATAGATTTTATGCACCAAAGGTGGTGCAAGGCCTTCCAGACCTGTTGCATTCGCGCCATGGCACGCCGAGCATTTGGCGTCGAATGCCACTTTGCCGACGGCCGCAAATTCGCTTAGCTGGTCCGGCAGAGTGACGTTTTCGATTGGGTCTCCTTGCTCCAGTGCTGACGTATCGGGCGGCGTCATCGAGTGACCTGTTGGTTGCTGATTTAAGTTGTAGACGAACGCGGCGGCGCCTGCGATCACTACTCCGCCGATCAAGAGTGTAAGTTTATCCATCTCTGTTCTTCACATGATTGTCAGTTCTTAGGTTCAACGCGCGCAAAAAAAATCGGCCTGACCAAGGTCAGATCAGTTTTACCTGAGTGCCCACAGTGGCCAGTTCGAACAATTCCGCAATCTGCTCGTTGTACAAGCCAATGCAGCCGTTGGAGGATCTTCTCCCGATCTTGCGCGTGTCGTTGGTGCCGTGGATCCGGTAGTATTGCCAGCTCAAATAAAGTGCATGTGTCCCCAGAGGATTCTCCGGACCCGGGCCCACATAATCGGGCCAAGCGGGGTTGCGCTTTTTCATTGCTGGTGTCGGTCGCCAAGACGGCCCTTCGACCTTGCGAGTAACTGTGGTGTAGCCCAGCCTTGTAAGGTCTTCCGTCAGCGGTACGCTGGTTGGATACATTCGGTAGACGCTTTCGTCTTCCGACCAATATTGCAGGACCTTGGACTGTGTATCGGACAGGATCACACCATTCTTAAGCGTATCAAAGTGGTCCTGCCATTTAGCAACGCGGAATGAGGAAACATTGCGGCGCGTCCCCTCAGTTGCCGTTGATTGGGCCCAAACGGCCGGTGCTGGAAAAAGCGTCGTCGCAGCAAACGCGGCAATCACTCCACGTCGCGTAACAACCTTTCCTTCTTTGCTCCGTTTCATGCCTGCCATCCCAAAGTTTATTCTTTTTTTCCGACTCAAATAACTCGTATGCCCGGTTCCTGCGCTGGAAGGTCAACACGCAAATGACATTTCATATGGGATGTCTCGTCTGAATTGTCGTTGCCGTTGGCGCAGGGATATTTCCTTAGAAGGCGGACCCAAATCATCAAGTCATTGTGGAAAAGCAATTTTTCTTGGACGTAACTCCAGGCTGCTTTAAGCAAAACCTGACTTTCTTGAATCAACCGAACACAAAAAAGCAACGCTAACAATTGCTTAGTTCTTGGTGAATTGATGTGATCACCCGTCGATGCGAGGGTAGCAGGCACTACAAATGACAATCACAGTGGACTAAACACCATGTCCTTCAGGAAAGCTTTCCAAGCACTGGCCGCACTTTTGTTCATCGGCGCTTGTACCGAAACAACGTCAATATCTGCAGATAGCGAGCCCGGAACGCTTTCCCAAGTTCCTGACGCCGTAGCCCAGATTGCTGCTCCGGGCCAGGACCTGAACGCAGTGAAAATCATGCCTGAGGACGGTTGCTATTGGTATCGCTATGTTGGGCCAGTTGAAACAACCTACCTACCACTTAGGACTATTGAAGGGCGCCCAATCTGTACGCGCGCCTGACAAGCGCCTGTCAGCTGGTCGCGGTCAGAAGCCGCTCGGGAGGGTAGAGATGAGCCGTGGACCCTGGCCTGACACGATCATAAAGCCCGATGATATGTGGCATCGCCATCCTTACGCAGCCAGAACTTGCGCGACCTCCGATAGATCTTGGATAAGGCGTTCCGTGAATTCGCAGGTATGTGTCGCGACCACCTTCGAACAGATAAAACGCCCTTGATCCCAATGGGTTTGTCGGCCCACCGGGCACACCATCTGCGAATTGCGCATATTCATCAGGGTCGCGCTCAATCATTTCGGCTGTAGGAGTCCAACGCGGCCATTTGGCCTTTCGCTTGATCGTGTAGACTCCGGGCTCGTAAAGATTGCCTCGGGCAATGGCTACGCCGTAACGCATTGCTGTGCCACCGTCTTCGATGAAATACAGATATCGTGCCACCGCGTCGACATGAATGTCACCCGGAGTAAGTGGTCGATTGGTTTGCACACGCTGAGGCAGGAAACGTGGGTGTAAACCCCAGGGATTGGATGTTGCGGGATCAAAATTGGCTGGAGTTACTTGCGCATCCCACTCCGACCATTGCGAGGCCGCCGCCGACGTCACTCCAAAAACCGGCTGAGAGAAAATGGCGAGCGAGGCTGCAACAAAATGTCGTCTGGTCAGCATTGATAGCGCTCCTATTGGCTGGTTGGTGTCTGGAGTTAGTACCCAGGGGATTAGACAATCCGCGACGGGGGAAGATTTGTCCATTCAATTATTCGTTCGATATCGCTTCGACCCACCCGCGAGTTTTCAAGGCTTAAAGTGACCTAGGCAGCTTCGTGTTTAACCTGAAACTTCACCAGGCGTCGGGACGACAATGCCTGCTGTTCATACCCCTAAAAACTTCCCTGTTCCGGCCGTGTCTATGCACCAAGTAAGGCCCAAGCAAATGCTGGACTGGTTTGACAGCGTCAAATTCGCTTCGCGCCAAAACAGCTTGACCTTCCATCGTGGGAAGGCGTTAGCAGAGGTCTCCAATCCAAATTTTGGAGTTGAATGTGAAAGAAAAACAGACTGCAAACGCGCCGCAGGCGTCAGTACCGGTTAGCGGCGGCAAGATAATGAAATGGGGCATGATGGTATGTTGCATTGCCATGATAACGCCGATCGCTCTCTACTTGATCGCCGGCGGGACGGTTGGTGGGCTTTCTGACTCCTTGGGTCTTTTCGCACCGTTGATCCTGTGCCTCGGAGCCCATTTCTTTATGCACAAGGCGATGGAAAAATCCTGTCATTCGAACAAATCTGAATCGGAAAGACCAAAGGCAACAGACGCCGCGGTCGGACCGAACCCAGTACACCGGCAATAATCTTCAATCATGAAGCTTTGGTGCTCAAGGTTGGCCGCCATGTCGCTGGCCGCTCTTTCGCTGGCGGCTTGCGCACCACGCCCTAAACTATGCCCGCTGCAACCGCCGCAGCCTGAATACGCCCTGCCCCAAGGTTGCCGGGTTCAATGGGAGGGCGCGGATGGCGGGGCCTATTTCATCTGCGAAGACGGGCGCGAAGGTTTCGTGAGCTGATCGTGGGGATGTGACATTCCGGCTCGTTGACCCTCCAGCGCTGGAATCTGGCAGAGACGGGTGCAAAACAACCGATGGCAACGCGCAATGGCAAGAACACTCCTAAATTTATGTATTATGATCTTGGGGTTAATCTTTGGCCAGACTTCCGCCGGGACAAGCCTTGCAGCTACATCCCAAGCGTATGAATCAGAGCCCCTGGTCGCACACATAATTACCGCGCAGGACGGGATCGCGCCTGACGTCAAGACGATCACTGCAGGACTGCATCTGAAACTGGGCGAAGATTGGAAAACCTACTGGAAGTCGCCTGGTGAGGTGGGAATTCCGCCCAAGATCACTTGGAACGGCTCGCAAAACGTCAGCGACGTACAGTTTCACTGGCCCGCGCCGATCCGTTTTCGCGCCTTCGGGATCGAGAATTTCGGGTACAAGGACGAAGTGGTCTTTCCGCTGACCGTCACACTCGAGAACCCCGGAGCGCCAGTTGACTTGAAGGCCGCTGTGACAACGCTGATCTGTTCCGATATCTGTGTGCCGGTCGAGTTTTCGCTGGACTTGTCGCTGACTCAGGGAACGGGTCGGGATCAGGACTCGGCCCGGCTTATAAATGCCTTTCTGTCGCGGGTGCCAACCACGGGAAACACAAGCGGAATGAAGTCCGACGCCGCGACCCTGGATACCGAGTCCGAGATGCTGACGCTGAATTTCACCAGCGACCTGCCCTTTGATGCGCCTGATGTCTTTCCCGACATGGGACGTGACACCGCGTTTGGTGCACCCGACATCCGGCTCGCTGGCGACAGGCGTCAGCTATGGGTGCAGTTCCCGGTCCTCGCTCTGGCACAGGACCCCCCCGCCTTGTCCGTCACGGTTACCGACACCAACCGCGTGGCCGAGTTTTCGCCCCGTACCGACGCTCCCCCTACCCCGCCACCATATGAGATCGCGGCCGCCGAAACTTCAGCCAGCGCGCTGGTCTGGATCATTTTGCTGGCGGTGGGCGGCGGGTTGATTCTGAATGTCATGCCCTGCGTACTGCCAGTGCTTTCGATCAAGCTTTCCTCGGCGGTAAAGGCTCGCGACCGCTCTGCGGCTCAGATTCGCGCCGGGTTCCTGGCTTCGGCAGCCGGAATCCTGACATTCATGTGGCTGTTGGCGGCTATCACCATTGCGGCGCGGTCGCTGGGCTATTCCGTCGGCTGGGGCATCCAGTTCCAGAATCCGCTTTTCCTTGCGGTGATGATCGTGGTGCTGGCGGTTTTTGCAACCAGCCTCGCGGGCTTGTTCGAGATCACGCTGCCGCAGTCGCTGAACACCCGGCTTGCCCATGTCGAAAAGGGCCGCGTGTCGCTGGTCGGGGATTTCCTGACCGGAGCCTTCTCAGCAGTTCTGGCGACGCCCTGCTCGGCCCCCTTCCTCGGCACGGCGGTGGCCTTTGCCCTGACCGGCCGACCGGTGGATATCGTGGCGATCTTCACCGCAATGGGGGTCGGGCTGGCCATTCCTTACCTGCTGGTTGCAGTGCACCCGAAACTTACCGCCGCTCTGCCTAAACCGGGGCGTTGGATGGTGGGATTAAAATGGGCCCTGTCGGCGGCACTGCTGACCACGATCGGCTGGTTGGTCTGGGTGATGGTCGGGGTGGCCGGAGACACTGCTGCAACTGCTACCGTGCTGGCTGCAACTGTTCTGGTCCTGTTGATCTGGAAAAGTACGATGATGCCACCCGTTTTGCGCTGGACAGCCCTGTTGCTGACGCTGACCGCAGCGTTTGCCGCACCGGTTGCGATTGCCGGCAAAGACCGGTCCAGGCTGCTTGAACCAGCCGGAGAGATCCCTTGGATTACCTTCAGCCGCCCCGAAATCGCCCGCCTTGTGTCGCGCGGCGAGGTGGTTTTCGTCGATGTCACAGCCGACTGGTGTCTGACCTGCAAGGCCAACAAAGCGCTGGTGCTGGAACGCGGCGAGGTTCTGGCAACACTGCAATCGGACAAAGCAATTCCGATGCAGGCCGACTGGACCCGCCCCGACGATGTGATCGCCCGTTTCCTTGAGGACAATGGACGGTTCGGGATCCCCTTCAACATCGTCTACGGCCCGTCGGCCCCCGAAGGCATCGCCCTGCCAGAGATCTTGACCACGAACGCCATTCTCGACGCGATGGAACAGGCCGCGCCGATTGCGGGCGGAGCCGTGGAAAGCGGATCCTGACCCCGGAGTTCACATATCCCGGACGCGGTTGCTCTGCTGCGCTAAACGCATGGTCTCGTGCTCTTCCATATCCAGTATCGCCTGAAAGAGTTCGCGTGCCTCGGGTATCTCGGCACGCCCGTGCAAATACCGATATAAGTCGATCACCTGATTGTGAAGATCGAAGACCGCTTCGCAGATCTCATCGACGCTCATCTGTGCGAACGGCCTGTCGCAGGCGCGATGTGGGTCGATCGGCTCATTGCCCAAATAGTCATATACCCAGGTGTTGAGCGCTTTGGGATCGGCTCGTTTCACGAAACCATCGACGATTTTCTCCAGAGCAGCCTCATGATCGGCGAGGTAGGTAAGCAACATCCTGGCCAGCTCCTGCTCTGACTGTGTCGAACAGTGGGCCAAACATTCGGCGAGCCAATGATGCATTTCCCGCGTCCAGACAATTAGATCAGAAAACGTTTCAACTTTCATGGTCTCAACCTCCTAAAGATCGGCATGCGATAGCCTAAACCGGAATTTTCCAGATGGCTCACTGGGCATCAGCGCGAAGTCGGCGCCGGCCCGATCCACGCCGGGCTGCGGGAATCAACCCCCCAGTTCCAGCAATGCCCGGTCGATTGCCACCTTGCGCGGATCCCCCTGCGGCAGGTCATCCGCCAGATCCCTTGCCCTGCCATAGGCGTTCCGGGCGCCGTCGGTCTCGCCCAGCACCGAATAGGCGTTGCCCAGCCGCATCCAGCCGTCCAGATCGCCTGGGTTTTCCTGCATCCGGCTCGCAAGCCGTTCGACCATCGAGCGGATGAAGGCCTGCCGGTCTTCGTCTGACATCTCCTCGGCCGCCGCCACCTGATCGGCAGTTGGGCCGGGCATGGAAGGGGCAAAAGCCGCCAGATTCACCGGAGCCCGTCCGATCGACGGGGCGATGCGGTTAAGCTGGGCCACAAAACTCTCCATCCATGGCCGGAACTCCTCTTCGGCGTCCATCCGCGTCTTCAGTAGGTCATAGGCCTTATCAGGCGATCCAGCCTGCTCCAGACCAATGGCTTTGTAGAATGTCGCTGCTGGGTTCGATGGGTCCAGTTCCAAGGCTCGTTCAAACGCCCGATCGGCCTTGGGCGTAACGACACCGTCATCGGCATAGACCAACGCCTCGCCATATTGCGACACCAGCGCTGAATTCGCATTGGGTCGGTCCAGCAACCCCTCGAACGCGTCTGCGGCATCTCCAAAGCGTCCCATACGCATATAGGTCTGAGCCAACAACACCCATCCCTCGGTTGGCCCGCCGGTTTCATCCGCCTCAAGCCGCGACTTCAGGCGCACGGCAAGGTCGGCGATTTCACGGGCTTCGGCCTGCTCCCCCTCGCGTTGGGCAAATGGCTGGCTGGGGATGTAGGGACTACCCAGTTGCCAATAAAGACCGGCTCCGAGCGCTGGAACTACCAGCGCGGCAAGTAAAATCAGCGCACGCCCGGAATGGCCCATTATCGCTTTGTCGTCCGATTGCCGGTCAATCGCCTTCAGGCGACGTTCTATCTCGGCTCTGGCGGCCTTGGCCTCTTCGGCTGAGATAATTCCTCGTTCCAGGTCCTTCTCCACTTCGCCGATCTGGTCGGAAAAGATGGCAGAGGCGCTTTCGCGTCTCGACAAGTCCGAGGTCTTGCGCCCCAGGCCGGAGAGGGCGAGCGTCAGAAACACCGCCACGGCCATGAATGAAAAGATAATCCAGATCATGCGTGCGGCTCCGTGAGTGAATGGTTTTCGGGATTCCGTTCTTCGCTCGCGCCGCGTTCCGTCTCTTGTTTTCGCGACTTCCGATATCGGCGCGCATTTTGGGTCAATACCGCTGCAGTCGCGATACCACCCAGCCCCAGGATGACGATAGGCGCAACCCACAGAATGTAAGTTGATGGCTTCCATGGCGGGTTGAACAGAACATAGTCGCCATAACGCGCAACCAGAAAGTCCATAACCTGCTGGTCCGTGTCGCCTGCCACCAGCCGTTCGCGCACAAGCAGACGAAGGTCGCGCGCCACGCCAGCGTTAGAACTGTCGATGTCTTGGTTCTGGCACACCACGCATCGCACCTGTTTCGAAATCGCCCGGGCCCGCTCTTCCAATACCGGATCTGCAAGTATCTCGTCGGGCTCAACCGCGAATGCCGGCTGCGACACCAGCATCGCCAGAGTGACCGCGGTAATTACAATGCGACGTATCATGACGCCTCTCCTCCGGCCGCCCGCGCCTGATCCAGCGCGGTGCGCATCTTTGAAATTGCCTCGTCGCCCAGCACCGGGCCGACAAAACGGAATACGACCTTGCCCGCGCCATCAATCACAAAGGTCTCCGGCACGCCGGAAATCCCCCATTCGATCCCGGCTCGGCCGTCCAGGTCGGAACCGATGCGCTCATAAGGGTTGCCCAGATCGTCGAGCCATTTCCGCGCGTCCTGCGGCTTGTCTTTGTAGTTAATGCCCATCAGGCGAATGCCCTCATCGCGTACCATACGCGTCAGCACCGCATGTTCGGCCCGGCAGGGCACGCACCAGGACGCAAACACGTTGACCACGATCGGAGCTGACCCGTCATTTTCCACCAGATCGGTACTGGACAGCCCGTGGGTATCCAGCCCTTCGACCGGCGGCAAGTCGAACTCAGGCACCGGCTGCGAGATCAAAACAGACGGGATTTCGTTTGGATCGCGATCGGGATTCAGTCCCCATAGCAGGAAGGCACCCAGGATGCCGGCAATCGTAATTGGGAACAGTGCAAATAGACGTTTCATTGCCCTACTCCGCCGCCACCGCAACGGAGCTCTGCCCAGTCCGTTTTCGTGGTGCACCGACGCGTAGACGCCGATCGGAGAGTGACAAGACACCACCAAATGCTAACAATCCTGAACCTATCCAGATCCAGACCACCAATGGCTCATACAAGATACGCAGGGTCCATTTGCTCTGTTCTGATTCCGCCGCCGGTTCCGATATTGAGGCGTAAAGGTCCCCTGCCAACGTCGTTCGAATTGCTGACTCGGTCGTACTGGTACCCGCCACGAGATAGGCCCTGCGCTCGGGTTGAAGCGTGGTGACATAAGCGCCATCGCGAAATACCGTCAGTGTGGCCGCGCGAGACAGATAGTTCGGACCGCGAAGCTGTTCCACACCGTCAAAACGCACGTCGAACCCTGCTATCTCAATCTGTGTTCCGGGCTCGGCAAAAGTCACGACCTCGGATTTCCAAGCGCTGGACCCGATAAAGCCGATCATACAGACAGCCAACCCCGCATGGGCCACGACCATGCCGTAATGAGAACGCGGTAGGCTGCGGGCCCGACGCAGGGACTCGGCCAACGGTGCCTCACCCAGCTTAATTCGGCTGGCCCACTCTGTCAGCACAGCGCCCAGCAACCAAACCGCAAGGCCGATCGACACTACCGCCAAGGCTGGGCCGCCGGTATCCAGATACCACACAAGCAACGCTACGAGCAGGCTAACCCCGGCCACCCATTTGAGCCGGGACAGAACACCGCGCAAATCCGCCCGCTTCCATGACAACAGCGGCCCAATCCCCATTACAACGACTAGAACCAGCATGATCGGCACGAAACTGGCGTTGTAATAAGGTGGTCCAACCGAAATCTTTTCACCTGTCACAGCCTCAAGCAAAAGCGGATAAAGCGTACCGAATAGAACCGTCGCCGTTGCGGTGGCCAGCAGCAGGTTGTTAATAAGCAAACCGGCCTCGCGGCTGATCGGGGCAAAAAGACCGCCGCCCTCCATCTCCGGTGCGCGTATGGCAAACAGCGTCAATGAACCACCGATCGCGACAGCCAACAGCGCCAAGATGTAAATGCCGCGTTCGGGATCGACCGAAAACGCATGGACCGATGTAAGCAAGCCTGAGCGGACAATGAATGTCCCCAACAAGGACAACGAGAAGGTCAAAACGGCCAGTAGGATCGTCCAACTTTTGAAGCTGCCGCGCTTTTCGGTCACAATGGCCGAATGGAACAGCGCTGTGCCAGCAAGCCAGGGCATAAACGAGACATTCTCGACCGGATCCCAGAACCACCAGCCGCCCCAACCCAGTTCGTAATAGGCCCACCAGCTGCCCAGAACGATACCAAGTGTCAGAAACACCCAGGCCGCCAATGTCCAGGGTCGGACCCACCGCGCCCATGCCGGATCGACCCGCCCCTCAATCAGGGCAGCCACGGCGAAAGAAAATACGATAGAGAAGCCGACGTAACCCAGGTATAGGAACGGCGGGTGCATAGCCAGGCCGACATCCTGCAACAGCGGATTTAAATCCTGACCATCCAGCGGTGCCGGAAACACCCGGTCAAACGGGTTCGAGGTGAACAGCATGAATGACAGGAACCCCGCGCTGATCCAGGCCTGCACTGCCAGAGTGCGCGCCTTGAGTTTCAGTGGGATGTTCCGAGCCAACAGAGACACACCCAGCCCGAAAATCACCAATATCAGAATCCACAACAGCAGCGACCCTTCGTGGCTACCCCAGGTCGCAGCCACCTTGAAAAGCATCGGTTTCAGCGAATGAGAATTGCTGGCCACATTTAGCACAGTGAAATCGCTGACCACGAAGGACCACATCAGAGCGGCGAAGGCGATAGCAACCAGCGCTGTCAGTAGGACCGAGGTCGCAGATGCCGATCGCATCCACATGACATTGTTCCGTGCTGCTCCAATCAAGGGAAATACGCTTTGCACCAAGGACACGGCCAGGGCAAGCGCCAGGGCGAACTGCCCGATTTCCGGTATCATTCCAATCCCTCCGGATTTCCGGTTTTGCGGCCTTGTCCGACAATCCAGCGCTGGAGGGTCAAGCGCATTATTGCCGCACCCCCTTCGGCTGATGCATGCTTGACGAGCGCAAATCTGGCCGGCGGCCTTGACCTTCCAGCGCTGGAGACCCCCACCATTTCGACTTCACCGATGGACGTACCGAACACTTTGTTTTCAGGGCAGGGACTCAGGAAACAAACGAACACGAGGGCATCATGACACGGAGCAACAGCAAGATTACGTGCGTCTGGCAACGCCTCCAGGCTGTAATACTGGCTGGGGGGCTGAGCCTTGGGTCAACTGCCATGGCCCAACCGGAAACCCGTCCGGCTGACAACGTGGCGATGAACCCGCAAGCCTCCAGCAACATGTCAGGTATGGGAAGCATGTCCAGGATGATGCGCCCCGACGCGGTGCCGCCAACGGGTGTCGTTGGCGGTATGCATCCACCCGAGGGTGTTTTGATGCCTGTGTTCTCTTACATGAACATGGAGATGGACGGGAATCGTACCGGAACGCAGTCGCTGTCTACCTCGAACGTTCTGTCGCAGTATCCGATCGCGCCGCTCAGCATGAGCATGAACATGGCGATGGTCGGCCTGATGTACGGTGTGACCGACGAGATCTCGGTGATGGCGATGCTGCCCTATACCCGCAAGACGATGAAGCACCAGACCCGCATGGGCCAGACCTTTAAGACCAGGGCACAGGGGTTTGGCGATCTGAAGATCATCGGCGGATATGATATCTACAAATCCGACGGGCAGGTGCTGGAACTATCTCTTGGCCTCAGTCTGCCGACTGGCTCGATAGACGAGACCGACACCACGCCAGCTGGGCCGGACCAGCTGCTGCCCTACCCCATGCAACTGGGTTCAGGCACCTACGACCTGCTGCCGGGCGTCACCTATACGGGCCAGAACGCGGATTGGTCTTGGGGCGCCCAGCTGGCCGCCGTGATCCGGATGGGTGAGAATGATGCCGGTTACACCTTGGGTGACGTCTATTCAGCAACAGTTTGGGGTGCACGGCGCTGGAATGACCAGTTCAGCTCCTCGTTGCGGGTGGTCGGCGACATCGTGGAAAACATTGACGGGTCGGATGCGCGCCTGAACCCAGGCATGGTGCCCACCGCTGATCCGACCCTGCGCGGCGGCCAGTTTCTGAGTATCGGAATCGGAGTGAATTACCTTGTGCCGGGGTCGGGCGTTTTGGCGGGCACGCGCCTGGGTATCGAGGGCGTGATCCCTGTGTATCAAGATCTGGATGGGCCCCAGCTTGAACGCGATTACGCAGTCTCCTTCGCGATACGCAGGGCGTTCTGACCCTTCAGCCCCAAACCGACTGTAAACGGACAATCAGCGCCGCCGCGGTGGTCAGAACGACCACTGACACCGCCATCAGTAGCAGGGCCAATGTCACAGGTCCGCCGCGCCCAGGTACGCGACGTGCCAGTTGGGCTGCAAATCCAGTACCGTGGGCGATCTGGCTCTGAACGACGGATAGGTATAGCGGCAGCGCTCCGACCAGCGTGGCGTACAGGTAAACGCCTGAGATGTTCTCGAAGTAGGCGGAGCGTACCAGCGTCGGACCGACTACCCGCAACGCCACTACGGGATCACCGCCGAAAGACCCGAACCAGTCTGCCGAAAGCGCGTAGATCAGCGCGTGCAGCGCGATGAACAGGACGGCCCGTAGCAGCAGGTCAATTAGCAGATACCGGGCCGGGATGGCCCCCCTGCCCCGCGCCCTTACCCCAACGGCGAAAAGAAAAAAGCTGAGATAATTTAAAAGGAAAACGACCGGCAACCCATTCGTCACCACCTGACGCAAAAACCGAACAAACGCGGGACCACTGTTCAGGAGGTGCGTCGCAAAGCCCGGCGTGCGCAAAACGAAGATGGCCAACAGCGGAAACAACGCAAGGCAACTGACGATCAGCGTGTTTCTGGCAAACTTCCAGAAAGGCAATTCAGTGGCAAAATATCTGTTCATTTCATTTAGTTTGCCAACGGTTCCAGCGCAATGTCGATGCCAATTGGTTTACAGACCTGCGACAGAACCTCCGATTTTATTATTCCGCAAGCCCTCTACCTACTTTACGCGCAAAATCTGTTACTTTTGCTCGTTACTTTTGTTGCGCTATCAGTTTCAAGTTACACTCGATAAGTATCCCTTATCAAGTATAATTGATTTTGCGGGAAAATGGGCGCAGAGTGGGCCGTATGAGCACCCCTGAGCCCTATCTCCCCGCCCCCTCCCCTGCCCTGTCGCAGTCTGACCAGGACGCCCTGACCGATCTCTATGTCCGCGGCACACCCGCCAACACGCTCAGGGCCTATGAGCGCGATTTGCTCTATGTAACGGCCTGGAAGGCAGCACGGTTCGGAGTGCCGTTGGACTGGCCCGAGAGCGAGGCCACAGCGCTGGCCTTCATTCTCGATCACGCCCGCGATCTGGGAGATGCCGCGCCCGAGGATGTCGCGCGTCAGAGTGCCGAGATGTTGATCGCGCAAGGGCTACGCAAGTCCCTCGCCTGCCCGGCCCCTTCTACGCTGGACCGGCGCATCGCCTCCTGGCTGGCCTTTCATCGAATGAAGAACCTGACCAGCCCTTTTGATGCGCCGCAGGTGAAGCAGGCCCGTGCCAAGGCGCGCCGCGCCGCCGCCCGGCCCCCTGCCCCAAAATCGCAGCAACCGATTACCCGCGATGTGCTCGAGCAGTTGCTGTCCACTTGTCGGGGGTCCCGGCGGGATTGCCGCGACCGCGCCATCTTGATGCTGGGTTGGGCTTCGGGTGGTAGACGGCGCTCGGAGATCACCGGGTTGATGTTTGAAGACGTCTCGCTGAAGGAGTTCGACGAGAAAAGCCTGGTTTGGATTTCACTGCTGGAGACCAAGACGACAACCAAAGGTGAAACGCCGCGGCTGGTGTTGAAAGGCCGCGCAGCCCAAGCGCTGGCCCATTGGATCGAGGTGGGTGAGATTCAGGACGGCCCCTTGTTCCGGCCTGTTTCAAAAGCCGATCGGGTGTTAACCCGCCGCCTCAGCCCGGATGCCATCGCGCAGATCGTCAAGCGTCGGGCGAAACTGGCGGGCCTGCCGGACGGGTTCGCTTCCCCCCATGGGCTGCGCTCGGGCTTCCTGACCCAGGCCGCGCTGGACGGCGCCCCGATCCAGGCCGCGATGCGCCTCTCCCTGCATCGCTCCATGGCCCAGGCGCAGAAATACTACGACGATGTGGACATCGCGGATAACCCGGCGACTGATCTACTGGGGTGAGTAGTTACTGACTATTTAATAATCCCCGCTTGAGGGAAACTCCGGCTGCTGTGCCTATGTCTTGTTTCCTGTCGCATCTGTTAACGTGGCCAGCGCGGAAACATGTCGCGGCAGATCGCAACGGGAATGCAGGATATCAACAATGATCACCGCGTCCGGCTGATCCAGATAAACCAGGAAATGCTCTCCTGCGCGCACATATCTGAGATCCGCCGCCTCTTCGACCAATATAGAACAACTTCGGCTGGCCACCCTGCCCTCTGTGATGGCCTGACAGCGCGCTATTAGTTCTTGTTCATAAAGATCGGCTTGATGCGATCCAAACTTGTCGATGGTCCATCGGGCAATTTCCACCAGGCTGGATTCAGCGCGGCGTGTCAGTCGAAAGGGTCTGGTCACGCCTTGGCTCGTGCCCTTGCAAAGGCACGACGGATCGCATCCGAACCCCTGCCTTCTGCCAAATCTCCGGCCTGAGCCTGCGCTACACCCTCCTGCAAGCCTTGTTTGAGAGACTCCAGCCCCGCTTCTTCCCGCTCCAAAAGCCGAAGGCCGGCGCGCAACGCTTCACTGGCGTTCTGATATCGACCGGACGCAACCAGATTCTGCACCAGTTGATCCTGCGATTCTGTAAGTACAACATTGCGGGTTACCATGGCGTAAGCCTCCTTTTTGGCAATATATGCCAACGAGACCGTCTGTTCAACGATTGAGGAGCCCAAAATCACTAATTCGAGCAAGCTGGTTTTATGGACGCTAATGGGACGTGAACACACGGATCATGTCTGTGATCCCATATGAATCCAATGACGGTAGAGACTTGCGTCAAAAGCCGCGCCGCGCAAGCACAGCTGCACTGGATCGAGGACAGTTCCGTGTTCCGTCGCAACTTACAGGCGCACAATTCCCGAAACCCCGCCCTCACGGTATGCCATTTCTTGGGCAATTGGCGAGCGGCTGACTCTAGCCGGAATGTTCGCGTGTTTTCCTCTGCGCACGGGCTGAGCTCGGTGTATCTGACCCAGATCGCCATGCCATTCTCACCGCATCGTACTCCCGTACTGGCGCAGAAGTATTGTTACGAAGTTGGTATCGCAGAAAACTCGATAACGAAATTGTTGGTGAGAGAATTTGACCAATCAGCTCAACTAGCTCCCTGCCCTTCCCAATTGCGCAATTTGCGCCAAAAGCCGTTCGGCCTTCACTCCAACTCCATGCTAGAGGCGTTCTACTCAAAGCGGAGCATAGGGAGGAGTTTTACAGGAATGCCTTCGCATGCCTACGTTAGAACTTCATCGACTGAAAGAACCCATGATCCCGCTCAACCGAGTTTACAACTGTAAACCACCCTGCTCTGATGCAAAGCGTATGTAGTCCTCCGCGTTGGAAAACCTACAATATAGGCGAAAATCCTTGACTTAGTGCTATGAATCACGGCTGTTTATCTCAAGTGGCGCAAAAATGACCACATTCTTTAATTTGAGGCAACTACATGATTCCCGTGACACCACTTGCGGCAGAAAGACCATCGGCACTCGCCACGGAAATATCTGAGAGATTAAACTCGGCTATCCGGGAACATCTACTTGCTGCATTTGCCCCCGACAACACCAAATCACTGCGAAATTTTGCAGCGCCAGAAGCTGCTGAACTCTTAGGAGTCTCAGGTCAATTCATGCGCAAAGTCCACGCAGAGGGAACGATTCCTGAACCGAATGACGTACGCAGCGGTAGGCGTTACTATACTGCCCAAGAACTTTGGGAGGCTCGCGAAACGCTTGAGAAAACCTCACGCAAAAAAGGGCGCTATGTCCCTCGCCGGACTGAAGGAGAAAAGCTCCAAGTCTGGCAGTTGATGAACTTCAAAGGCGGCAGCAGTAAGAGCACCACAACAATTCACTTGGCTCACTATTTTGCGCTTCGCGGTTACCGTGTGCTGGCTGTTGATCTGGATCCTCAAGGCTCTCTTACATCCATGTGCGGCATAAGCCCCGAAATAGAGTTTGACGGGCTGACGATTTACGATGCTATTCGATATGAAGATCCGGTAGATATGGCGGACGTCGTGCTTCCGACGTACTTCCCCGGTCTCTCTGTGGCTCCGTCACGGCTTGTTCTTTCCGAATTTGAGACAGAATCTGCCGTTCACTCCAACCCAGACCATCCGTTCTTTACAAGAATACGGAATGCCCTGGCCCAGGTGGAAGGAGATTTTGACCTTGTTCTGATTGATAGCCCACCTCAGCTAGGATTCTTGACAATTGCTGGGATGGCGGCCGCCAGTTCATTGCTTGTGCCACTTACACCTTCGATGCTGGACGTGTCTTCGACGGCTCAATTTCTCGAACTCGCTGGTGCTTACATGGCAGTCATTGAAGATGCCGGCGCTACGCTCGAATACGACAACTTCAAATTCCTGATAACGCGTGACGAGCCAACAGACGTACCGTCTCAACAACTGGCTTCGTTCATGCGGGCACTGTTTCAGGATCGCGTTATGTCAGCCACAGCCCTCAAAAGCACCGCGGTCAGTGACGCCACAATGCTCAAACAATCAATTTACGAAGTCGTGCGGTCAGAAATGACACGCGCAACTTATGATCGGGCAAAGAACTCAATGGATGCGATCGGCTCTGAGGTAGAGCAAATGATCCATCAAGCATGGGGACGCAGCTAATGGCTAGAAAGTCGCTTCAGGAGATGTCGGGGATCGCAAACACCATCGCGCGCTCTGGCCCCAAGGCCATCGATAAAACTCCAAAACCCAATGCCCCTGCTCTTGGTGCGCTTCAGGGCTCTCTTGCCGCAATCAGGGAAATTGACCCTGCTCTGATCGACGACTGGGGGCCTGCCGATAGGCTCGGTGAGTTTACAGCTGTAAACATTGACGAAGAAGACGATAGTTTTGAAAGCTTGATGTCGAGTATACAAGACGGTGGCCAACAAGTTCCCATTCTTGTCAGAAGATCGAAATCCGACGGTCGATACGAGGCAATTTATGGACGGAGGAGGCTCAAAGCCTGTCGTGAACTTGGTATTAAAGTCCGCGCCAATGTTCAGGATATCGACGATGCTTCAGCGCTTCTCGCCAAAGGGCTTGAGAATGCTGCGAGGCGCAATCTTTCCTTCTACGAGAAAGCACGTTTCGCCGAGGCGATCCTGACTTCCGGGCATGACACGGCAACGGTGCGGCAAGTATTGAACGTTTCGAAATCAGGGCTGTCTCACCTGACAAAAATTACGCAACATGTTCCTGCAAAGATTGGTGACATGATCGGCGCAGCCCCAAAATCAGGCCGCCCAAAATGGACCGTGCTTGCAGAGCACTTCGTTGCAGGCAAGCTAGCGGAAGATGAAGCTGCAAATCTTCTTGCAACCATTGAGCCATCGATGTCGTCAGATGATCGGCTGGAAATGCTCCTAAAAGCAGCTGCCAAACGCGGTGCAAGACAAAGAGAAGGTGCAGCCGAACTCAACCCAATCGAAGGCGTTACAATCAAATCTACCAACGGATCACTAACTGTTTCGGTCAAAAGGACCGGAGCTAACGCTGGCTTCGCTAGCTGGTTGGACGAAAACATGGCTGAAATCATTAAGCGCTCACACGCTGAGTTTACAGCTGTAAACGCCAAGAAAAAGAACTGAGGACGAGCAGAAAGGAGGAAGGCAAACAAACAAAACCCCCGAAACCGGAGCTTCGAGGGCTGCTGCGCAAAGCGCAATTCTTAGATTAGACACCTAGAATCTAGCAGCACCCGAATCGCCACACAAGAAAAAACGCTCTTGAGCGAACGGGTAATTTTTGTCTGCCGATAGATAATCATGAAAACACTAACAGCATTGGCTCCAATTGGAGCGACCTTGTCGGGAACGGCAGGGCAGGGGAACAGTACGCCCAAAAAATGGATACTTCTTCGCGCCGTTGAAGAGGCCAGAGAACCTCTTGGGTTAAAATCCACAACTCTCAATGTCCTGAGAGCGATGGTTTCCTTTATGGGCGGTGATCAGATTGCTGCGGACCAGGATGATCATCACATCTGTTTCGCGTCCAACGCGGCGATAGCCAAACGAACTCATGTCAGCGTGCAGACAGTTGAGCGTCATATCTCGACGCTGGTGGACCTTGGACTTATCCGCCGCGTCATGAGCGCAAACGGTAAGCGATGGGCGCGCCGGGATCGCCAGGGCAGGGTGGTCACCGCAACTGGGCTCTCCTTGATGCCTTTGTCTGAACGGCACGCTGAGTTCATTCAGGAAGCCCAGAGGCATGCTGATCGCGTTCTCGAGTTCACTGTACTCCGTGACAAAGTTTCCGCCGCTCTGGCGCGCCTTAAGGAACTCGTAGCAAATGACACCGCGATCTCTGATTTGGTGACCACCGTACGCAATGCTCTGCGTCGCAAACCAGATGCGAATGTACTCAGCGAGCTGTTGGCAGAAATCTCTGTGGAAATCTCCGAGATAACACAGACTGATACAGAAAATTTGAGGGCCAGTGACAGTGAAATTGAGGGGCACAAAGAGGACTCTTTGAATCCGGAAGTTAAGAAAGAAAAGCTTTCTCAGATTCAGGTTTCTCCAGACCAAATGGAGCGCAGTTTTCCACGGCTATGCTCAGAACTACGCTTTGCAAAAGATCAGCACCACTGTGATCGGCTTATGGATGATATCGCCGAGTATCTACGGCTTGGCCAAACCTGGTATGCAATGAAATCAACTTTTGGCCCAGCTATTCGCTTCATTGTTCTCGGATACATCTTTCAACGTGCTGAGAACATACAATCTCCAGGGGCTTACCTGATTTCGTTGCTGGCCAAGATCGAAAAGGGCGAATTGTCTCCAAAGGCAATGCTCTCGCGGACATCCAATGCTACGTAAATTTGGGGAAACAGGATGAAATTTACCGTTTTCAGATTACACCTCCAAGTGATGACTGGATCGAAGGGTCTGAAAAAGGTGAGCTATAGGATTGACCTCTATAAATCACGCAACCATAAATAGTGAGTTATAGAAAGGAAGCTTATACCTCACGATGTGGAACTGGCAGAACCCTGACTGGCCTACCTTTCGTTACGACGCCGCAAGACTCGAACCATACGAGCAACAGTTCCTGTTGTCCTCAGGGGAAGTTCTTGGAGCGGTTCATCATGTGAACACATCGGATCGAGATCAATTGCGTATCGACCTGCTAAGCGAAGAAGCAATGAAGACCAGCGCGATCGAAGGTGAGATGCTGGATCGTCTCAGCGTGCAATCTTCCTTGCGCCGACATCTTGGACTGGCTCCCGACAGCTATCCATCCAAACCGCGCGAGCAGGGCGTTTCTGAAATGATGGTGGATGTTTATTCCAACTATTCGGAACCACTGTCACACGACACCCTGTTTCGGTGGCATGACATGCTTCTGTCCCATGACAGGCATCTGGAAACGATTGGATCATACCGGAGCCATGAGGATGCGATGCAAATCGTCTCAGGCAGGCTCGACCGCCCAACGGTGCATTTCGAAGCTCCACCTTCACATCAGGTTCCGGCTGAAATGGACCAGTTCGTAGCCTGGTTCAACCGGACCGCACCGGATGGTCCCGAACCATTGCGCGCACTGATCCGGGCCGGTTTGAGCCATCTGTATTTCGAGAGCATTCATCCCTTTGAGGACGGCAATGGCCGGTTGGGTAGGGCGCTGGCTGAAAAGTCCTTGGCCCAGAATATCGGTCAGCCAAGTCTGATTGCCCTTGCTTTCACGATCGAGCGAGAGCGGAAGGCTTACTACGACCAACTCGAACGCCATCAAAAGACGCTGGAAGTCACACCGTGGCTCGTCTGGTTTGCCGAAACTGTCCTTACAGCACAGCAGGTGACGCTTGAGCGGGTTGGTTTCTTTATTTCCAAGACGCACTTCTATGATCGGTACCGTGATCAGTTCAACACTCGCCAAAGCAAGGTAATCGCCCGTTTGTTCAAGGCTGGGCCGGATGGGTTCACAGGGGGATTGAGCGCTGAGAACTATATCTCGATCACGGGAACATCGCGCGCCACAGCAACGCGGGATCTCCAGAACCTGGTAGAGAAGGGCGCTTTGATCCGAACGGGTGAACTCCGGTACACGCGATATTGGTTAAAGCTAGATCGGGACGGGTAGGGGGCTGAAGTACGGCACGAAGCGCGGGAAGTGGAAGTTCGCTGCAGTCGCTACGCATGCTCGCAGGAAATGCGGAAGCTGACGTTTAGATAGCTTCCCAAGCGAGCATCTTTCTGTCCCGCCGCAAGGCGGCTCCGAGTTCGTACTTCATATGAATGGTCCATGCCGAAACTGGCGCAATGGGCGGGAAACGAACCTTCGTCGTGTCAATCCCGAACTCCGCTATGCGGCCTAAGCCGAGCTAGAGCTTGTCCACGCCGGTCATATTGATTGAATTCCGAAAGTGTGGAAACGTTCATATGGTAGACGCGTTAACGGCGATATTTCACATGAAGCGTATCCTGTTCTCAGTTGTGTTTTGTTTTCTGCCTGCGATGGTGCTGGCGGACAAAGTTGCCTTGGTAATTGGCAATGCGAACTACCAACATGTCAGCAATCTCAAAAACCCGTCGAATGATGCGATCGACATTGCAGAGGCATTGCGCAGGATCGGGTTTGAGGTCACAACAGGTCTTGATCTGGATTACCGCGACATGCGCCTTGCCATACGTGACTTTGGAGAAAAGGCAAAAAACGCCGAGTCGGTCATCGTATACTTCGCCGGCCACGGCATCGAGTTGGACAACACGAACTTCCTGATCCCTGTCAGTGCGGAACTGCGGAGCGACCGTGACATCGAACTCGAGGCAATCCGCCTCAACACATTGATTAGCTCCATCGCGGGCGCACCCGGCTTGAAGATCGTGTTGGTTGACGCCTGCCGCAACAATCCATTCCTCGCGACTATGGAGCGCACAAACAGCACCCGCTCAATTGGACGCGGACTTGCACGTATCGATCCGGGAGGTGTGTTGGTTGGATATGCTGCAAGGAGCGGAACGCTGGCGCTTGACGGCGATGGCCGCAACAGCCCCTATGCTCAGGCTCTGCTCAACCACATCGAGGAACCCGGACTTGAGATTGGCAAGTTGTTTCGGCGAGTCCGCGACAGGGTTTACACTCTGACAGAAGGCTATCAGGAGCCATTTACTTATGGCTCGCTTCCCGCCAGAGACATTTTTCTTGTTCCAGATGCGGCTGCAGGCTCGACGCCAGAGGAAGAAATTGAGCGTGTCGAAGACCAGATTTATGCGGACTTTGAACTTGCGCGTTCGCTCGGAAGGCTTGATGCGATCGAGATGTTTCTGGAGCGATACGAAGGCGAAAGGGATCATTTTGCAGTCGCGCTCGCCCTTTCGTTGCGGGACGACTTGCTTGCTGAGCACCAGAAGGACGAAGTGCCGGGCAACAGTAGTACTGCGCGAGACAAAGTAGCAGCTCTTGTGCCGACATCGCCTCAAAGCGCGAAGGATGATACAGAGACGCGCAGCCTGATCCGTGATATACAAACTGAGCTAAATCGCGTTGGCTGCAGCGCTGGCACAGCGGACGGTGTTGCGGGCCCACGCACGAGATCTGCTTTCTCTCGGTATATCAGCGCTAGAGAGAATCTTGGACTGACGCCTGAGAGCCTCGAGACCAGTGAAACTCTTGCCGCACTTCGAGGAGAGCAAGGAAGAGTCTGTAATCAGTTGGTCGCGCCGTCTTTCGCGACTTTTGATGGTGACTACATTGTCTTAATCAGACGCAGATGGGACGATGATTATTGGCAAACAACCAGTCGGCCCGACAAGGCCTATTTCCCCGGAAAAATCGAGCCACTTGCAGCCTTGCGCATCAATCGCAATGGAGACAAGCTGACCTTGCTATCTGCCCAAGGCTTTGCGGCCGAAGGGCCTTGGTTTAGGGACTTCACTGGCAAATTCGATGACTCCGGTCAGTTGAAATTGCGCTTCACATTGAGTTCGCATTTCGGGCAGGCGACACCCTATAAGGTCAATATAAGCGTCAAACTGCCCGAAGGACTTTCGCCAGGAAGAAGGCTTGTCTACGAGCCGCGCAGGATTGACGGGCAGTTTTTTCTGAATTTTCTAATACGCCGTGTCAGTTGAAACTTTAAAGCGATGTCCTTGCCTGCTCCGCAAGAAGACCGTCGCTCTGGGCTCCTCGTCGCTGTTCGCCGCAGATTTCGCCAAGGTCTTGTTTGGGCCGTCCGCGAAGACGGCCCAAGTTGTTAGATTTCAATGGCCTCTGCGATCGCAAGCGCATCTTCCAGCTCAACACCGAGATACCGGACGGTGCTGTCCATCTTGGTGTGCCCAAGTAGCAGCTGGACCGCCCGCAGGTTGCCGGTCTTCTTGTAGATCTGTGTGACTTTTGTCCTCCGCATCGAATGCGTTCCGTATGCACTGGCCTCCAGACCGATCGACGTGACCCAATCCCGGACGATCCGGGCGTACTGGCGTGTCGAGATGTGCAAGCGTTCATGGAAACGACCCGGCCATAGGTACTCCGAGCCGACCATGAGCTCATCTTCCATCCACTTTTCAACCGAGGCGCGTGTGCCTTCGGAGATTTCAAAACGAACCGGCTTCTGCGTTTTGCTTTGCAACACCGAAGCTCGTTCCTTGATCTGGCCGGACGCCATCACGTCGACGACTTTCATCTTCACGAGATCGCAGCCACGCAGTTTGCTGTCGATTGCCATATTGAACAGCGCCAGGTCCCGATGGTTCTCGGCGAGTTCAAGTCGAACACGGATTGCCCAGACGTGTTTTGGTTTCAGTGGCCGTTTTTGCCCAACGATGCGCCCTTTGTTCCAAGCCGGGCGAAGCGCACGAATGGCCGGTAAGTTTGGTGTTTCCATGACTGATCCTCCGATCCGCCATGCCCTCCCACAACGACAACCTGACGTTGACGATGCCTCCATATCACGGGATGCTGCGTCGCATCCGAGGTCGGGGCTGAGCCCAAATTGACCAATTCTGTCGTCAGGATCAATTGGCGCATACTGTCAAGAAGCTGCCACTCAAATTCGCGGATCAACGCAAAGCGAGTGAGAGTTTGCGGTCCGCACGTTCCACCAAATGCTTCAATCGGTGGCAGTTAACTTCGGGTCAGACGAAGATCGCTTCAGACGCCATATGTGCAAGATCGAACCCAGATGAATGCTGCACCAATGCGCGAATTGCGAGATTTTCCAGGCTCTGATGCTCAGGAAACGGGAGTGTGAATCCTACGGGGCAAAAGAATCCTTGACCAATTCCAACATCAGCTCTAGTAAAACTGAAATGACGTTTTGCTAGATGAAACGATTGCGAATGATTATGTGGAGCCGCGCATGTCGCGAAGCCACAAACCAACCAACAGTTCGGGAGGAGCCTGACATGATGAAAGATAACCAAAAACTGAAGCTCACCACGGCGCTAGTGGCAGGTGGCCTGGCCATTGCTTCGCCTGCCTTTGCCGAGGGAGAGGTCGTGTTTGCGTCCTGGGGAGGCTCGTTTCAGGATGCCTTGCGCTCAGCCATGCTGGAACCTGCCGCTGGTGCGCTGAATATCACTGTCAAGGAAGATACGACAAACGGCATTCAGGACGTGCGCGCGCAGATCACGGCGGGTGCCGTTGCATGGGACGTTACAGAACAGGATTTGCCTTCGTGTGAAACCCTGAGCCGGGAAGGCAGCCTTGAGCCGATCGACTATTCGATTGTTGACACCACAGGCATTCCGAAAGAGCTGATCCATGACAATTACATCGGCTTCATCAACTTCACCAAGGTGATTGCCTATCGCAAGGATGCATTTGGCGACAATGGCCCGTCCAATTGGGCAGAGTTCTGGGATCTGGAAAACTTCCCCGGCAAGCGCGGTATGCACGGCAAGGTGAACTATAACCTCGAAGCCGCGCTCATGGCGGATGGTGTGCCGATGGCCGAGATCTATGACACGTTGGCCACGAATGAGGGCAAGGCGCGCGCATGGGACAAGCTGGGTGAGATTGCCCCCGAAGTTACCGTTTGGTATCGCGGCGGGTCGCAATCGGCGCAGTTGCTGCGTGACGGCGAAGTGGACGTGATCCATATGGGCCATAACCGCGTAGAAAGCGTGATCGCGTCGGGCATTGATGTGGCCTATGCCTTTGATGGCGGCACGATGGACGTGGACTGCTTGTTGGTTCCCAAGGGGGCTCCGAATAAAGACAACGCGATGCGCCTTATCAACGAATTGCTGAGCGCCGAAGCACAGGCGAGGCTGGCGGTGACCATGCCGTTGGGTCCGGTGAATTCGGGTGCCTTCGGCACCGGGATAATCTCGGATGAGATGGCAGTGAAGGTCAACACACATCCCGACAACTATGGCAAGCAGCTTCTGGTCGATCCGAACTTTTACATCGGCCAGCTGGGCGAGTTGACCGAAGAGTTTGACACGCTGATCCAACAGTAAAAAATATCTGGGCGCGGCACATCTTGTGCTGCGCCCATTTTTGTCAGGTTAGGAGCCCCCATGTCACCTGCAGCCCACTCCCTTCCCATCGATATATCCAACCTGTGCAAGGCCTACGGATCGGTCAAAGCGCTGAATGACGTGTCTTTGAACATCGCCGCGGGCGAGTTCCTGACATTGCTGGGGCCATCAGGCTCCGGCAAGACGACGCTTTTGATGGCGCTGGCCGGATTTGTGCGTCCTGATGGCGGGTCGATCCGGTTTGGCGAACAGGAAATGATTGCAACGCCGCCCCACAAGCGCGGCCTTGGCATGGTGTTCCAAAGCTATGCGTTGTTTCCGTTCATGACGGTCGCAGAAAACGTGGCTTATCCGTTGAAAATTCGCGGGGTGTCCAAAAGCGATCAGAAGGCCCGCGCCGAGCGCGCGCTGGAGACCGTGCAGCTGGGCGGTTATGGCGACCGGCGCATCACGCAATTATCCGGGGGACAAAGACAGCGCGTGGCCCTTGCCCGCGCCATGGTTTTTGAGCCGCAGATCATTCTGATGGATGAGCCGTTGTCAGCGCTCGACAAGAAGTTGCGCGAACATATGCAAATCGAATTGAAGGCGCTGCATGAAAAGCTGGATGCAACTGTCGTTTACGTGACCCATGACCAGCGCGAAGCCCTGACGATGTCGGACCGGATTGCAGTGGTCAATCATGGGCGGATCGAACAGATCGCGACGCCTGAGCGGCTCTATCGCCAGCCGCATAGTTTCTTTGTGGCGGATTTTATCGGGGAATCCATTTCCCTGCCGGTTAGTGTAGCGAATGACACGGCGCAGCTTGGCGAGCGCGTTCTGAAATCCAATACGCCTATTGCGCTGGGCAGCGGAGGCCATCGTCTGATCATCCGGCCCGAGTTGCTGGAAGTCACAGCAGGCGCGGTGCCAGACGCCGCCAATGACCTGTCCGGCCAAGTGCATGACATCATTTATCAGGGCGACAGCGTTCTAGTGATCGTTCAGCACGACAGCGCTGGTCAGATCAATGTGCGTGTGCCTGCCAATCGCGCGGGCCAAACCGGGTTGCCGTCGAAGGGAGAGCAAATCGGCCTTGCCCTGCATCCCGAAGATACGATCATCGTACCGGAACATGTGGCATGAGTATCGCCGAGACGTATGAAGGTGCTGGGACTCTTCAGAATGCCAGCACGCTCAAATCCGAAGAACGCCGCGAAAAACTGACGTTTCTTGGGCTTTCGATGCCTGCGGTTTTGACGATCTTGATCGTCGTCTTCCTGCCGATTTTCTGGCTGTCTTCGCTGTCGTTTTTCAATGCGGCAGGCGAACTGAGCACGGAAAATTACACGCGCATCTTTAGTAGTGCTCTCTATCGGCGAACCTTTGTCGTCACGTTTCAGATCAGCATTGCCGTGACGGTGATTTGCGTCCTTCTCGGCTACCCGCTGTGCTACTGGCTGACAAAGATGCCGAACAAAACAGCGGCCATTCTGATGGTGTTTGTGCTGGTCCCCTTCTGGACCTCGGTTCTGGTGCGGACCTATGCGTGGCTGGTGCTTTTGCAGCGCAATGGGATCATCAATTCGTCGCTGATGTCACTTGGCATTATCGAAGAACCGCTGCAACTGGCGCACAATCTGACCGGCTCCATCATTGGCATGGTGCATATCATGCTGCCTTTTTTGGTTCTGCCGCTCTACGCCACTATGCGCAATATTGACGGCGACCTGGTCCGAGCCGCCGTGGGCCTTGGTTCCAGCCCGCGCGGGGCCTTTTGGCGGGTATTTTTCCCAATGTCCCTGCCGGGCCTTTTTGCCGGCATCGTGCTGGTTTTCATCCTGTCGCTTGGGTTCTTTGTCACACCGGCTTTGCTGGGCGGTGGCCGGGTTCAGATGCTGGCGCAGCGTATCGAAAGCACCATCACAGTCTATTCGAACTGGGGGGCCGCATCAGCCCTGGGCGTGGTCCTGCTGTTGCTGGCGCTGGCGATGATCTGGCTGATGAACCGTGTCTTCGGGCTCGACAAACTGTTTATGCGCTGAGGATCTGAAAATGGAACAAGTCGGACAACGTAAAATCGACGGCCTGTGGCTGACAGTGGTCGGCATTGCTGTGCTGTTCTTTCTCATCCTGCCCACGCTGATCGTTATCCCGATGTCGTTTTCGGGGGCATCCTATCTGGAATTCCCGCCGACATCGCTCTCGTTTCGCTGGTACGTGGCCTATGTCACGTCGCCGGAATGGATGAGCGCAACAAAGACCTCGCTGATCGCGGCGGCGCTGACCACGGCAATCGCGACGCCCCTGGGCTCACTTTGTGCCTATGGTCTGCATTGCTCTGCGCCTCGTATCAGGAGCGCGGCTCAAATCCTTGTGATCATGCCGATTGTCGTGCCAGTGATCCTGATCGCTGTTGGAGTGTTCAGCCTCTATGCCAAGCTGGGGCTCAATTACACACTGACCGGGATCGTGATCGCCCATACTGCGCTGGCGCTGCCATTCGTGATCGTGACGGTGATGTCGGGATTGCAGAATTATGATTTCGATCAGGAGCTTGCAGCGCGCAGCTTAGGGGCGTCCCGTGCATACGCATTGTGGACAATCACCGTACCGCAGGTGAAATTCTCGATCCAGACAGGGGCTTTTCTGGCATTTATCACGTCGCTGGACGAGGTTGTGATCTCGATGCTGGTCTCGGGCGGGGAAAACGCCACAATCACCCGGCGCATGTTCAATTCACTGCGTGATCAGCTTGATCCGACAATCGCGGCGATCTCGACCTGTCTGATTGTCGTGTCCATCACGGCGCTTATCGGTGTGCAGATGATCGGGCGTCGGAAAGACAAGGCACAATGATGCGGGTCTTATTTTTCGCCAAACTCCACCCGAATCTGGCGGGCGGCATCAAGGACCGCCGCGCGATACTTTTCGACGGCTGTGTCATTGAAGCGGACGCGCAGGCCGGACAAGCTGATCGCGCCCAGCAATTCATCTTCGAACCCAAGAACAGGAACCGACAGTCCGGCGACGTCAGGATCGCGTTCACCAAGGCTGAGATAATACCCGGCCTTTCGGATGCTGGCCGCCTGTTTTCCCTGCCGGATGGAATAAGCATCCAGCACCTGACCCGAAGAGCCCATGCTCAGCGGAATGATCTCGCCCTCCTGAACGTGATCCCGCGCAAGCCTTGGCGAATTGACCCGGTAGAGGCACACGCCAGAGTTGCCGCGTTGCACATAAAACGACGCACTTTCGCCGGTCGCATTCACCAAATTCGCAAGCACCGGTCGCACAATTGGCCCCATCCGCAGGTTTTGGCGAAACACGGATCCAAGACGCCACAAAGACGGCCCGAGGTGAAACAGACCCTCGGCGTCTCGCGTAATATGACCAAACTTTTCAAGCGACACGCTCAGACGCAGAATTGTCGCCTTGTTGACCCCGCTGCGGTCCGCAACCTCCTTCAAAGAGAGGCCTGCATCGCCCGGCTCAAAGATGTCCAGCACACGCAATGCGCGCTCTACCGCTTCGACACCACCATTGGCGTCAGGGGATCGGGGCTTGTCGGGCATAGGCAGACCTTTCGACGCAAATCCGTCGCTTTTTATAGCCGGTTTGAGCGCAATTGGAAATCGCAAATAACGAAGGCGTCTGGCAATGAATAGCGCGCGGAAACAAATGATAACAGCTGGTTATGCGGACCTTCCTTTTGGCATTCATTCGCAATGTAAGGCTGATTGTGTTGGGGTTATGGGCGTTCCGAGCGAAGTTAACACCGGGCCCCGATCCGGCACCTCTCTGGCACCCGATGCGCTGCGCAAAATGACTGCCCAACTTGGGATCGGACTGCCTGTAGATGGTCGGGATCTTGGCAATCTGGACCTGTCAGGGGATTGGCCTGCCGCGTTGGAACAACTTGTGACGCAAATGGTGGATCACGGTGTTGTACCCGTTGTCTTGGGTGGCGCGTCTGATGTCGCCTCGGGTGTGCTGGGGGCCTTGCCTGATCTGCCAGTTGTCGCGGCCATGCCGTTGGCCCGGCGTGATATCGCGACGCGAACAGCCAACACGATCTGGGTGGGATTGAACGGCGATCAACCTGCTGGTGTCTGGGATCTGATCAGCCAGCGCAAGATGGATTGGCGCACCGCGCGGCAGTTGGATGAAGGGCACGGCGACTATTCTGACACGCCCGAGCGCGCTGTCTTGTGGATCGACATATCGGTCATTGATCTGGGGCATGCAGCTGGCAGCGTCGGCCTAAATCCCGGCGGGATGAAACCTGAAACGCTGGTTTCCGTCATTGGTGCCATGTCCTGTAAATGGCAGGCGATTGTGATCACCGGCCTTGCGCCTGCGCGCGACACCAGGGGAATGTCGGAACTGGCGGCGATCGAAACCCTGAACGCGGCGTTGCACAATGAGTGAAGCGGCGCAAATACAGTTTGACGCGATCCCCAGTTTTCTGGGCGCATCCATTGGCGATCTGGAAGATCTCGTGCCCGGTCAGGTCGCGATTGCAGGCTATTTTTGTGACAATCTCGCCCGGCCATCGGCAGGGCAACGCTATCTCGCGCGCCAGCTTCGGTATGCGTCCTGCCCCACAGTAACACCCGCGAATGCAATTGACCTTGGGGACGTGAACGTCTTTCCGCTAGAACCTGACAAGCATTTTCTCGCAGTTGCCTCGCAATGTGAATCGGTTCTTGAAACCGGTGCCCGCATGGTGTTGGTAGGCGGCGATTCCAGCGGTTTGGAAGCGCTTGACGTCGCCGCAAGACAGGTCACAGGTGCGGATGTTCCCATCATTGGGGTCAATGGCGGCGCAGTGAGCCATTTGCCCCGCACCCAACCGGTCATCCTGTCTGTGGATTTACAAGAGCTTGCGGGCAAATGGGTATCGCACCCGCATCGCCTGACGGGAATGTCACCAGCACAAATGATCGCGCAAATTGACGCCACCCCGGGCGATACCATCGCGGCTGCGGTTTTTGGGCTTGCCCCGGAACTGGACAACCGTGGCAAGGCTGAAACCCGCGCTGCACTGGCGATCCTGCAAGCGGTCACAGCTCGTCTTGAGAAAGGAGCAGGCTGATGCCTCTACGTTCGGCCCCGTTGCCGCGCATGGCAGGGCATCTGTCGTTCATGCGCTCTCAGACCAAAGCAATCGGCGACGTCCGGTCTGGAGATCTGGCCGTACTGGGCATCCCGTTTGAAGATACAAACGCACCTCATGCAGGGCAATCTCTGGCGCCGCGTGCATTACGCGAAACCTCGGTCTATTTCGGTTGGCACGCAAATCCACAATTCAGTCACCCCGTAGATATCGATGCGCGTCAGGATATCAGTACCGATGGCCTGCACGAGCGGCTTTGTGATCTCGGAGATATTGCAC